>CAYSFY010000012.1:19869-30567 GCA_964430285.1 uncultured Desulfobulbia bacterium
CTTAAAATTGGTGGAGTGCGGGGTGTGGCAGGTGGTGCATTTGCCCTCGGCCACGGGTTTGTGGGTGACCGTGGCGTGCTCGATCTGCTTGGCCACCTCGGGGTTGAGTTTGCGGTGGCAGGAGAGGCATAACTCCTTCAACGGTTGCTCAAAATGGATGTACTTGCCATGCTTGTCCTTGGGGGTCAGGAGGTGGCTCTGGCTATCGGAACCGTGGGGGTCATGGCAGAGGTGGCAATCCTTTTTAACCGGTTCGTGGACGTACCGGCGTTTGAACTCCTCCTCCCGTTCCTGGTGGCATTCCAGGCACAGGGCCGAACCGCCGGCAACGAGCAGGTGATCGAAATCGGAGACGTGGGGGGAGTGACAGGCATTGCAGTCCCCGGACTCAAAGGGTTCATGCATGTATTTGTACTTCACCATACTCTTGCCATGGCAGTTGTTGCAGAGTTCGGCTATGGTCTCGCTCTTGAGGTGGAAGGCCATGTCCGATTGGTGCGGGTCATGGCAGATGGTGCATTCACCCTTACCCACCGGAAAGTGGACGACCTTGCCGCTCGCCAGCATCCCTTCATCTTCGCTGTGGCAGGAGAAGCAGAGCGCAGGCATCTTTTGTTGCAGAAATTTCTTGTTCGGGGTGCCGTGGGGGTTATGGCATTCGGTGCAGGAACCCTCCTGAAAGGGGCCATGTTTGTACTTTTTGTTGGTGATGGTAGCGTGGCAACTCTGGGTGATGCAGGAGAGTTTCTGCTTGATAATGGAGTGGTCCTTGCCCTTTGCATCCGCCACATGGCACTGGGCGCAGGCTTCGGTCAATTCGTTGCTGCTATGGAGGTAGTAGGGCTTGAAGCCCTTGGGTGGTTTGCCTGCGGCATCCTTGGTGACCAGAAAGAGGGCATGGCTGCTGGCCGTGGTCCCCTGGGTCAGGGTAACGGTATTGAGCTCCGGGGCGAGCTTGACCACTTGATTGAAGGCCCCATCCGCCACGGCAACGGTGAACTCCTGCTCACCACTGGCATTCTTGAGCTGCAGAGAGACGGTACTCATCCCTGGCGGGGCGAGGCCAATGATCCTGACCTCGGCTTGCTTGACCATGACCTGGTCCGGGGGGTAGATCAGACCCGACTCAAGGGCGATGCTGGCCGAGGCCGAGAGCAGAACGCCGGTGGCGATGAGCATCCGCAGCAAGAACAAGAGAGTGTGTCGTGTCGTCATGATAGTTTGGTGTCGAGTTAAAGGGGCTGCCCAGGGATTATCTTCTCCACTTCAGATCGTTGCGCGGTAATGTGCAAAAATTGTATAGGAAAGGGTTGCTGAAATCCAGTGAATATTTTTTTGTAACTCCAGCAGGTTGCCTGCTCACGGTGGTGAACGTTGTCGAGCAGGAAAGCAATCACCTTGCTGAATCATGATCGGTTCACCGTAAACCGATAGGCGGCAACTGTCAATCTGAGCACCGCCATTTTTTGTGCTTGCCTTGGCGGGACCCTGGCGCGTAATATGAAACAAGTAGCTAGAGGATACTTAACCGGAGCCCGTTTGCGTTTATGGATAATACCGTTGTGAAAGATGAACCATCACATCTCGTCCAGATTGTTGATGACGACAAGATACTCAGGCAGTTGCTGAGCATGGGGATGTCCAAGGCCGGGTTCTTCACGGCGGAGTCGCAGAACGGCCAGGATGCCATCAGCGATTTTCTGCACCTGATGCCGGACGCCATTCTCTTGGATGTCATCATGCCGGATATGGACGGCTTTGAGGTCTGTGCCCGGATCAGGCAGTTGCCCGGCGGGGAGCGGGTGCCGATCATCATGATCACTGGTCAAGACGACTACCAGTCCATCAACCAGGCCTTCAACTGCGGGGCCACTGATTTTGTGGTCAAACCCATCAACCCGCTGCTCTTGAGTTATAAGGTCAAGTATATCATCCGCGCCAACCAGGCGATCTCCGACTTGACCATCAGGGACGTGATGCTGGCCTCCGCCCAGGAGATCGCCCACCTCACCAATTGGGAGTGGCGTCTCAACGATAACACCCTCAGTTGGGGGGAGGGGATGTGCCGCTTGGTGGGGATCACGGGGGAGAATGCCCCCAAGACCTATGAGGATTTCTTGAACCTGATCTACCCGGATGATCGTCCGGCGGTGGCCCAGGCCATTGAAGAGGCCCTGGAGCACAACACCAGCATCCTCTTCGAGCACCGTTTTTACACCGGGGACGGAGTGGAACTCACCTTCCGCCAGGATGGCACCATCCTCACCGGCATGGACGGGGTGCCCACCAAGATCATCTTCACCTGCCAGGATATCACCCAGACCAAGATCATTGAGCAGCGCCTCAAGTTTCTGGCCTACTATGACCGGCTGACCGGCCTGCCAAACCGCTTTCTCTTTAAGGAGCACCTCTCCAAGGCCTTGGCCAACTGCAAGCGCAACGGCCAGTTCCTGGCGGTGATCTTTGTCGATATCGATAGCTTTCGCACCATCAACAACACCTTCGGCCGCGAGGTGGGGGATAAGATCCTCAGGGTGATCTCCACCAGACTCAGGGATTGCCTGCGGCGCTCCGATACGGCGGGCTATGATGTCAGCGAAAATGAGGTCACGGCCCGTTTCGGCGCCGATGAGTTCGGCATCATTCTGGAGGGGTTGCGGGCCATGGCGGATGCTGCCGTGGTTGCCAGACGGCTGATCGATACCTTGGTCAAGGTGATCCCGATGAACGACAACGAGATCTTCCTTGGCTGTCGGGTGGGGGTGTCGGTCTATCCGGACGACGGGGATACGGTTGAGGATCTCATGAAGAGCGCCGACTCCGCCTTGTCCTCGGCCAAGGAGCTTGAACGGAACAGCTATCAGTTCTATACCGCGGAACTGAATACCAAGGCCTTTGTCCGCTTTGCCCTGGAGACCAGTCTTCGGCGGGCGGTGGAGAAACAGGAGTTCACCCTGGCCTACCAGCCCCAGGTGTGCCTGGCCACGGGCAAGGTGACCGGCGTTGAGGCCCTGATCCGCTGGGCTCACCCCGAGTTGGGACTGGTGGCGCCCATGCAGTTTATCCCCCTGGCCGAGGAGACCGGCTTGATTGTGCCCATCGGCGAGTGGGTGTTGCGCACCGCCTGCACCCAGTGCAAGGTCTGGTCCGACGCCGGGCAAGAGATGCGGGTGGCGATCAACCTCTCCGCCGGGCAGTTCAAGGATCCCGGCTTGATCGAGATGATCAGGGCGATCCTTGAGGCCACCGGGGTGAAGCCGGAGTTGATCGAGCTGGAGATCACCGAGTCCATGCTGATGGAGAACATCGACAGCAGCATCGATCGCATGGCCAGCCTCACCCAGTTCGGCTGTCGCCTCTCCATTGACGACTTCGGCACCGGGTACTCCTCGCTCAACTACCTGAAACGCTTCCCGGTGGATGTCCTCAAAGTGGATCGCTCCTTTGTCAGTGATCTGGCCAATAGCGAGGATGATGCCATGATCGTCAAGGCCATTGTCACCCTGGCCCACAACCTCAACCTGGAGGTGGTGGCGGAAGGGGTGGAGACCAGGGAGCACCTGAGCTATCTCTCCTACCTGGGCTGTGACTTCATCCAGGGGTATCTGGTCAGTAAACCGGTGCCAGTGGCCCAGGTGGAAAGCTTCTTCGGGGCATGGACCATCAACGACCTTCCCGTCTCATAGCCTCCCCCCTATACGAATACCCAACCGCCGCCGGCCGCTGATTTCCGGCAGGCCTCGCAGATCATCACCGCGGCCAGACCCTCCGCGCCCGGGATAGGATTCTCCCCTTCTCCTCCGAGAAAGGCCAACCAGTCGCGGAGCAGCGGCAGGATGGCAGGGCCCGCCGGTCCATGGGGCAAGGGGGTGGTGGTCATGCCCTGCACCAGCTCCAGCCGGCCGTGGACCTGGTCACCTTGCAGCATACCTGCCTCGCCCATGAACTCATAGCGGCCCGCCCGGGCCATTCCTACCTTTCCTGCCATCACTATCCCGAAAAGACCACCACTCATCTCGATCTGGGCCGAGAATAGGTCCTCCAACCTCGGGTTATGGATTTGATAGCTTGCGGCCCGCACCCGGATCAACTCCTGTCCGCTGATAAAGCGTAAGGCATCGAAGAGATGGACCGCGGTGTGGAAGATGACCCCGCCACCGGCCGTTTCGGGATCGGCGAGCCAGGGGAGGGTTGATGGTTCCAGGTGGTGGGTGGCTGCGAAGGCGTGGATGGCCCCAACCTTGGCCAACTCCTGCTTGAGGCCGAGAATGATGGGGTTGTAGCGGAGAGTTTGGCCGACGGTGAGCCCGAGTTTGGCCTTGGTGAAGCCAGCGACCATGGTCTGGGCCGCAGCTGCATTCACGGCCAGCGGCTTCTCCATGAGCAGGGGTTTCTGGTGTTCGAGACAGGCAGCGGCGATGGCCGGATTGAGGTTGGGGGTGGTGACGCTGATCACCGCCTCGACCGCGGGATCGGCGACCAGTTGCCGCCAGTCGGCATGGAAGCGGGTATTCCAGGTGCGGGCCTGTTCTTGGCCCTGGTCTGTTGACTGCCTGCTGATGGCAGTGAGTTCGGCCAACTCTTTCAAGTCGCGGGTCAGGTGGTTGGCATAGCGGCTACCGTGTCTGCCGGTACCGATGATGCCGATACGCCATCGTTTCATCTACTCCCTTTTGCCCTTTTTCTCAGGGACCTCAAAGACGATCTCGTTTTTCTTCAGCATCCCCAGCTTCTGGCGGGCAATCTTTTCGATATAGTTGCTATCCGACTTCAAGAGGGCGATCTCATCACGCAACTCCTGGTTCTGGCCTTTCAGGGTGGTGATCTCGTTGCTGACCCGGTCCAGGTCCGCGCGCATCAGCAGATACTGGTGGCAGCCGTAAGGGGCGTAATAGACCAGGAGCCCCAAGGCCAAGATGGCCAGACCGATGATCAGGACGATAGCCCGGTGTTTTTGGATGGTTGACGGGGGCATGGGACTAATGGGTCTGTTCCGTGGATGGGGGCGGGGTATAGAGAAAGTGGACTCGTTGGCCGACCCTGAGCCCCCCACTCTTCACGTTGTACATGAACGAGGTGCCGGAGAGCTCTATGCCCTCACCCTTCATCTCGACCTCGGCCGCACTCTTTAAGACCCCAAATTTGAGCAAATAGCGCATGGCATCGGCCTTGACCACCAGTTTGGCGGTCTCTACCACCACGGTATCCAGGAGGGTGAGAATCTGCCGGCTCTGGTCAAAGGTGGCGCTGTTGCCGGTGATATGAAGCGGCTCGGGGCCGAGGCGGGTGGCATCGATCCCCTCCATGCTGAAATCACTGGCCTGGTCTCGCCCGTGCAGGCGTTTGGCCTTGAAGGAGAGGGCATCGCCTCCATGGTTGATTTCGCGAAAGAGGAGCTCTTCCAGCAGGAAGCTGGTGTCCTGATGCAGAGGGGCGGTGGCTTGACCTTGTTCCAAGGTCAGAAAGCGAGTCATGGCCCCCTGCCACAGAGGGAGGGTCAGCAGCATGAGGAGCGGGAGCTGCCAGGCAAGTCGATGGCTGTTCATACCCGGGTCAGGTATTCGGTGAACAGCTCCGTGCGCCGACCTTGGGCCTCAATGATCAGGTCGCAGAGTTCACGGACCGCGCCCTGGCCACCCGGGAACTTGGAGAGAAAGTGGATGAACGGCGTGAGTTCGGGCATGGCGTCGGCCACGGTGGCGGCCAGTCCGACCTGGGAGAGCACCGGCAGGTCCAGCCAGTCGTCACCCATAAAGGCCACCTCCCGCGGGGCGAGGCCCAAATCGTGGATCAGGCGGTTAAAGACCTCTAGCTTGTGGCGGGTCCCTTGAAAGAGGTGGGTGATCTTCAGGTCGTGGGCCCGGCGACTCACGGCCTCTGACTGGCGGGCGGTGATCAGGCCGATCTCCACTCCGATCTTCCTGAGCATGGTCATGCCGAAGCCGTCCCGGCAGTGAAAACTCTTGATCTCATCGCCGTTGTGGGTGTAGGTGATGGCGCCGTTGGTCAGTACCCCGTCCACATCAAGGAGCAGAAGCTTGATATTTTTTGCTCGGTTGAGACAGCCTTGGCGGCTTAAGGGGCCGCTCTTGCCGTCATGGCGAGTAAAGGCACGCTGCCTGAGAAACTCGGTGAATTCACAATCCCCGGCATAGGGGAGGTCCGGTGTGCGGCTGCCGCGGTTGCCTGGTCCGTTCATGGTTGCACCACCTGATGGATGGCCAGCAGCTGGCGCACAAGGTCTTCCACCTGGTCCAGGGGCATGGAGTTGGGGCCGTCGCACAGGGCGTGGTCCGGGTCCGGGTGGACCTCCATGAAGATGCCGTCAATGCCTGCGGCTACGGCGGCCCGGGCCAGGGGCGGGATGAACTCGCGTTGGCCGCCGGAACTGCCGCCGGCCCCGCCGGGGAGCTGGACGCTGTGGGTGGCGTCGTAGATCACCGGGCACCCCAGTCCCCTGAGCACGGCAAAGGAGCGCATGTCCACCACCAGGTTGTTGTAGCCAAAGGTGGTGCCGCGTTCCAGAAGCAGGAGGTTCGGGTTGCCGGACTCCTTGATCTTGTTGACCGCGTACTCCATCTCCCAGGGGGACATGAACTGCCCTTTTTTCAGCGAGATGGCCTTGCCGGTCCTGGCCGCCGCCACCAAGAGATCGGTCTGACGGCAGAGGAAGGCGGGGATCTGGATCAGGTCTAGGGTGGAGCTTACCTCCCGCACCTGGGTCACATCGTGGACATCGGAGACCACCGGGATGCCCAACGCCTTGATTTTTTGGAAGATCCCCATGCCGGCGACAAGGCCGGGGCCGCGGAAGGATTGCAAGGAGGTGCGGTTCGCCTTATCGAACGAGGCCTTGAACACGTAAGCGATCTTGAGCCGAGCCGCGATCTCGGCAAGGGTGGTGGCCACCTGGATGGCCATGGCCTCGGACTCCAGGACACAGGGGCCGGCGATCAACAAAAAAGGCCGGCCAGGGCCGACCTCAATGGTATCGTGAATTTTTACCGGCAGCATGGCGTTAGCGGTTGGCCAGGGCGGCCTTGATGAAGGCCTTGAACAAGGGGTGCGGTTTCATGGGCCCGGACTTGAACTCGGGGTGAAACTGGCAACCCAAGAACCAGGGATGGTCGGCGATCTCCACGATCTCGACCAGGGTGGAGTCCGGCGAGGTGCCGCTGACGATCAGGCCGTGTGCTATCAACTGAGCTCTAAACTCGTTGTTGAACTCGTAGCGATGGCGGTGGCGTTCGCTGATGGCCTCCACGCCATAGGCCCGGCGGGCAAAGGAGTCATCGGACATCTGGCAGGGGTATGCCCCCAGGCGCAGGGTGCCCCCCATGTCGGAGGCCTCGTCGCGGACCTGGATGGTGCTGGTGCGGTAGTCGTACCACTCCTTCATCAAATAGATGACGGGGTGGGCGGTTTCGTTGGTGAACTCGTGGCTGGTGGCATCCGCCATGCCGGCGATGTTTCTGGCAAATTCAATCACGGCGAGCTGCATCCCCAGGCAGATGCCGAAAAAGGGGACCTTGTTGGTGCGGGCATAGGTGATGGCCTTGATCTTGCCCTCCACCCCCCGTTTGCCAAAGCCACCGGGGACCAGGATGCCGTCGAGACCGGTAAGGAGTTCCTCCGCCGCTTGCTGTTCCAACTCCTCGGCGCTGACATAGCGCAGGTTGACCCGGGTGTCGTTGGCTACTCCGCCATGGACCAAGGCCTCGTGCAGGCTCTTGTAGGACTCGGTGAGGTCAACGTATTTGCCGATAATGCCGATGGTCACCTCGTGGCTCGGGTTTTGGATCTTGTCCAGCAACCGTTCCCAGTTGTCCAGGCGCGGTGCCCCAGTCCAGATGTTTAGGTGCTTGAGGATCTTCTCATCCAAGCCCTCGCGGTGAAAGCAGAGGGGGACCTCGTAGATGCTCTTCACGTCCTGGGCGGTGATGACATCCGCGGCGTCCACATTGCAGAACAGGGCGATCTTGGCCTTGATCTCATTGGAGAGTTGGGTCTCGGTGCGGCAGAGGAGGATGTCCGGCTGGATACCGATGGCGCGAAGCTCCTTGACGCTGTGCTGGGTGGGCTTGGTCTTCACCTCGCCCGCGGTCTTGATGTAGGGGACCCAGGTCACATGGATGAACAGGGCGTTCTCGCGGCCGTGGTCGATCCTGAACTGGCGGATGGCCTCCAAAAAGGGCTGGCCCTCGATATCACCGATGGTGCCGCCGATCTCGATGATGGCCACATCCACCGAGCCGTCCAGCTGCAGGATGGCCCGCTTGATCTCGTCGGTGATGTGGGGGATGACCTGGACCGTGCCGCCCTGGTACTCGCCACGCCGCTCCTTGGTGATCACCGAGAAGTAGATGCGGCCCGAGGTGTAGTTGTTGCCCTGGCCCAACACTGCCGAGGAGAACCGCTCGTAGTGGCCCAGGTCCAGATCGGTCTCGGCCCCGTCATCGGTGACATAGACCTCGCCATGCTGGAACGGGTTCATGGTGCCGGGATCGACATTGATGTAGGGGTCGAGTTTCTGGAAGGTGATCTTCAGCCCGCGGCTCTCCATCAAGGCGCCAATGGAGGCGGCCGCCAACCCCTTGCCGAGAGAGGAGAGGACGCCGCCGGTGATGAAGATGAACTTGGTCTTGGATTTATGTTTGGATGATTTCATGGCTGCCCATTATAATTTCACGGAAGAGTATTTGTCATTAAAAAAATTGGGCCAATCCTAAACCACTCCGGGAGAAATGCATAGTGATTTATTGTGGTTGGTTTTCCCCTTGACGGCAATGTTGTCACCGTTTACAACCTTGATGCCGTGCTGCCTGCATGGCCGCGAGGTTACGGGCTTTATGAGGAGAAACGTGTATGACCAGGCGAATTCAGACCATCAACCGTCAGCGGTGACCCCTATCATTGTCCCCCTCATCTTCATCATGGCCCTGGTTTGCGGGTGCTCCCGGGGGGAGACTCCGACCAAGACCGCTGCTCCTGCCCTGGTTGCGGAGCGACCGATAGCTGCCGGTTGCTTGGCCTGTCACCCCTTCACCTTGGATGCCAATCACCTCTTCCCCTGCGAGGAGTGTCATCGTGGCGCTGCCAAGGCCAATTCCAAGCAGGTCGCCCATGCCGGCATGCTCCCGCAGCCGGCCCATCCCGACCACATGGGGGTGGTCTGCGGCAAGTGTCATGGCAAGGTCGTTGCCCAGGCTGCCAGCACTCTCCACTTTACCCTGGCCAAGGAGGTCAATCTCGTCCGCCAGGCCTTTGCAGGTGCTGTACACCCCCTGCGGGGTGCTGACGGGGAGCTCTTGCCGTTGGACTCGCTCACGGCCATCCCCCAGCGGAACCACCCGCCGCAGACCCCGTTGCAACTGGCCGATGACCTGCTGCGACGTCGCTGCCTGCGTTGCCATCTCTATGCCCCGGGGGACAGCTACCCCGCCACTCGTCATGGGACAGGCTGCGCGGCCTGTCACCTTACCTTTGCCAACGGCGCCCTGGCGGATCATCGCTTTCTGGCTCGACCGACCGACCAGCAGTGCCTGAGTTGTCATTACGGCAACCGGGTGGGCGCCGACTATTACGGCCGTTTTGAGCATGATATCCACTGGGACTTCCGTACCCCTTTGGCCGCCACGGCCGAGGAGCAGGCTGAACCCTACGGCGTCGGCTTTCATCAACTGACTCCCGACCTCCACCAGCGGGCCGGGCTGGCCTGCATTGATTGCCATGGCGGAGGAGAGCTGATGGCGGGGGCAAACCCGATCACCTGCCTGACCTGCCATGGATCGACCTTGGCGCCTGGCGCGCCCGAGGCCTTAAGCGACAGGGATGGCCGTCGTGAACTGACCCTGGCCCTTACCGGCAAGCGTTTGCCTGTGCCGTTGATGAAGGACCCTGCCCACGGTCGCTATGGTGCTAAGGTGGCCTGTCAGGTCTGCCACGGCCAGTGGAGCTTTGCCGATCATGGCAACCATCTGTTGTTGGCCGAGGCCCCTGACTATGATGCCTGGCAGGCCCTCACCCGGCAAGGGAGTTCAGAAGTAGAGGCCCGGCTGGAGGCAGTGCTCTTCCAAAACAGCGAGGCTGAGGCGGCCATGAGCGACGGCATCACCGGCATCTCCTCTCCGGGGATCTGGTTGCAGGCATACGAACTCAGGCGCTGGGAGGAGATCAATACCTGCCTGGACGGGGATGGCATCCTCCAGCTCTGTCGCCCCATCCTGGATCTACACCTCTCCTATACCAATGCCGACGGCGAGGTGGTCTTCGCTGGTCTGACTCCGGGGGCAGGCACCCCTGTACTTCAGCCCTATACCCCGCATACCACCGGCCGGGCCGGGGCCTTCTATCCACAGCGGCTAGTGGGCAAGGGCGTACCGTGAGCGGCGCCTGTTTTGGACCGAGCCCTCGCCAGCCCTTTCCCTCGGGCCAACTCCCCCAATCATGATCAAGGTTGTATTCATGCACAAGACGACACCCGCCCTGCTCATCCTGCCCCTCTTCCTCTCCCTGGCCCTGCAAGGGTGCGGCAGCAAGGAGGTGCGGCGTTACCCGCAGGCGAGTAGGCCATCGTCCCCAGCCCCCTCCATGTCGGTGCCGGACCGGAATCGGATTCCGCCCACCCAGCGGCCCTACACCATCGCCGGCAAGACCTTCCACACCAACCGCGGCGGGATGTCCCACGACGACCTGATC
>CAYSFY010000012.1:30577-33324 GCA_964430285.1 uncultured Desulfobulbia bacterium
CCATCGCCGGCAAGACCTATTATCCGATCCCCTCCGCCTATGGCTTTGAGGAGGCCGGCATTGCCTCCTGGTATGGTCCGCAGTTCCACGGCAAGAAGACATCGTGCGGTGAGGAGTATGACATGCACGGACTGACTGCGGCCCATAAGATCCTGCCGATGCATACCCGGGTCCTGGTCAAGAATTTGGACAACAAGAGGGAGATTGTGTTGCGGATCAACGACCGGGGGCCATTTGTCAAGGATCGGGTGATCGATTTGAGCTTAGGCGCTGCCAAGGCCCTGGGCGTAGCCGGGCCGGGTACCGCCAGGGTCTTGGTGACCGCCATGGGTGAGGCGGAGGTGGGTCTTGGGGGGCAGGGGCCGGGCCGTTTTGTCCCCTTTGGCAATTTTAGAGAGGGTGAGTTTTTGGTGCAGATTGGGGCCTTTACCAACAAGGTGAATGCCGACCGTCTTCAGCGTGAGATCCAGGGGCAGGGCAGAAAGGCCGTCTCCCAGGTCTACGAGTTGGGAGACGGCAGCCGCTACTACCGGGTGCAGGTCTGGGCCGGACGTACCCTGGATCAGGCCAGGAGAGCGGAACAACAGTTGGAGGCGCATTTTCCCGGGGCCTTTGTCATTGCCCGGTGAGGTGCTGAGGATCAGGCCAGGATGTAGCGGTTTTTACCCGCTGACTTGGCTTGGTAGAGGTTCTTGTCGGCCCGCTTGATGAGGGAGTCAGGGGTGTCATCGGGCCTGAACTCGGTCAAGCCGATGCTGACGGTCTTGTTGACCTTTTCTTCGCTGCGCGGATAAAAGTCATGGGCGGCAAAGGAGAGCCGAATGCGCTCGGCCACGGCGATTGAATCCTCTCCGGTGGTGGCCGGCAGGATGACGGTGAACTCTTCGCCGCCATAACGGTTGCCACGGTCGATGGTGCGGATGCTCTCGGTGATGATCCGGCCCATGACCGCCAGCACCCGGTCTCCTTCCGCATGGCCGTAAGTGTCGTTGAAGTGTTTGAAGTTGTCGATATCCATGATGATCATGGACAGGGGGTGGCCATAGCGTCTGGCCCGGTCGGTCTCGTGGCGCAGGGTCTCGTTGAAGTGGCGCTTGTTGAAGAGACCGGTCAACTCATCGACAATGCTGAGTTCCTTATAACGGCACTCACTCTCCTTGAGGGCGATCTCCGACTGCACCCGCAGGGTGATGTCGGTGATGTGCTCCACCATGCCCAGGAGTTCTCCCACCACCCCGCGAAATGGAGTCGACACGCTGCTGTAGTAGACCTTTGCCCCGTCAGCACTCTCCATTTCGATTTGACTCTCCACCCGCTTGGCACCGTTTTTGATTTTGGTCAAGGGGCACTCCGGGGTGTTGCAGAGGCAGGAGTGAAAGACATCAAAGCATTTTTTGCTTTTGACCTCGGCTGGGGTGGCGCCGGCCATGGCCAGGAAGGTCTCGTTGTTGCGCATGATGCCGCAGTCCTTGTTGATCAGGGCAATGCCGCCGGCCACGGTCTTGAAGATCTGGTTGACCTCGATATAGGCCTTTTCCGCCTCCATGGCCGATTGATTGGCCCGGGTAATGGAGTCTTCCAGCTGGCTGTTGACGTCTTCGAGTTCTTGCTTGTAGTGATCGATCTTGGCCACGGCCTGTTCGATGGCCAGGAGGTTATCCATCCCCCGTCTGGCCACGGCCAGCCACTCCGTCGTGGCTGATTCGCGGATGGGGCGGTCCATGCAATAACTGGCGCCGGCCAACAGTGCCTGGGTCTGGTTCATGGCCTGATCGCGGTTGGAGACCATGAGGATGGTGCAGTAGGTGCCCCGGGCGCTCTCTCTGATCCGTTGGCACAGGTTCAGCCCCGCATCATCCGGCAGGTGCCACTCGACAATGACCAGCCGGGGGGGCTCTCTTTCGAAGGCGGCCCACCCCTCAGCGCCCGTCGCGCAGACCTCGACAGCGAAACCAGAGGCCATGGCGCTCTGTTCCAGGACCTGACGCGCATCGGCTTGGTCTTCAATAATGAGGACCTTCTCTTGTCGTGTTGAGGGTGTCACCATAATAATTGGGTGGTGCCGGTCAGTAGTTTGGCTTCAGGACATCGCTCGGGCCTGACTCATACTGGCGTGCTCTGGAGAGGTGATTAATGAATAGTACCAGTTCCTGAAACTATAGCATAAACGCGAAAAACAACACCACAAAAAATGGTGTCTGTCAGGTGATCCGCAAGCGGCAAGCAGGGCCATGCTCACTGAACCCATGATTGGAGCGCCTTGATGATGTAAACGGGCAGGTGAATACGATTGATCTTCCTTGGCTGGGATCGAAGCCTCCCGTAATCATTTTAAAAACTGATTCTCTCCCGCGCATACCCGCTCGATCTCGGTCTGGAGCTGGGCAATGACCTGACCCGGGTTGTCCGCCTTGGTGATCGGTCGGCCGACCACCACGTAATCGGCGCCGGCATGGATGGCCTGGCCCGCGCTCATCACCCGTTTTTGATCGTCCTCCTCGCTGATATTGGCCCCGGGCCGGATGCCCGGGGTGACGATCAGGAGCTTATCTCCCAGTTGCTGGCGCAGGCGGGCTGCCTCCAGTCCCGAGGAGACGATGCCGTCGCACCCGAGATCCAGGGCGCGCTTGGCCCGGAGATAGACCAGGTCCTCAATGGTGCCGGTCATACCCATGGCCCGCAGGTCCTCTTCACTCAAGTCCTTGATGTCGTCGTGACCAGAGAGCATGGTCAGGATTTTTACCTCC
>CAYSFY010000012.1:33334-37914 GCA_964430285.1 uncultured Desulfobulbia bacterium
GGTCACCGCCAGGATCTTTAGGCTCTCGTCCGCTGCCTTGTCGGCAGTCGCGGCCATGGCCGCCCGGACAATAGCGTCGTTGCCATGCACCGTGGCCAAGGAGACCTGGCGGGCCATCAGCTGCTTGACCGCCAGGTGCACGGTCTCCGGGATATCGAAGAACTTCAGGTCAACCATAACCTGGTGGCCGCGGGCGACAAGCCAATCGACGGTATGGAACCAGTCGGCCATGAACAGTTGCAGCCCGACTTTGTAGAAGCCGAGCTGCGACTCGGTCTCCAGGACCAGTTGTCTGGCCGTCTCCGGGTCCGGGAGATCAAGGGCCAGAATAATCCTGTCCCGTAAGGGGATATCTTTCATCATGGTCCTCGTCAGGGTGAGAAGGAATTTTCGGGGTACAAAAGGTGATAGCCAGGTTGAAAAAGTGGCGATTACAACACAAGGGGTGATGGTATTTTTTTTCCAAACTTGATGGTATCGCAAAAAAGTCCTATCACTTGCCATCCGCCTACGCAATATCAATAAGTTGCGCAGTGTGTCGGCGTCGGTTGAGCGGTTTTTGCGAAACCGACAAACTTGATGGAATCGCAAAAAAGTCCTATCACTTGCCATCCGCCTACGCAATATCAATAAGTTGCACAGTATGTCGGCGTCGGTTGAGCGGTTTTTGCGAAACCGACAAACTTACGCCGTTGCTTACCAGAATCGGGACGAAAAAGCGAGAGGCAAGCTATCGTTACGCATCGGCTTGACTTTTGTCGATCAACTCCCGTACAGTTATGGCTGGCTGCCCCGGGCATGGGGCACTTTTCGAAAATTTGTGCCGTGAACTGACCATATCCCTTATGCCTTCCTCCTTTGTCTTCATTGACCACCCTGGCTACCTGGATCATGATACCGGGGGCGGACTCCATCCCGAGGTCCCGGCACGGGTTGCCGCCATTCGTAAGCGCCTGGCCGCGAGTCCCTTGGCCAAGGGGATGACCATCCGCGAGCCCCGAGCCATTGACCGTGCCGATCTGCTGGCAGTGCACAGCGATGCCTATCTCTTCCGCTTGGAAGAGGCCTGTTTGGCGGGGCAGACCTCCATTGATCACGCCGACAACCAGATCTGCTACGAATCCTATGCTGTGGCCCTGCTCTCCGCGGCAGGTGGCATCAGCGGCATTGACCTGGTGGAGAGCGGGCAGGCGGGGAGTGTCTTCTGCTCGGTGCGGCCACCCGGCCATCACGCAGAACGGGCCTGTGCCTTGGGGTTCTGCTTTTTGAACAACGTGGCCATTGCCGCCCGCTACTGGCAACGGCGCTATCAGCGCCAGCGGATCTTCATCATCGACTGGGACGCCCACCACGGCAACGGCATCCAAAGCCTCTGCGAGGAGGACCCTGATCTTTTCTACGCCAGTATCCACGAACACCCTACCTTTAGCTTTCCGGGGACCGGTTATGCCGAGGAACGGGGGCAGGGGGGCGGGTTGGGAAGCCTGATCAATATCCCCTTGCCGCCGGGCGCCGATGACCGCCTGGTCCTGGAGGCGATCAACACCAAGATCCGGCCGGCCTTTGACCGTTTCCGACCCGATGCCCTGCTGGTGGCGGCGGGTTTTGACGGACACCGGGAGGACGACATGTCCGGTTTGGCATACTCCACCGGGCTGTATCAGCAACTGGGGGCCATCATGAAGCAATGGGGCCAAGCCTGCCAGGGCCGGGTGGTGTCGATCCTGGAGGGAGGCTATCACCTGGAGGCGCTGCCGGCAAGTGTTGAGGCCTACCTCACCGGCCTCACTGGCGGGGATGCTGTTTCATGAAGCCCAGCCGCCCTATTTTTCGAGAGAGGAGTACCCCATGTATATCCTGAGCTACATGAAGAAAGACCCGGTCACGGTCCAGCCGGAGACCACCATCGCCCAGGTCAAGGAGATCCTGGCCAGCAAACACTTCCGCCATCTGCCGGTGGTGGACGACAGCGGCCACTTGCTGGGCATGGTGACTGATCGGGATATCCGTTCCGCCTACCCCTCCTCGGTGCTCAGCGGCAGTGCGGCCAGAGAAGAGATCGTCAAAATCGGTCAGACGCCGGTCTGTGAGATCATGTCCTGGGACGTGGTCTATCTCTCCCCCCATGCCACCTTGGATGATGCCCTGATCCTTCTGGATCGGCAGAAGGTCGGGGCCTTGCCGGTGGTGGACGGGGAGCGTCTGGTGGTCGGTATCTTCTCCATCCGTGATCTGATTAGGGCCTATACCCAGATCTTTGGTCTGGGGGAGCGGGGCTCGGCCCTGGTGAGCGTAAGGGATGATGGCAAGCCTCGGCCGTTGACTCGCATCGTCCACACCCTGGAAGAGCATGATATCCATTTCAACCGGGTGGTGCGCAAGCAGGGTGAAGGCCCGGGGGCAGGGCCGCAAATCATCACCATCCGCGTCAACACCATGAATCTTCGGGCCGTGCATCGGGCCTTGGAAGAGGCGGGCTTTGTCCTTGATCAGATGCTGCCCGCCACCGCCTAAAGCGCGGCCATGCTGGAACCCCTATTTTTGCCTCGAACCATCGCCCTGATCGGCGCCTCCCGCACCCCGGGCAGCTTTGCTCATCGCCTGTTGACCAATCTCATTGATGGCGGTTTTCAGGGGGCCATTGTGCCTGTCAATCCCCATGCGGAGACCATTCTCGGGCTCCGTTGCTACCCGAAAATCAACCGCTTTGCCGGACGGATCGATCTCGCCCTGGTGGCGGTGCCGGCTACCCAGTGCCGGGAGGTGGTGCGCGAGGCGATGGACGCCGGGGCACAGGCCATCTGTATCCTGGCCGCCGGTTTTCGGGAGGCGGGCGAGGAGGGGGCCCGTAGGGAGGAGGAGATCGCCGAGATGTGCCGCAGCCGTGACGTGCGGCTGCTGGGGCCGAACTGCCTGGGGTTGATCAACAGCGGCCACCACCTCTATGCCTTTGCTGTGGCCGAGCGTCCCCTGGCTGGGGGCATCTCCATGATCTCCCAATCCAGCACCATCGCCCTGCTCTTTCTGGAGCGCTTGGCCAGCGCCCATCTCGGGGTGGCCAAGATGGTCAGTATGGGCAACAAGGCGAATCTCAGCGAGATCGATCTGCTTAGGACCTTGGCCCTGGACCCCCAGACCCAGGTGATCATCGGCTATCTGGAGAGCATCGCCGCTGGGGACGGTTTTGTCAAAGCGGCCGAGTACGCCACCAACCGTAAGCCGGTGATCCTGTTGAAGGCGGCCACCACCATGTCGGGGCGTAAGGCGGTGGCTGCCCACTCGGGGGAGATGGTGGGTCAGGATTCGGCCTATGGCGCGGCCTTTCGCCGTTCCGGCGTCATCCGCGCCGAGTCGGTGACCGCGCTTTTTGATCTGACCATCGCCTTTACCCTGCAACCCCTGCCCCAAGGCAATCGAGTCCTGGTCTTGACCAATGCCGGCGGCCTCGGGGTGATGGCGGTGGACAGCATCGAACGGGCCGGACTTACGGTGGGCTATCTCACCGCCCAAGGCTCTCTCGCCTTGCGTGAGGAGATGCCAGCCGCGGCCACCATCCACAACCCCATTGACCTGCTGGCGGATGCCGGCCCGGAGCGCTACCAAGCTGCCTTGCGCGCCGCCTTGGCCGATCCCCACGTGGATGCGGTGGTGGTGATCTGGGCCGGCAGAGGCGAGGAAGAGGCCAAGGCCTTTGCCCGGATGGTAGTGGCGGCTAACCTGGGCCAAAAACCGGTACTGGTGGCCCTCCTGGGGGAGGCTCTTCATGAGGCCCGGCAACTCCTGCTGCACGGTGGGGTGCCGGCCTATGACGCGGCGGAACGGGCCGTGGTCGCCTTGAAGGCCATGGCTGAGTACGTGGCTTGGCGCAATCGGCCGCCACGGGTGGTGACCCGCTTCAAGGTCCATCGCCGGCGGGTGGAGCGGATCATCTCCCGCCGCTTGCGGACCAACAGACTCCATATCGCCGAGGTCAAGGCCAAGGACATCCTGAAGGCCTATGCCTTCCAAGTCCCGCCTGGCCACTTGGCCATCTCGGTGGAAGAGGCCATTGAGATTGCCGAGCACATCGGCTACCCGGTGGCCATGAAGGTGGTATCCCCGGACATCGTCCACAAGAGTGACTTCGGCGGGGTACGCCTCAATATCGCCAACCGCCAGGGGGTGCGCGACGGTTTTGACCTGATGATGCTCAGGGTCGGCCAGCGAGCCCCGGAGGCCTGGATCGACGGCATCTATATTGAAAAGATGCTGGATCGCGGCCTGGAGGTGATCTTGGGGATGCATCGCGATTCACAATTCGGTCCCATGTTGATGTTTGGCCTGGGGGGGATCTATGTCGAGGTGTTGAAGGATGTGGCCTTTAACCTGGCCCCCATCACCTTTGACGAGGCCATGACCATGCTCACCAACACCAAGTCCTATCAAATCCTGGTGGGTGCCCGGGGCGAGGAGGGGGTGGACAAGGCGGCCATGGCCCACTGCCTGCAGAAGATCAGCCAATTGGCCACCGATTTCCCGCAGATCGCCGAGCTGGAGATCAACCCCTTGATCGTCGGCGATATCGGCACCGACCCGGTGGT
>CAYSFY010000012.1:37924-38453 GCA_964430285.1 uncultured Desulfobulbia bacterium
GATGAAGCTGGTGGAGGTGGTGTCGGGCCTGCACACCGACCCGGTGGTGGCCGATGCCAAGATCAATCTCAGGGTGTAGAGGATGACGATGACCAACACCCTCACCCCCTTCCATGACCCCAACTGGCAGCAGCGCTATCGCTCGATGATCGCCACGCCCCGGGAGGCCCTGCGCGCCCTGCGTCCCGGGCAGCGTATCTTTATCGGCACCGGTTGCGGCGAACCCCAGGAGTTGGTCCAGGCCTTGACCCAGCGAGGCCATGAACTCCTGGATATCGAGATCGTCCACCTGTTGACCAAGGGCGACGCCCCCTATGCGGCCAAGGAGTTTGCCGACTGCTTCCGGGTCAACAGTTTCTTCATCGGCCACAATGTCCGCGACCAGATCCAGGAGGGGTTGGGCGACTACACCCCGGTGCTGCTCTCCGATATCCCGAGGCTCTTCAACTCCGGCCAGATGCCCATCGACGTGGCCTTGATCCAAGTGTCGCCGCCGGATCAGCGGGGCCGGGTCAGCCTGGGGATCTCG
>CAYSFY010000012.1:38463-39669 GCA_964430285.1 uncultured Desulfobulbia bacterium
AGAGCGCCGCCGAGAACGCCTCCCAGGTCATCGCCCTGGTCAATGAGCGGATGCCCTACACCTTTGGCGACACCCTGCTCGATATCCACGATCTGGACATCTTGGTGCCCACTGACGCGCCGCTTCTCGAACGCCCGTCAAACCCCCTGCACCCGGCGGCGGATACCATCGCCCGCCACATTGCCGCCCTGATCCAGGATGGCGATACCCTCCAATTTGGCATGGGCCGCATCCCCGGCATCGGCCGTATCCCGCCAGCGGTGATGAACTACCTGATGGACAAGCAGGACTTGGGGCTGCACACCGAGATGATCACCGACAGCATCATCAAGCTGGTGGAGGCCGGGGTGTTGACCGGTAGGAAGAAGAGCCTGGATCGCGGCAAGCTGGTGGCCTCCTTCTGCATGGGCACCAGGAGGCTCTACGACCTGATCGACAGGAACCCGCTCTTTGCCTTCCGCCCCTCGGAGTATGTCAACGACCCCATGATCATCTCCCGCCAGGAGCGCATGGTCTCCATCAACATGGCCATGGAGATCGACTTGAGCGGCCAGGTGTGCACCGACTCCATCGGCGACAAGTTCTACTCCGGGATCGGCGGTCAGATCGATTTCAACCGCGGGGCGGCCCGTTCCGTAGGCGGCAAGGCGATTATCGTGATTACCGCGGCGGACGAACTGAACCGGCGCTCCCGCATCGTCTCGCGGCTGAGCCCCGGGGCCGGGGTGAGCATCACCCGGGGCGATGTCCACTATGTGGTCAGCGAATACGGGGTGGCCTATTTGCACGGCAAGACCGTGCAGGAACGGGCCTTGGCCCTGATCTCCATTGCCCACCCCGATTACCGGGCCCAGCTCTTCCAGGAGGCCATCGACCTGAAGCTGATCCGCCAGGAGCATGCCCAGGTCCAGGCCGGCTTTGTGGTGGCGGCAGCCGAGCGGCGAAAGAGCGTGGTGTTGGCCGACGGCATGGAGGCCTCACTGCGGCCCATCCGACCCACGGATGAACAGGCGATCAAGGACTTGGTCTACGCCCTCTCCCAGGAGACCCTCTACAACCGCTTCATGACCCGCACCAAGCAGTTCGGCGCCAAGCAGATCCTGGACTTTGTCTATGTCGATCACCGCAGCAATGTCGCCCTGGTACTCACCATCCCCGAGGTGCATGGGGAGGATATTATCGCCGTGGGCCGCTATTTTCTCGATG
>CAYSFY010000013.1:0-25454 GCA_964430285.1 uncultured Desulfobulbia bacterium
TGGAGGTAGGCGAGGGCCTGGTGCGGGCTCCCCAGCCGCTCCATGAACCGGGTCATGCTCTCCAGGCCGAGCTTGATCTTGAAGAACTGCAGCTGGTCGAGAAAGGTCCAGGCCTCGGGGTAGTCCACTAGGGGAGGATCTCCATCTTGACAAAGTCCAAGCTAATCACCTTCTGGCCGTGGCGGTTGAAGAAGATGTGCACGGTGCGGGGGCCGGCCATCTTCAGGACCTTGCCCTCGCCAAAAAAGGGGTGGCGCACCACCCTGCCGGTGAGGTCGTCCGCGGAGAGCAACTCCTTGCGCTGTTCGCTGGCCTTGGGGGTGAAGGTGCTGCCAAAGGCGGCCGCCTTTTTGTTGGCGGTCATGGTGAGGCCCGCCGGGATCTCGTCCAAAAATCTGGAGATCATGGCCGGTTCGCCCAGGCGGCCGGCCTGGGCCACCTCCCGGGGGTAGACCAGATAGAGATGCTTCTTGGCGCGGGTGGCGGCCACGTAGAGCAGGCGGCGCTCCTCCTCCAGCTCCGCGATGGTCTGGGCCATGCCGGAGGGGAACTTGCCCTCCACCAGAGTGATGATAAAGACATGCTCCCACTCCAACCCCTTGGCGGAGTGGACTGTGGAGAGGATGATCTTCCCCCCTGGTCCCGCCGTGCCGTCACTATTGCCCCCCGGGGCCTCCGGCGGGTCCAGGGCGGTGTCGTGGATAAACTCCTCCAGGGTGGTGTAGCCCGCGCAAATCTCCTGCAACTGCTCCAGGTCCTTGGCCCGGGTGGGGTAGTCGTCCGGGTAGAGGCGTTGGTAGAGCTCCTGATAGTAGGTCAGGGCGACCGCAAACTGGCCGGCCGGGCTCTCCTGTGCGCGAATGCCCTGCAAGGTGGTGGCCAGGGCGGTCAATCCCTCCTGCCAGCTCTTGCCCGCCGGGTAGGAGGCCAGGAGGGCAATGGGGTCGTCGCTCGCCTTGATCCGGGCCAGGATGGTCTGGGCGGTCTTGGGGCCGACCTTGTCGATAAAGAGCAGGATGCGGTTCCAGGCCAGGTTGTCCAAGGGGTTATAGATCACCCTGAGGAGGGACACCAGGTCCTTGATGTGGGCCGATTCGGTGAGTTTCATGCCGCCCCGCTTCTCAAAGGCAAGGTGGCGGTTGGCCAGCTCCAGCTCCAGCTTGTAGGAGTGGAAGCCGGAGCGGAAGAGGACGGCGATCTCGCGGCTCGGGGTGCCGGCCTTGAGCAGGGCGTCGATGGTGCCGGCCACGTACACGGCCTGGTCCGAGTCGTTGCGGGCCGAGTAGACCAGGGGCTTGGTGCCGCCATCGACCCGGGTGAAGAGCTTCTTGGTGTACTTCTCCGCCGCCTGTTCGATGATGGAGTTGGTCATGGAGAGGATGGGCTGGGTGCTGCGGTAGTTCTCCTCCAGCCTGATCAGCCGGGCCTTGGGGTAGATCTGCGGGAACTCCATGATGTTCCGGAAGTCGGCGCCGCGAAAGGAGTAGATGGACTGGGAGTCGTCGCCCACCACCATCACGTTCTGGTGCGGGGCGGCGATCAGGCGGATGATCTCGGCCTGCACCGGGTTGGTGTCCTGATACTCGTCCACCATCAGGTGCGAGAAGCGAGAGGAGATCTCCTGGGCCACCTCGGGGATTAGGAGCACCCGCTGCAGGTTGACCAACAGGTCATCGTAGTCCATCAGGTTGTGTTCCAGCTTGAAGCGGGCGTAGTGGTCGTTGATCTGGGCCAGGGGGTCGATGAATTCGGCCAGGTGGCTGTAACGCTGGTCCACGACCTCGGTCAAGGTCTGGCGCTTGTTGACCATCTGACTCAGGATGTTGATGATCACCTTGCGGCTGGGGAACTTGGGGTCGCTCTCCCTAAGCCCCAGGGAGGTCTTGAGCAGGTTGGCGATCCCCTCGGAGTCCGAGCGGTCGAGGATGGTGAAGTTCGCGGAGTAGCCCAGGTGGTGGCCATGGCGGCGGAGCAGGAGGCTGGCCACGGCGTGGAAGGTGCCGCCGGTCACCCGGCTACAGGAGTGGTCCAAGAGCTCGGTGGCCCGATGGATCATCTCCTGGGCCGCCTTGCGGGTGAAGGTGAGGAGCAGGATCTTTTCCGGCGCGATCCCCTGTTCGATGAGATAGGCCACCCGGTAGACCAGGGTACGGGTCTTGCCGCTGCCGGCCCCGGCAATGACCAGAATCGGGCCGTCGGTGGTGGTGACCGCCTCCAGCTGGGGGGGGTTCAGGCCGTCGAAGCGGATCTTGGCGGGTGCGGCCGCGGGTGCGGGAGGGGTGCGTGGCTGGGTGTCAAAGAGTGATGGTTGCATAGCCCGTCTATACCATAGGCAAGGGGGGTGTCGCAACCACAAGGCGGTGATGGCCGTGCGGATACGACACCCATCGTCAGTTGGCCCCCAAGGGGAGACGGATGGCGAAGGTGGAGCCCTGGCCGGGCGCGCTGATTGCCGTGATCTCGCCCCGATGCTGTTTGGTGATGATATCGTAGGCGATGCTGAGCCCAAGCCCGGTGCCCTTGCCGACCTCCTTGGTGGTGAAGAACGGTTCGAAGACGTGGGGGAGGTTCTCCGCCGCGATCCCTTGGCCGGTATCGCTGATCGTAACCAGGATCGCCCCCGCCTCTTCCCGGGTGCGGACGGTGATCACCCCCTGCCCGGCAATGGCCTGGGCGGCATTGACCAGCAGGTTCATGAACACCTGGTTCAACTGTTGGGGGTAGCAGCGCAAGGGCGGCAGCTGCCCGTAGTCGCGCCGCAACTCCGCCTTGTATTTGATCTCGTTCCAGACGATATTGATGGTGCTGTCCAGGCACTCATGGATGTCCACCTCTTGCAGGACGGCCTGATCCACCCGGGAGAAGCTCTTCAGGTTGGCGACGATGATCTTCACCCGTTCGGTCCCCTCCAAGGATTCGGCGATCAGCTCCTTCATATCCCCCACGATGGGCTCCACCTTGTACTGGCGACGGAGGTGATCGACCCCCGCCACGCTCTCGGCCAGCGAGGGCGCGGTGCGCACCAGGGCCGAAAGCTCCTCGGCATAGCCCACCAGCCGCTCCGCGTACCGTCCCATGGTCCCCAGATTGCTGGTGATGAAGCCGATGGGGTTATTGATCTCGTGGGCGACGCCGGCGGCCAACTGGCCGATGGAGGCCATCTTCTCCTGCTGCAGGGTCCTGGACTGGGAGAGCTTGAGCTCGGCATTGGCCTGGGCCAACTCCTCATTCTTGCCCTGCAGGATCCGCATCATGTTGTTGAAGGCCGCGCCGATGCGATAGATCGGGTCGGCGGTGGCCTCCATATGGAATTGGCACTCAGTGCACCCCCGCGGGTCTTCAGCGCAGCGGCAGGAGGGGTGGGCCTCGCCCTTGTCCGCGCGGAGGGAGCCCACGGTCTCCCAACAGGGGGCAGTGGGGTCGTCATAACAGGGGCATTCCGAGTTGGCGCAGCCGGTCACCTGACGGCAGGTCCGGGTGAGGGCAGGGGTGAAGTAGATGCCGAACTCTTTCTCTTCCGTGACCTTTTTGATCAGGGTGAAGATCTCGTCCAGCGCCTGTTGGAGTTTGCTCCGGTCGTCGGTGATTTGCTCGTTGATCACGACCAACTCCTCCTTGGCCTCTTCCAGGGAGGCCAAGGTCTCGTTCAACTGTTGGTTGGAATGGCTGAGTTCCCGGTGTTGCTTGGCGACCTCCTCCTCCAGCCGCTGCTGATGGCGCTTGAGGAACCACAGGGCGGCCATGGCCACGGCCAAGGCCACGGCGGAGGCGGCGAGCCAGACCAGGATGGCCTTACGCAGCAGGGCAAAGAGGATGGCGTCGGGCATCCCGATGCGCAAGGTCCAAGCGAGGGAGGGGATGGAGTGCTCGATAATCTGCCAGGCGGGCAGGCGGCCTCCCTGGAAGGCGGCCAGCCGTTCCCCCGTCAGATCGGGGGAGGCGGTCACCAAGCGGCCGTGGCTATCGACGATGGTGCAACTGGTCTGGGCCGCCGTCAGATGCGCGACAACCCCTGCCAGCGGCTCCTCGATCTCCTTGCTGATCCACAGCAACCCCTCCGGTTGGCGGTCATGGGCCAAGGCCGCCACGGTCAGCAGCAGCCACCGACCCTGGTCGTCTTGCATGCCGAAGGCGCGGACCAGGGGGTGCTGCTCCGGAGGGATCTCGTTGCCGAAGAGGGTGGCATAGGTGGTCTGCTGTGCGGCAGTGGCGGCAAAGGAGGTGAACCGCTCCTCCCGTTTCCCCTCCTTGATCTCCAGGATGGGGGTGCCGTCGGCGGCGGCGAGTTGCACGGTGCGGTAGGCGGGTTTGAAGCGGACGACCTCTGCCAGGTAGATCTCGAAGGTCGAGACGCTGTTCGTCATCTCGTCATCGTCAGCAAAGGCCCGGGCCGTGAAATAGGTTTGCAGGGCAGGGGTGGCCAACAGCAGGGAAAGGTCTTCGTGGACACCCTCGCCGAGGTCGTCGATCTCATGCCAGGTGGTGGAGGCCACCGACTCCATGCGGCGGGTGGCCCATTGCCGAAAATCTTCTTTCAGGGTCACGAACATCAAGACCCCTTGCAGGATGGTGATGGTGACGATCACCACCCCCACCAGGATCATGACCCGTTCGGCAATCGTCGTCTGGGTGGTGGAGTTCGGTCCCATCAGCCGGGTCCTGGTGGTGCTGACCGGCGCCGTGCGGCGGATGGGGAGAGGCGTCTCCTCGGGCAAGAGGGAGCCATCACAGGCCCAACGCCTTTTTCCGCGCCTCCCACAGAGGGATCAAGGCCTTGCCCTCCTCAAGGTTGACGGTCTCCTGGGCGGAGATCACCGCCTGTCCCTCCGGGCTCAGGATAAAGGCGATCAACTCCTTGACCCGCGGCGAGGGGTCATGGGCCACGGTGAGATAGAGCGGTCGAAACAGCGGGTACCTGCCCGAGGCCACATTGGCCTTGGTCGGTTCCACCCCGTTTAAGGCGAGGATCTTGACCTGACTGCGGCGGGCCGAACTGATGCCGTCGATGGCGAGGGAGTTCTCGGTCTTGGCAACCTTCTTCTCCACCGGATCCGTGGACTTCATCTGATAGGAGCGGGCCTTGTAGGCGTAATCGCCCTTGCCGAAGACCAGTAAACGGAACATGTGACCGACCCCGGAATCCGTGCCTATCCTGGTGACCAGGGCAATGGGACGATCCCCGCCGCCAAGCTCCCGCCAGGAGAGCAGCTCGCCGTCGAATATGCGCTTCAGATCCGTGAGGCGGATTTCGGTCAACGGATTTTGCGGGTGGACGATGACCACAATGGCATCCCAGGCAATCTGGATGAGTTGGGCCCCCGCCTCCCGCGGATCGATGCGACCCTGCTCCACCAGACAATGGCGGCAGGTGCCACCCACGTCGCTGGTCCCGGCGGCAACGGCCCGAATCCCCAAGGTCGCGCCACCGCCCATGATCCTGACGGTGATACCGGTCTTTTTCTTGAAGGCGGCGGCGATCTCCGTCATGAAGGCCTTGCGGGTAATACCGCACCCGGTCCAGGTCAAGACCTGCCCTTGGGCGTTATCCGGCTCGGTGGCGGCAACCGGCCGCGGCGGCAACCCTGCCAGCAGCAGAAGCAGCAAGAGGATCCGGAAGATGCCCTGTCGTGTGATCAGCTCCATATGTGTTCGTGATGCCTCGCAATAGGGTCTGCCGCCGCCAGCACGGTGGCGGCGGCTCGGGCCGGTGGGGGTTAGGGTCGGGTCGCGGAGAGCTCCTCGTTCATTTTGTAACAATAGCACGTTTTATGGGCAACGCAACCCCCTTGCGGGGGTGCGGCCCGCAACAGACAAACTTGTGGTGGAGAGGAAAGGGTATCGCGGTTAACCAACCGAGTCGTGGATCCCGGTGCCGGCCAAAGGATGTGGGGCCGCGGTGAGTCCCGGAGGGGTTGGCTGACGGCCGCGGCTGCGGCCCGGCCCGGCCGCTAGCGTTTGCGGAGCGGTTCTTGGCGCAAGCCGTCCAGCAGATGGCGGAGAGCCAGGATGGGGTGACTCCACACCATTCTGGGTCCGGAAAAGCCCATCACCGCGCGGATTTGCTCCTTCATTGCCGGTTTGTAGCAATGGATCGGGCACCTGCCGCAGGTGGTCTTTCCCTCTTGGAAAGGACAGCGTTGCAGACGCAGCAGGGCATACTCCAGCAGTTGCCGGCAATCAGCGCACAACACTCCCTGGGGGGTTGCGTGATGCTTGCGGCAGTAAAGGGCGATCATCTTGGCGACGGTCTCCCGTTCGCGTCTCATTCGGGGGTGCATGGTCTCCTCCTGGGGGCAATGAGCGACTACGGCAGGAGCAGGGCCGCCTGGAGATCGGACAGGGGCGCGCGGTCCATAAAACGGGCCGTGCGTTCCCGGGGTCGGGCGTGCTCCCGGTAATAGCGCAGCGCCTTTTCGGCCATGGCCAGCAGCTCCTCGTCATTCAGCCCCTCGCCGATGATGTCGCCGAAGCGCGGCCGTCCCGCCCCATTGCCGCCGAAAAGCAAGGTCCAGCCATGTTTCTTGCCAAACACCCCGATATCGCGGACAAAGCCTTCACAGCAGTTCATCGAACAGCCGGAGATGCCGATCTTGGTCTTGGCCGGCAGGGGTAGGCCGAGCAGGGCCTCTTCGATCTTGGCCCCCAGGGCGAGGGAGTCCTGGACCCCATACTTGCACCAACGCTTGCCGGGACAGGCCTTGATGTAGTGGATGCCCACCGGTTTTTGCGGACCGGAGGCGTGACCGAGTTCCTGCCAGATTTGCTCTATGGCCTCCGGGTCCTGGCCGATGAAGGCCAGACGTTGGGCCTCGGTTAATTTCATGAGCGGGATTTGGTGCTTCCTGGCCACCCGGGCGATGGCCTCCAGAAATTCCGGGGTGACCATCCCCATCTTCGGGCCGGGGACAATGTTGTAGCTCTTGTGGCTCTGCGCTGCGTTTGGCATGGTAATCTCCCTGTCGTGTGGAATTGAGTGATGGGCGGCTCGTACCCGAGTCCCCTATGAGGGCCGCGCCTTGAAGCCGAACCGGAATCCGGCGCAATCCCTGGGCGCTTATTTTTTGCCGAGGCCCTTACTCCTTATAGACGATGGTGAGGGGGATCACCTTGACTTAGATCAACCCTGCCGGTTTGTTACGATGCCGTTGCTTTTGACAAGGCCTTGGCCGTTAGCGCCAAGAGCGCATGGACGTCCAGGGGCTTTTCCAGACAGGCAAAGACGCCAGCCCGCTTGATCTGCTCAAAATCCAGGGTGGCGCTGTATCCGGAACAGAGGATGATGGGGAGATCGGGCCGCAGGGTCAAGGCCTTGACCGCCAACTGGTCGCCGGTCATCTCCGGCATGGTCTGATCCGTGACCAGGAGGTCCCAGGCCGTCGGGGTCCGCGCCAGGGCCTGCCAGGCCTCAAGCCCATTGCTGAAGGTGTCGACCCGATAGCCTGCCTGATGGAGGACTTGACTGATCAGCTCCCGGAGCGGCAGTTCGTCATCCGCCACCATGACCCGGCCCTGACCCGTGGCCCTCACCAGGGCCGGGGCTACGGGCATGCCTGCCGCCACTGCTTCGCGGACGAGCATCGGCAGATAGACATGGAAGGTGGCGCCCTGGCCTGGTTCACTGTGTACCGTAATCCGGCCATGATGGCTTTCGACAATGCCGTGCACCACGGCCAAGCCCAAGCCCGTGCCCTTGCCCAGCGCCTTGGTGGTGAAATAGGGGTCGAAGATCTTGGCCTGGGTCTCCTGGTCCATGCCGCAACCGCTATCGCTGACCGTGAGGTGGACATAGCGTCCGGGCGCCAACTGGCCACCGTGGTTCATGGTGCTCGTCTCAATGGTCGTCTCCGTCAGGGTGACCCCCATCACCCCTCCTTGCTCCAGCATGGCCTGATAGGCGTTGGTGCAGAGATTCATGATCACCTGATGGATTTGGGTGGGATCGGCCATGACCAGGGCCGATGAGAGGATCTCCTGGCGCATGTCGATGGTCGAGGGGATGGAGGCGCGCAACAGCTTCAAGGCCTCCTTGACAATCAAGGAGATCTGCACCGGGCTCTTCTCCTGCTGCTGCTTGCGGCTGAAGGTGAGGATTTGGCGCACCAGGGCGGTGGCACGATCCGCTGCCCGGTGTACCTCGTTCAGGTCACTCCGCCACCCCTCATCCCCTTGTTCGCGCAGCAGGGCGAGATCGGTATAACCAATGATCGCTCCTAGGATGTTGTTGAAATCATGGGCAATACCGCCAGCCAAGGTGCCGATGCACTCGCGCTTCTGCTGCTCCTGCTGGATCTGTTTGGCCTCCTTCAGTTCGGTGAATTGCCGGGTCAGGGCCACGTCCCGTTCCCCCATGGCCGCGGCCATGCGATTGACTGCCGCGGCCAGCACCCCCAACTCATCGTGGCGTTCCGTGTCCAGGTGGATGCTGAAGTCGCCGTGGCTGATGCGTTCGGTGGCCGACACCGTTTGGGCGATGGGCACCGTGATCCGTCGCCGCAGGATGATGGTCATGATGATCAACTCCAGCAGCAGGGTGCCAAAACCCACGGCCAGAAAGGTGCGGGCCGTGGCCAAGGCGGGAGTGGCCAGCAACTCCTTGGGGTAGACAGTGACAAAGTACCACCCCGGGCCCTTGATGCGGGTGACCCCCAGGAAGAGATTAAGCCCTGGGGGGTCGAGGGTGAGGGCGTTATCGCTGTTGGTGGCCAACACCGCCTTGACCATGCCGGCCAGTTGGCCATCCCCCAGCTGGTTGACCTGGAGGTTGCCGCCGGCCTTGGCGATTTGCTCGGTCAGCTGGGGGTGGGCGAGCAGGTTGCCCTGATGGTCAACGATGAAGTTCCAGCTCCCTGCTTCCACCTGGTTGGCAATGGTGCGGCGGATGAGGTCGGTGATCTCCATGTCCTGGCCACCGGTCACCACCCACCGCCCCCGGTCGTCACCCGGGGTTACGCAGGAGACCATCCAGGCCGAGGCGCCGGGGTCGAAGTAGACCGTGGTCCAGAAGGGGAGGCGTTTGGGGTTCTTCTCCATGGTTGCCCGCCACACCGTCTCATAGATGGTGATGTCGGTTGCGCGGGTGGCGGATCGCCCCCAGTCGGCGGTGGGGCAGAAGTTGATGGAGAGCTGCTCCGGCATGTTCATGAAGCCGCTGAAGAAGCGGTTGACCAGCATCGGCCCCCACTGGTCCAGGAGCTGCCAGCCGATGAGCATCCGCCGACGGAGGTCCGGGGTCAGGGGGACATCGTGGCGCAGGTAGGCGGTGGCATGCAAGCGATGGTCGTTGCGCTCGGGCCGCACCCGGATCAGGCCGTCGGCCTCGCGGACAAAGATGGCGTTGAACTCGGCCTCGGGGTCCTGATCGCCCATGGCCCGCAAGCGGCGCAGGAACTCGTCGCGGACCATGGCGGTCTGGCGTTCGGCCAACAGGAACTGCTCGCTCTCGGCCTTGCCGCGCAGATCCACGTAGTTGCTCAAATTGTGCAGGGTGGAGGCGCGCAGGGTGTTTTGCGTATGCCAGTAAGCCGCCGCGGTGGCCACGATGATGATGAGGGTGATGCGCAGGGCCATGCCGAAGAGGGCCTGTCTGGCCAGTGATGGCTTGCCGAGGGGAAATGAGGTCTCGGTCATGGAGGTGGGGTGCGTTTGCGGTTGGGGAGATGGGGGCGCGTGTTGGCTAGTACGGGTCTGCGACCTCAACTTATTGTTTTATGGTACTTTTTAGGTTAAATAGCATGAAATTGCCGGCCACTATACACTGCCCGGCCGGAATCGTGTACCGAAAAAAATTGATTTCGCCGCTGGGTTCGGCTAATGATGTACCTTCCACGGTCTCGGCAGGGGTAAACGCTGGTGATCAAGGGAGTTCACGAGGAGATTCACGCCACACGTTCACCGCGGCCGCGGCCGTGCAATCGATCCGCTTGCGGGCGGATGACAAGGAGAAGAAGCGATGAAGAGAATGAGAGGTGCTGCCCTGTTGAAGGTTGTGGCCGTTGGCGGCTTGGTCCTGGGTGCTGCCGCGGGTTGGCCGTCGGTGGCGCACGCCGCCGCCCCGGCCAAGGGGGTGATCAAGATTGCCTCCCAGAGCCCCTTGTCCGGCGGCCAGTCGGCCCTGGGCGTGGATATCAAAAATGGCGCCGAGCTGGCCCTGGAGCGGCTGAAAGGACCACTCACGACCTTGGGCTACACCGTGCAGCTGGCTGCCTATGACGATCAGGCCAACCCCGATACCGGGGTCAACAACGCCAAGCAGATCGTCGCCGACCCGGCGGTCCTCTGCGTGATCGCCCACTACAACTCCGGGGTGATGATCCCCTCCTCCGAGGAGTACCATAGCGCGGGGCTGGCCAGTATCTCCCCCGGTACCACCAATCCCAAGGTCACCGACCGGGGCTACCCGGAGGTGAGCCGGGTGGTCGGCCGTGATGACGTGCAGGGGGTGGTGGCGGCCCAGTTCGCCAACGCCAAGGGGATGAAGAGCGTCTACATCCTCCACGACAAGACCGCCTACGGCCAGGGGATCGCCGAGTTCTTCAAGCGGGAGGCCACCAAGCTCGGCATGCGGGTGCAAGGCTTTGACGGCACGGAAGAGAAGGCCAACTTCGACTCCATGCTCACCCCGATTATCGCCGCCAAGCCTGACGTGATCTTCTGCGGCGGCATCTACGATCAGGCCTCGGTCTTTTTCAAGCAGGCCCGGGAAAAGGGGTACAAGGGGATGTTCCTCACCGACGACGGCTACGACTCCCCCGAGGCGGTCAACATCGGCGGCCCGGCCATGCTGGAAGGGGGCGGTCTCTACTACACCACGGTGGCCGGTCCGGCCAAGCTCTACCCCGGCACCGCCAAGTTCCAGGCCGATTTCAAGGCCAAGTACGGCGCCGATCCCAAGCCCTTTGCCGCCCAGGGGTATGACACCATGGCCATCTGTCTGCAAGGGATCGAGAACGCGGCCAAAAAGGCCGGCGATAAGCCCCCCACCCGCCAGGCCGTGGCCCAAGCGGTGCGCGAGTTGAAGGAGTTCCCCGGCATCACCAGCACTGTCAGTTTCAATAGCAAGGGCGATCTGACTAAGGCCAAGTACTTCGTCATCCAGGTCACCTCCGCCGATCCCGCCAAGTGGAACGACAACACCATTGCCCAGACCCTGGAAATCGCGCCTCCCCAGTGACAACGGATGATGATGAGGGCGCATGCCGCATGCTGAACTGACCATGGCCCGGGGCCGGTGGGTCGATTGTACCGTGCTCCGGGAGCTCTTCCGCCCCCTGGGCCAGATTTGTGTCTGCGTCCTGGGCAGCAGTCTGGTGCTGTCGGCGTTGATGCTCTTCGTCTCCCTGGCCCTGGCCGACACGGCCGTGGACCGGGACTGCGTCCAGCGTCTGGGGATGACCCTCTTCGCCTTTACCCTGGCCAACCTGCCCCAGGTGTTGGTGGACGGCATGACCATCGGTTTTGTCTACGCGGCCATTGCCCTGGGCTACACCATGGTCTACGGGGTGCTGGAGTTCATCAACTTTGCCCACAGCGAGATCTTTGCCATCGGCGCCTTTGTCGGGGTCGAGGTCCTCATCGCCTTGAGTGGCGCCAGCGCCTTGACCGGCATCGGCAATGTCGCCGCCTGCGGCTACCTGGCCTTGGCCATCCTCATCGCCATGATGGCCGCGGGCCTTACGGCAGTGGCGGTGGAGCGCATTGCCTATCGCCCCCTCAGACATGCCCCGCGCCTGGTGCCGCTGATCTCGGCCATTGGTGTCTCCTTCTTTCTCCAGGACCTGATCCGTCTGGTGGAGAGCCTGACCACCGGCCAGTTCCACCGCATCATCCCCACCTTTGGCAACTTTGACCAGCGCCTCTCCTTGGCCAGCCTGACGGTGATGGCGGTGCCGATGGATATCTCCATCCAGGTCAAGTCGATCATCGTCATCGTGGCCGCGGTGATCATGCTGGTGGGTCTGAACTACCTGGTCAACGCTACCCGCATGGGCAAGGCCATCCGCTCGGTGGCCCAGGACCAGCAGACCGCGAGCCTGATGGGCATCAACGTCAACCGCTACATCTCCCTCACCTTCCTCATCGGCGGGGCCTTGGGCGGCGCGGCCGGCGTGCTCTATGCCCTGAAGTTCACCCGCATCGACCCCTTTGTCGGCTTCTTCCCCGGGCTCAAGGCCTTTACCGCCGCCGTGTTGGGCGGCATCGGCAACCTCACCGGCGCGCTGTTGGGCGGCATCGTCCTCGGCATGCTGGAGACCTTTGCCGGGGCCTACCTCTCCACCTTCACCATGGGCGCCGCCGGCGCCGAGTATAAAGACATCCTGGCCTTTGCCATCCTCATCCTGGTCCTGGTCTTCCGGCCCTCCGGCCTGTTGGGCGAACAGGTGGGCCAGAAGGCGTGATGGAGTGACCATGACCACCCCAGGACCGGGACACCGTTTCGTCCACCTGCTCGGAGAGCGGCTGAACAGCGGCCTTGTCCCCTATGGGCTGACCCTGCTCTACCTGGGGCTGGGGACCGCCTTGGTCTATCTCTTTCCCCGCAGCTTGTGGGCCTTTCTCCTCTTCCTCTCTTCGGCCCTGCTCATCTATACCCTCAAGCTGGACGGCCGGGTGAAGATTATGCTGGCGCTGGTCATCACCGTGGTGTTGATGCCGGTGATCGGCATCCGCAACATCTCGTATCTTGAGGTGATCTTCCAGATCAGTGTCTTCGCGGCCCTGGGGCTGGGGCTCAATATCGTGGTGGGCTTTGCCGGTCTCTTGGATCTGGGCTATGTGGCCTTCTATGCCGTGGGCGCCTACCTGTGGGCCTTTTTCGGCTCCCAACAGATGTTTCTCTTGCACGAGATCCCCGGCACCGCGCCGGCGGGTACCCCCTTCTTCCTGCCGCCGGACAGCTTCTATCTGTTCATCATCGCAGCCGTGGTGGTGGCGGCCCTGGCCGGCATCCTCCTCGGCCTGCCGGTGCTGAGGCTCAGGGGCGACTACCTGGCCATCGTCACCCTGGGGTTCGGCGAGGTGATCAGGGTGTTGGCCAACAACCTGGACAAGCCCCTGAACCTGACCAACGGCCCCCAGGGCATCTCCCCCATCCAGCGGCCGACCCTGCCTGGCCCCTTGTTGGACGGGCTGCGCATCGTGCTCGACCCCTTGGTGGGGCATGGGGTGACCGAGGCCGAGTTCTACAACCTCTTCTTCTACCTGGTGGCCCTGCTGTTCATCGTGCTGGTGATCGTGGTGGTGCGGCGCCTGGACGACTCCAAGATCGGCCGGGCCTGGACCGCCATCCGCGAGGACGAACTGGCCGCCGTGGCCATGGGGGTGCCCCTGGTACGCATGAAGCTCGGCGCCTTTGCCGCCGGCGCCTCCTTTGCCGGGGCCATGGGTGTGCTCTTTGCCGCCAGCCGCACCTTTGTCAGCCCCGAGTCCTTCTCCTTCATGCAGTCCATCGGCGTCTTGACCATCGTCATCCTCGGGGGGTTGGGCAGTATCCCCGGCGTCATCCTGGGGGCGGCGGTGGTCACCATCCTGAATCTCCAGGTGCTCACCGGCATCTCCCTGTTTTTGAGCGAACTTCGGCAGAGCGATGCCATTATCCCCATCATCAACTTTCCCTGGCGTGCGCTCTCCAACCAGCTGGACCCGGCCAAGTATCAACGCATGCTCTTCGGCCTGATCCTGATCTGCATGATGATCTACCGCCCCGGCGGGCTGATCCCGGCGGCCCGCCGCCAGCGCGAGTTGCGGGAGGAGGTGGCGGAGGTCGGGTGTGCAGAGGAGGAGAACAACGGCAATGGTGCCGGGGAGGCCGGTGATGGCGGCCGCTAAGGGGTGTCTGCTGGAGATCCGGGGGCTGACCAAGCGCTTTGGCGGTCTGGTGGCGGTGAACGGCATGGAGTATTGCCAAGAGCAGGGGACCATCTGTAGCATCATTGGCCCCAACGGCGCGGGCAAGACCACCTTCTTCAACACCCTGACCGGTCTCTACCGGCCCGAGGCCGGCGAGATCAGGCTCCAGGGCAAGAATTTGGTGGGGCTCAGGCCGGATCAGATCGCCGGCTGCGAGGTGGCCCGCACCTTCCAGAACATCCGTCTGTTCGGCAACATGACGGTGCTGGAGAATATCATGGTGGGCATGCACACCCGGCTCAGCCAAAATCCCTTGGCCGTGCTCCTGCGCAGCAGGGGCTTTAAGCGCGAGGAGCAGGCGGCCCACGGGCGGGCCGTGGAGTTGATGGAGTACGTGGGACTCAAGGGGGTGGGCAACGAACTGGCCAACAACCTCCCCTACGGCGGTCAGCGTCGGGTGGAGATCGCCCGGGCCGTGGCGGCCAGGCCCCGGCTGCTGCTGCTGGACGAGCCCACCGCCGGCATGAACCCCAAGGAGACCGACGAGGCCATCTCCCTCTTCCGTCGCTTGCGCACGGAGCTGGGCATCACCCTGTTGCTCATCGAGCACGACATGCGGGTGGTGATGTCCATCTCCGACCGGATCACGGTCATGGACTACGGTCAGAAGATCGCGGAAGGGCTGCCCGCCGAGATCCGCGCCAACCCCCAAGTGATCGAGGCCTACCTGGGGCGGGGAGGGGCGCAATCGTGACGCTGCTCAAACTCGATCAGGTCCACGCCTATTACGGCCACATCCATGCCTTGAAGGCCATCTCGCTGCAAGTGGAGGAGGGGGAGATCGTCACCCTGATCGGCGCCAACGGCGCGGGCAAGAGCACCACCCTGCGCGCCATCTCCGGGCTGCTGCCGGTACGCCAGGGCGAGGTGGTGTTTCAGGGGCGGCCCATCACCAATCTCCCCCCCCACGAGATCGTCAGGGTTGGGGTGGGTCATGTGCCGGAAGGGCGCGGCATCTTCCCCAGGCTCACCGTACGCGAGAACCTGGAGATGGGGGCCTTTATCGTGCGCGACCCGGCCGAGGTCAGGGAGAGACTCCGGTTTGTCTTCCATCTCTTCCCCCGCCTGGCCGAACGGTTGGAGCAGAAGGGGGGCACCCTCTCCGGTGGCGAGCAGCAGATGCTGGCCATGGGCCGCGGGGTGATGCCCCGTCCCCGGATCCTGCTCTTGGACGAGCCCTCCATGGGGCTGTCACCGGTGCTGGTGGAGACCATCTTCGCCATGATCCGGGAACTCAACCAGCAAGAGGGGACCACCATCCTCCTGGTGGAGCAGAATGCCAACATGGCCCTGCGCTTTGCCCACCGGGCCTACGTCATTGAGACCGGCAGGATCGTGCTCTCCGGCCCGGCCCGGGAGATCGCCGCCAACCCCAAGGTTCGGGAGGCCTATCTCGGGGGGTGATGATCGAGATCCGCATGGATTGTAAATTGAATTGACAATCCATGCGTTTCGACGTAAGGATTACCTGATGATTCCTCGAAAACTGACATCCGCCCTCCTGGCGCTAGCCGGGTTCTATCCGGTCGTTGTCGTCACCGGTCCCAGGCAGGCCGGGAAGACGACTCTATGCCGCGCCGCTTTCCCGGACAAGGCCTATGTGTCACTTGAGGCGCTGGATACCCGCGAATTCGCCCAGACGGATCCGCGGGGCTTTCTCGCTGAATACCGCAATGGTGCTATCATTGACGAGATTCAGCAGGTGCCGGGCCTGGCGAGCTATCTGCAAACGGAAGTGGACGAACGGCCTGACCCTGGCCGGTTCATCCTCACCGGCTCGCAACATTTCGGCATCTCGCAAACCATCTCTCAATCCCTTGCCGGCCGTTGCGGGCTCTTGGTGCTGCTTGCCCCGGACTGGAACGAACTGCGCCAGTTTCCCACGGCGCCGGATGATCTCTACACCCTGCTCTGGCAAGGGGCCTATCCGCGGATCTATGACCGCAATATCCCCGCCAGCCAGTGGCTGGCCGACTATACCGCAACCTATGTGCAACGGGATGTGCGCCAAGTGGTCAATGTCGGTGATCTGTTGGCGTTTTCTACGTTCATCAAGCTCTGCGCCGGCCGGACCGGCCAAGAAATTAACCTGTCCACACTCAGCGGCGATGCCGGTATTTCTCATAATACGGCACGCGCTTGGCTGTCGATTCTCGAGACCAGCTATCTTATTCATCGCCTCCCGGCCTGGCACAACAACATCCGCAAACAGGTGGTTAAGGCGCCCAAACTCCACTTCCTCGATAGCGGCTTGGTCTGTTATCTCTTGAATATTAGAGAACCGGAACAACTGCGGCACCATCCCTTACGCGGCGCCATCTTCGAAAGCTGGGTGGTGTCGGAGATGTACAAGACACTGGTGCATCGCAATGAACAGCCGAATCTCTACCACTATCGTGAAAGCCGTGGGTTGGAAATGGACGTCCTGGCCAACCTTGGTGACCGGCTTTGTGCCATTGAGATCAAGTCAGCCGCTACGGTGGCGCCGGATTTCTTTAAAAGTTTCGCCCCTTTTGCGGAAAGGATACGGGATACCGATCTCCCCGCGATCATTGCCAATATTGTGGTCTATGGCGGTGAACTCTCGCAACTCCGATCCCCTGCGAGGATGATTGCCTGGAGGGATGTGGGGGAGATCCTGCGTGGCCGGAACGATGGACAGCAGATCGGCTAGGTTTTTCGTCACCCACTGCCCCGCCCATCCCTTGGAGCGTCATCACGCCTTTCTGGCGGCCTAAGTCGGCAAGCCCCCGCCCTCCTGCCGAAAACGCCGCACCCCTCACCGGTGGTGGCCGGGAGCTACACCGTCACCTATTTCCTGGAGGACCTGGACGGCGAGATCGTCTCCACCGCCGTCAGCCAAGACGGGCTGACCTTCAAGGTGACCCAGGGGTGGAACCTGTTGGGGGCGCGGATGCCGATCGCCTGCGCCACGGAGTTTAGCGATGGGACGAAGATCACCAGCCTGTGGAAGTGGGCGAACAACACCTGGACGGTGCGGCTGCCCGGGGATACGGATCAAGGGGCGGGGTATGCCCTGGGCAAGGGCTTTAGCCTATTGTCGGAGATCGCCCCAGGCGAGGGGTTCTGGGTGAACAGCCTGCAGCCGCTGGCGGTGACCCCCATGGGCACGCCGGCGGCGGACACCCCCCTGACCTTGGCCCCGGGCTGGAACCTGGTGAGCTTGCAGGGTGCCGCGGCCCAGGAGGTTGCCACCCTGGTGGACGGTAAGGCGGCGAGCGTAATCAGTCTGTGGAAGTGGGAGAACGGTGGTTGGGCGGTCAGGCTACCCGCTAACGAGGACGGCGGTCAGGAGTACGCCGATGGCAAGGGATTTGGCCTGCTCACCACCATCAAGCCGGGGGAAGGGTTTTGGGTGAATGCCGTAAGCGGTGTGACCTTGCCGTAACAAAGTGGGCGGCGAGGCTGCATTGCCGACATCGATCATGAGCGCCATGCATGGTGAAAACCGTCTAGCGGTATCGACAATATCCTGTTTTGAGGTCTCTCTGTTGGTCAAACGAGGCAGGTTTAAACTCCCTCTCCCTACCGAGGAGTGGCTCTCGGAAGCCCTTGTCAATTCAAGGGAGGCCTCACCTGTGAGATTGCGCAACGAGCCGTTGAACTCTCCGATATTCATCGGGACCCTGTCGATCGTATGATTATCGCAACGGCACTTGTTTATGATGCAAGGCTTGCCAGCATTGATGTCGTCTTGCCGACACCACCCCCTGGTCACCTCTCGCGTCGGCCGCAAGCTCTCCAAGTCCGACAACGCCCTCTCCCTTAGTGCCCTGCGCCCCGCCGGGGTGACGGCCGACGACATCTATCGGTTGACCTTGCGGATCTGCTAGCGGGGTATCGGGGAGGGGATGAGCGACGGGCGGCCAAGCTGTTGCTAGGCGGAATGGAGGGGGAGATTAGGCCTCGTCCAACACCTGGCGGACCTTGCGCATGAGGTAGTTCGGTTCCACCGGTTTTTCGACAAAGGTCACCTTGAACTCCTGGAGTTCGCTCTGGGTGAAGACGTCCTCGGCATAGCCGCTGACGATCATGGCCTTGAGTTCGGGACGGCGCGCCCTCATCTCGCGCAAGGCCTCCTTGCCGTTTTTGCGCGGCATGATGCCATCCAGCAGCACCAGCTGGATACGATCACCCTGCTCCATGAACTTCCGTACCGCCTCTTCGCCGTCACCCGCTTCAATCACCGTATAGCCGCCCAGATTGAGCCAGGTCTGCAGCCACAAACGCAGGCCCGGATCATCCTCGGCCACCAGGATGGTCTCGTTGCCGCCCAGGAAGCCCTCCCCAGCCGTTGTTGCCTGCCCCAGCTGTCCGGCATCGGAACTGGCCACCCGGGGCAGATGGATCGTGAAGACCGTGCCGTGGTCCGGCTCGCTGGCGCAGTTGATGTAGCCGCCATGTTTCCTGATGATGCCGTAGGCCATGGCCAGGCCGAGGCCGGTGCCCTTGCCCACCTCCTTGGTGGTGAAGAAGGGTTCAAAGATCCGTTGGCGTACCTCCTCCGTCATGCCGCAGCCGGTATCGCTGATGGTGATCAGGGCATGGGGGCCGGGGGTGCCATAGCCGTGGGCCTTGATGAATCCCTCGTCAAGGGTGGTGGCCTTGGTCTCGATGCGGAAGGTGCCGCCGCTGGGCATGGCATGGCAGGCGTTGGTGGTCAAATTGATCAGCACCTGATCGATCTGGCCGGCATCCACCGATACCAGCAAGGGGGTCTCCGTAGTCTTAAGTTGGATGTCGATGTCCTCCCGCACCAGTCGGCGCAGCATTTTTTGCAGGGCCGAAACCAACTCGTTCAACTCGGTGGTCTGCACGGTCATCGCCTCCTTGCGGCTGAAGGCCAGGATCTGCCGGGTGACGGTCGTGCCCCGGGTCACCGCCTGCTTGATCTGCCCGACATACTCGGTGATCAGGGGATCATCCGCCCGTTTCAGGCGCAAGAGATCGGCATACCCCTGTACCACGCTGAGGACATTGTTGAAATCGTGGGCCACGCCGCCAGCGAGGTGACCGATGCCCTCCATCTTTTGGGCCTGGATGAGCTGGGCCTCGTTCCGTTTCCGTTCGGTAACCTCCCGCACCAACTCAATACCGCCGACAATGGCCCCGGTGCCATCGCGCAGGGGCGAGGCGTTGATCTCGAAGTGTCGGTGCCCTTGGGGTGTGTCCACGGATCGCTCGGCGTTGTGTACCTTGCCGTCGGCCATGGCCAGGGCCATCGGGCACCCCGGGCAGACCTCGTCCCGGTGTTCGTAGACCTGGTAGCAGGTGCCGCCCAGGTGGTCGCCGATATAGCCCCGATGGACTTCGTTCTGGTAGAGGACGGTATAGTTGAGATCCTGGATGCTGACTCCGTCTCCCATGCCGGCGATGATGGCCTCGAATTTGTTCTTTTCGGCCATCAGCGCCTCCTCCATGCGCTTGCGCTCGGAGATGTCGTGCATGGTATGGACCGCCCCGGCGAAGTGGCCGTTTTCGCCGACAATGGGGTCCACCATCACCACATAGGTCTTGCCCGCCACGGTGAGTTCCATCTCCTCCCGGAGTAGGCTCTCTTTTGCCCTGACAAATGGACAGTCAGGGATGTGTGCCAAGGTGTTGTGCACCACCTGGAAACAGGCCTGCCCCACCACCTCGTGGACCTCGCGACCACAGAAGGTGGCAAAGGCCAGGTTGCACTGCTTGATGGACCCATCCACATCCAGCAGGGCCATGAGGTCGGCGGTGGCATCGAAGGTGGTCAGCCAATTTTTCCAGGCGCTGCGTAGGGCATCCTCGGCCTGTCTACGCTTGCTGACGTCAAAGAAGGCGACAACTGCCCCATGGATGGCGCCGTTGTCGGCGATGGGGTGGGCCCAGTACTCCACGGCAAAGGGGGTGCCGTCGGCCCGCCAGAAGAGATCGCGGTCATCATGGGTCTCCACCCCGCTCTGGAAGGCGTGCAGGATAGGGCACTGCTCCTCGGCATAGGGGGTGCCGTCGGCATGGGAGTGGTGGATGAGGTCATGGATGTTGCGGCCGAGGAGATCGGCCTCGGAGTAGCCCAGCAAGCGGCAGCAGGCGGGGTTGCAGAAGGTGCAGACGCCAAAGGCATCCACCCCGTAGATCCCCTCGGCAGTGGAGTTCAACAGCAGCCTGATCCTCGCCTCCTGGCCACCGATCACCTCTTCGGCCCGCTTGCGCTCGGTAAGCTCTTGGGCCAGGGCCGTTGACCGTTCGCGGATATGGCCGAGACTGAGATTGAAGGCGTGGCCGATGCGGTCGAACTCGGTCACCCCGGTCTCAATCACCGCTTCCTCTTGGCCCATGGAGGTGACCAACTCGGCCACCGGCCGCTGCACCTGATGGCGGAGGATGAAGAACAGGGCCACCAGCATGAACATGGGCCCCAGGACCAGCAAGGGGACCAGCAGTGGCACCGTGCGGCCCGTTATCTCGTAGCCGTGATCAGTGACCACGGTCAGCACCCGCCACTCCCAGGGGTGGATCAGTTCAATCCGGCCGAAGAGTTCACTGTCCTGGTCCATGACCTCGGCAAAGTGCTCATCAAAGTGGCGGATAAAAGAGCGGGTGATCTCGGGCGACAAGGTGGTGAGCAGGGGCCGCCCTTCCGGGTTGACAATGATCCCCGCCACCCCGCGTTTCTGCCAGCTCAGGCGGACGCTTTCGATCAGGGCCTGCTGTTGGGCCGCGACGACCTCCGGGTTGCCGAGCAAGCGGGCCGTGGTCAATTCGGCAATGGAGGCCGCGAACAGGCGCTTGGTCTCGGCGGCGTGGTTGTCGGCGACCAAGTGGTGGTAGTCTTCGATAATCTCCTTGACCATCCGGGTGCCGACCCAAAAAACGGCGCCACCAACGAGCGCGAAGGTCAAAAGAATCCCGACAATCAGCCGGTATGCCAGGCTCTTGCTATCGATCCGCACGCATGATCTCGTCAGTGGTGACTAGCAGCTCCTTGACCGAGGAACGGAAGGTATCGGTGGGGGGGATGAAGCCGTGTTTGATCTCGTCGTCCCAGGCGGTCATGCGCTTCTGGTCATCGACGTTGGTCGCAGGCCGCAAGCGCAACAGGGTCTCGGCAAAGAGCTCCCTAACGGCGGGGTTGGCGCCGGGGGCGGCGGTAAAGGCAAAATTCGGCAAGGGCTCGGAGGTGGCCAGGACCCTAAAGCCGACATCCTTGAATTTCTGGAACAGGGCCTCCTTCAGCCCGGCGGCGGAGATCTGGCGGCTTAACAGGGCGTTGACGATATGGTCCTGGCTCTCGAAAAAGACGGGCACGATATCGTTCTTGTCCAGGCCGGCCTGGCGCAGGATCCGGCGCGGCAGGATATGGGCGGCGGTGGAGCCTTTGAACAGCCCGAAGCGGGTGCCCTTTAACCCGGCAAGCGATGTGACCACCGGGTCGATGGTGACCACGATGGAGCGATAATTGGGGGTGCCGTCCATGCTTAAGGCCACGGCCACGGGTTCGGCCTGGCACTGGGCCATCACCCGGCCCAGGGGTACCGGCCCCAGCAAGGCCAGGGAGACCTGGTTGTGGCACAGACCGTCAATGAGGGCCTTGTGGCTGGGAAAGAGCTTCAAGGTCCAGGGTTTGCCGGTGGCGGCCTTGAGGTAGTCGATAAAAGGGGTGTACAGTGCCCAGATCTTCTCCGGGCCGTAGAAGGGGATGACGGTGACCGTGTATGCGGACGGTGCGGCCGACGGGGGTGGCAGGGCCGGCTGCGGCGGCGCTGCGGTCAGGATTTGCGGGATGGCTATGAGGCAGGAGAGCAGACAGAGGGTGCGCAGGAGAGTATGCATAGGCCTTTATTGTCACGTCAATGGTATTGTCAGCCGAGAAAAAACAGGCCCCTACAAGGGTTGCCGGAGACCTGAAAAGTCCCGCAACCACGCCATGAATGGGTTTGAGCCCCGAGGAGTGGGCGACTTTTTTAAAAATAGACCACAGGGACTCCCCGAGGTTAGTTGTTGCTGCTTAGCCGACAACCACCCGGTTGCGGCCGCTCTCCTTGGCCTCATAGAGGTTGTGGTCGGCGCGGGCGCGCATCTCCTCCAGAGAGGGCTGCCGGGAGTGACAGACCCCGATACTAATGGTCAACGTGATCTCGCGGCCACCGCCGATGTCCACCGGGGTCTCCTCCACGGCCTTTCTGAGGAGGTCGAAGAGGGGGCGGCAATCACCGCTCTTCATGTTCAGCGCCAGGATGCAGAACTCTTCGCCACCGAGACGGGCGACCAAGTCCGAACTCCTGGTCCTGCGGCCGAGGATGGTGGCAACCTGCTTTAAGGCCAGGTCCCCTGCCTCATGGCCATACTGATCATTGACCTTCTTGAAAAAATCGATATCGATCATGGCGCAGGCAATGGCGCCCCCTTGCCGCTGGGCGTTGGCAAAAAGCTGCTGGCCGGCCTCAAAGAAGTAGCGACGGTTATAGAGCCCGGTCAGGAAATCCTTGATTGCCGCTTCGCGAATGGCGTGGATATTCTCATTGTTTTCGATGCATTGATTCACCCGGCAGTAGAACTCTTCCGGGATGATGGTGTCCTTCACCAGGAAGTCGTTGGCGCCGCTCTTGAGGAAATTGGCGGACATCACATGGTCGCCGGCCCCTGAGATGCCGATGATGGCCAACTCCTCCTTGGGGTGCTGTTCCCTGATCTTATGGATCAATTCGACGCCGTCCATCTCGGGCATGAAGTAATCGATGATCGCCAGTTTGATGTCGGGGTGTTGGTGCAGCACCTCCAAGGCCTCCGGACCGCACTTGGCGGACAACACCTGATAGCGTTGGGTCTTCAGCCAGGTGGTCAACACCCTCTGGAAGAGGGTGGAATCGTCGACCACCAGCACTTGCCGCTCGTGATTGTGGGCAATTCGTTTGACCACGGAGATGACATAATCGACGCTGTTCGGTTGCCCCTTGATGGCATAGTCCGCCACGCGATTGGTCCAGATCCGCTCCCTGACCCCCTCATCCACTAGGCCGGTAAAGACAATGACCGGGATCTCATAGTCGATCACCGTTTTAATGATCTCGCCATCAGGGGCGTCAGGAAGATGGTAGTCGAGGATGCCGGCAATGATCGTCTTGTCACCCAGATGGTCCAGCAGGGCGACGGCCTCAGCCAAACTACCGGCCAACAGCACCCCACACCCCAGCTCCTCGGCCAGCCTCTTTCTGAGGAGTTGGGCGAAAAACCGGTCATCTTCAACGACCAGGATATGGTGGTCCATCGTGGTGCTCATCGTTTTATTTGTCGTTACGGAACCATGGAGAGCTGGTGGTGCTGTCCAGGTTGTAGCGGAGAGTTGTCCAGGGGATGGGCGCCGCTCACGCCGGGTCCCGGGTCAACTCCTGGCTGATCATGACCACCTGGTTGCGCCCCTGCTCCTTGGCCTGGTAAAGGGCGCGGTCCGCCTGGAGCACCAGGATATCGGACTGATTGCCCCGCTTGGCGATGAGGCTTGAGACCCCAAGGCTCGCGGTGAGGTACTTCTCGACCTTGGAACTCTTGTGGGGGATGGCGGCGGCCCTGATCATCTCCAGGATGGTGACCGCGATCTCGTGGGCGCCGCGGCCATCGGTCTCCGGCAGGATGACGGCGAACTCCTCGCCGCCGTAGCGAGCCGCCAGGTCGGCGGGCCGTTTTTCGTTCTCCTTTAGCACCTGGGCCACCGCCTTCAAGCAGGTATCCCCCTTTTGATGGCCGTAACTGTCATTGTAGAGCTTGAAGTAGTCGATGTCCAGCATCAACAGCGAGATGGGGGTGTGGTTGCGCATGGCCCGGTTCCACTCGGTGGCCAACACCTTGTCGAACTGGCGGCGGTTGGCGATGCCGGTCAGCCCGTCCAGGGCGGAGAGCTTCTCCAAGGCCCGGTTGGCCTCGTGGAGCTGGCGCTGGCTCTCCTGGAGGGCGGCAAAGGCCTCGTCCCGTTGTTTGTGGTAGATGTAGGCGGCGGAGTGGTAGCGGAGCCTGGCGATCAGTTCGACCTTGTCCGGGAGCTTGACCAGGTAGTCGTTGACCCCGCTGGAGAAGGCCTCGCTCTTGATCTTGGGGTCCTCCTTGGTGGAGAGGACGATGATCGGCACCTGGGAGGTCTCCTTGTTGACCCGGAAGAACTTGACCATCATCAGGCCGTTGACCTCGGGCATCACCAGGTCCTGGAGGATGATGGTGGGCTTGATGCGGTTGGCGATCTTGATGGCCTTGGTGGGGTCGGCGCAGTAGTGGAACTCGATGTCCCCTTCCGATTCCAGGGCGCGGCGCACGGCCTCGGCAATCATCGGTTGATCATCCACCAACAGTACCGAGATGCGGAAGGCGTTGATGGGCTTGACCTCGTCGGTGAACAGGGTAGGCTGCATGACGTTACCTCCCTGCCAGGGCGACGAGACGTGCCCCGATCTCGTGGATGGGCATGATCTCCGCGGCCGCGTTCAGTTGCTTGGCCGCCTTGGGCATGCCATAGACCACCGAGGTCTCCTCGTCCTGGGCGATGGTGTGGTGTCCATCCTCCTTGAGGGTGAGGAGGCCCGCGGCCCCGTCCCGCCCCATGCCGGTCAACAGGACGCCGATGATCTTGCCGTGCCAGTTTTTGCTGATGGATTGAAAAAAGACATCCACCGAGGGGTGATAGAAGTTATCCGCCGGTTCCACGGCGTAGGTGAGGGCGCCGGTGGTGGTCATGATCAGATGGTGGTCGGTGCTGGGCACCTGCACCACCCCCAGTTGTGGCCTCTCTTTGTCCACCAGGACCTTGACCGGCATGGTGACCTGCTGATTCAGCCAGGTGGCCAGACCTTGGGTGAACTTCTTGTCCATGTGCTGAACGATCACCACCGCTGCCGGCAGGCCGAGGGGGAGGCGAGAGAGGACGGTGGTCAGGGCCTGGGGACCGCCGGTGGAGGCACCGATGGCGATCAGGGTGGGGTCCTTGCGCCGCAGGGGGACGCGCACCGCCCTGGCCTGCTGCCGGGCCTCGCTCTTGGGGAAATAGCCGATCAGCTTGCCGATCAGCTCGATCTTGCGCAGGAGTTCGCCGGCTGCGGCGTGCATGCCGTCGGGACCCAGCACCGGGGTGGCCACCACGTCCAGGGCACCGGCGCCCATGGCCTCGTAGACCAGGGAGGCGTTGCCGGTGACGCTGGCGGTGACGATGAGAATGGCGCAGGGGGTGTGCTTCATGATTCGCCGGGTGGCCTCCACCCCGTTCATCACCGGCATCAACAGATCCATGAGCACCAGATCAGGCAAGGCTTCTTGGCAGTGCAGTACCGCCTCGGCCCCGTTTTCGGCCATCCACAGCAGTTGATGGTCGGGGCAGGAGTTGACGATGCGGCGTAGGACCTCGGCCGCCATCACCGAATCGTTGACAATACCGATCTTCATGGCCTACACCTGAAATTGCCTAAGGGGGCCTCCCCCGGCAGGGAGGAGGTAAAGTTTGCATCCATGAGTTGCTGGTGTCTGACAGAGGTTGGCGAGAGGCTGGACGTCCCCCACCCCTGCCCTCCCCCGGG
>CAYSFY010000013.1:25464-39385 GCA_964430285.1 uncultured Desulfobulbia bacterium
TCGATCAAGGCCTGGTTGTGGAAGCTGGATTTGGTCAGGTAGTAGTCGGCCCCGGCCTCCAACCCCCGGGCCCGGTCCTCCTCCCGGTCCTTGTAGGAGAGGATGATCACCGGGGTCTCTTCGTAGTCCATGGTCTCCTTGATGTGGACCAGAAGTTCGATGCCGTCCATGTTGGGCATGTCGATATCGGTGATGATCAGGTCGTATTGGGCATGGCGGATCATGTTCCAGGCCTCCAAGCCGTCCACGGCCACCTCCACCTCGAAGCCGTGCTCGGTGAGGACCTTGCGCTCCACCTCGCGCACGGTGATGGAGTCATCCACCACCAGGATGCGCTTGCGGTCGGATGACCTCTGGCCGCTGGCCTGGGGCTCAATCCGTTGCAGCCGGTCGCCGGAGATCAGGTAGTCCATGGATTGGCGGAGGTCGTTGATGTCCAAGATCAGGATCGGGGTGCCGTCCTCGGCAATGGCGGCGGCGCTGATGCTCTTCAGCTTGCCGAGCCTGGGGTTCAGCGGCTGCACCACCAGGTCGCGAATCCCTTGGAAGCGGTCGACGATCAGGCCGTAGGTGTGGTTGGCGCCGCTGATGACGATGATGGAGAGGGTCTCCTCTGTGGCCTCGCGTTCCTTCAGTTCCAAGGCCTGCTGGGCCGTGATTAGCCCCACCCGTTTGTTGTTGGAGATGAAGTACTGGCGGTTGCCCATCTCCTTGATCTCGTTCTGGGGGAGGCGGACCGCGTGGTCGATGTTGACCAGGGGCAAGGCGTAGGGCTCTTGGTTGATCTCCACCATCAGACCGCGGATGATGGAGAGGGTGAGGGGCAAATGCATCTCGAAGGTGAGACCATGGCCGGGAATGGAGCGTAGTTCGATGCTGCCCCGGATCTCGCGGATGGCGTTGTAGACGATGTCGAGACCCACCCCCCGGCCCGAGGTGCTGGTGGCCGACTCCCGGGTGGTGAAGTTGGGCAGAAAGAGGAATTCGGAGATCTCGGCTTCGGAGAGTTCGGCCGCTACCTTTTCGGAGATCAACCGTTTTTCCACGGCCTTGTCGCGCAGGGCCTGATAATTCAGCCCTTGGCCGTCATCCTCCACCGTGACCACCAGCATGCCGGATTGATGCCGGGCCCGGATCCCCAGGGTCGCCTCCCGGGGTTTGCCGGCCGTGGCCCGGAGCTCGGGGAGTTCGATGCCATGGTCGATGGCGTTGGTCACCAGGTGGTTGAAGGGGGACTCCAGCTTGTCCAAGATGTCCCGGTCGATCAAGGTCTCGCTGCCGATCACCTGCAAACGGACCTCCTTGCCCAGTTTGCGGGCGAGGTCGCGGACGAGACGGGGCAGGCCGAGCAGACCCTCGGACAGGGGTTGCATGCGGTTCTTGATTACCTCGTGGTGCAGACGGTGGGCGATATTGACACTATGGGTGCTGTGCTCGGTGAGCTCCACCAGCTGGTGGCCGAGGAAGTCCTGACTGCGTTTGAGTTTAGTGGCGATATCGGCCAGGTTGCTATCCAGGGTCGCGGGGATGCCACTCCCCGGCAGCTGCGCCCGGATCTTCTCCAGGGCGTACCACGCCTCATCCTGCTGGCGCTTCACCCGGCTGATGGTGGTGGTGATGGTGGGCAGCCAGCGGGATTCGATCATGGCCTCGCTGGCCAGGGCCAGGATCCTGCTCATCCCCTGGGCGGAGACCCTGAGCTGTCGATCCGCGCCGTCGACATCAGGGGCCTTGCGCCGCGGCTCTCCCGGCAGCGGCGCCCCAGCCGGGAGTTCCACCGCCTCCTCTTCGGCCGGGAGCTGCTCCGCCGGGGGCGGCGGCAGGGCGGGGCTGGCAATGGCTTGGAGTTGATCGGCCAGGGTGGCGATCCCCGCGCCATGGTTGTCAAACCACTGGGGGGTGTCGCTCTCCTCCTGTTTGATCAGGTCGCGGATGAGGTCGGCGGCGGTAAACAGGGTGTCGATATGGTCGGGGGTCAGCAGGAGGCCACTGTTCTGGGCAGCAATGAAGATCTCCTCCATGCTGTGGGTCAGGGTGACGATATCGTGCAGTTCGATGATCCGGGCCGCCCCTTTCAAGGAGTGGACCGCCCGCATGGAGGACTCCAGGATAACCGCGGCCTTGGGGGTCTTTTCGATTTGCAGGAGATTGTCGGAGAGGACGGCAAGATGATTCTCGGCATCCTCCTTGAAGATCTGAAAGAGTCCTTGGCTGGCTAGGTTTGGTCGGTGGGGGGCGACGTGCTGTTTGCCCGCCGGTTGGGGCACGGGGTGGGTGGCGTGGTGTTTCAAGAGCAGACTGGTCAGGTTGGCCAGCAGGTTTTTTCTCTCGGTCAACGTCTCCTGGAGTTGACTGCTTTTTGATTGTGCCAGCTGACTGAGTTGGTCCACTGCCGAATGCAGCCGGTCCCTGATCTCCGGGGTAGGGTGAGCGGCGGCGATGGTCAGGCCATGCTCCATGGCCCGGGTTAGGTCGATGACCGGTTGCAGGTCTACAATTCTGGCCGCGCCGGTGATGGAGTGGACCGCCCGCTGCATGGCGTTGAAATCGGGGCCGGCCCCCTGGAGGGTGGACGCGGAGTCGTCGCCGTCATCCTCCCCGCCTGGCCGCATCGGGGAAGGGAGATGCACCCAGCGGGCAAGTTCGTGGTTGAGATTGAGGCACTGACTGCTGGTCTCCATCAGAAAGAGATCCAGGAGTGACATGTCGTTCAAATCGCTCTTGGTCATCCCAGGTTCCTGGCTAAAATGCGAAACAGCATGGCATCATCGAGCATGCCGACCTCTTGGTTGTTGACGTCCAAGATCCCTTTGGTGTAGACGGCCTTGGAGCCGGAGACGGTAATGGGCAGGGGCTTTAAGGCGCTGGCATTGTAGGGCACCGGCCCCATGACCTCGCTGACCGGGAAGACGATGCTCTGCCCGGCCTTGGCCGCCACGATCAACCGTTCCGGTGAGGGGAGGCCAAGGCGCTTGGCCCCGGGCTCGATGCGCAGCACCCCGCCGATGGAGACGCAGAGCTCCAGACGCCCCCTGATGTTGACGATGCCCCGGAAGATGCGGCTGCTCTTGTGGGGGATGGAGTGGATGGGACCCATGTCCACCACCTCCTTGATCAACACCGATTTGACCCCCAGCCACTCGTCGCCGGCCCGGAAGATAAAGGCTGATTTCGAGCTCTTGGTGGCCGGGCTGGCCAGTTGGCGGAAGCGTTCGCTCAACTCCAGCCGGTACTCGTCGGAGAGGGAACGGGTCAGCAGCAGCCGGCCGGTGCTGGCATACTGCTCACAGTTCAGACAATGGCCCAGGGTGCCTAGGCGTACACAACTCTTCTGGCCTCGGTGGAAGACCCCGATCTTGTTCCAGCAGTCGTCAATATCGAGATCGGCGTAGCTTGATGGCATGCGTTTTATCCCTTATCTCATACCCTTCATCCGTTACCGCTCACCCGTGGTCAAACGGGTGACGATCCGCCGGCCACGGTTGATGCAGGCCTGGTAGTTGGCGTGGTCGCCTAGCCTTTGATAGATGGCGGCCAACATATCAATGGCCTCAATGTAGTTTGGATCCAGATAGGTTGCCTTTTTGAGCATCTTGATGGCGGTTTTCCAGTCTGTTTTTTGTTCAAAGAGGGTGGCGAGTCGATAGAAGGTCTCGGCCGCTGGTCCCTCGCGTTGGATCAGCTCCTCGCAGGCCCGGATCTCCTGGGCAAAGCGATTGGGATGCGACCTGGCTGGGCCCAGCTCCTGGGCAACAAAGCCCGAACCGACCTCCGGAAGGCGGCTTGATCCTGCTCCCGTGGGCGTAAACGCGTGGTCTGCCTCCTCGGCTGCCGGGCACGGGGGGTGCGCCGGGGGCTCCGCGCACCGCTTGTGGAAGGCAAAGGCCTTGGGAAAAGAGGCCGGGGTGAAGATGCTGTTGCTGAAGATGCCTGCCTCGGCGTGGCCGATGAACAGCAGACCGTTATCGGCGAGCAGGGCGTCAAAGGTGTTGATGGCCCGCTGGTGAAAACTGGCGTCCAGGTAGATCAACAGGTTACGGCAGAAGATGACCTGGTAGGTGGTTTGGGTCAAGGGCCGGCCGAGGTTGATCAGGTTGCCGCGGTGGAAACGGACCAACCCCTTGATACTCTTGTCCAGGGCGAACCCCAGGCGGGTCTTGGTGAAATAGGCCTGATGGCGTTGGGCCTGGGGGCCGCGAAAGGAGTGGTTGCGGTAGATCCCTTGCTGGGCGATGGCCAGCGAGCGGCGGCTGATATCCACGGCATCAATGGCAAAGGAGTGGGGCGGAATCCCGGCCTCGATCAGGGAGATGGCCATGGAGTAGGGCTCTTCGCCGGTGGAACAGGGGATGCTGAGCAGTTTTAAGGGCTGCCCTTTGTTGTTTTTGTAGTAGTTGGCGGCGAACTCGCGCAGGGCGACAAAGGGGGCCTCGTCACGGAAGAACCAGGTCTCGTTGACCGCGACCTCTTCGATCAGCTCATTCAGTTCCGGGGTTGAGCTCTTGATCAGCTGGAGATACTTGAGGGTGTTGTCCATCTCCAAGTCGCGCATCCGGCGGGCAATGGCGTGCTTCAGGGAGCTCGGGCCAACAGAGGAGATGTTGAGTCCCATGGCCTCCTTGAGCACTGACTCGAGGATGGTGTTGATCAGACTTGATTCGGACATGAAGAGATAATTACGAATGACGAATTAAGAATTACGAATTAAGAGTTACGAGTTGGAGGGCTGGTTGTTCATTCGTAATTCGTAATTTCTAATTCGTAATTCAACTAGTTATTCCATAAATGAGAGCCCCGGGATATCTTCGGGGAGCATCTGTTCCGGTTGAAACCAGCGGACCATGGGGTGACGGGTTACGCTGCTGTCGAGAAAGAGCGGGCCTTTGTCGCTGGGTTTGGCCTGCCACCCCTTGGGGGTCTTGACGGTCTCGGTGACATTTTCGGCCAGGAGTCCGACGATCTTGCGGAATTGATGGCCGACCGAGAGGCTGGTGAGGATGATGCGGGTACTCATCTGCTGGCGGCAGGGCTGGTCGTTCAGCAGTTGGCCGAGATCAAGCACCGGTACCGGATTGCCGCGGTAGTTGGCCATGCCGGTGATGAACTTGGGGGTCATGGGGATCTTCTGGGTCAAGAGAAAGGGGATCACCTCAATGACCTTGGCGCTGTCAATGGCGTAGGCGTCTTCCTGAAGCTTAAAAAGCAGGAGCAGCATCCCTTACTCCTCAAGGTCGTAGATCTTGCTGCCACTGGCCTTGACCTTGAATTTGGCCACCGAGTCCCTGAGGATAAGCGCCGCCTTGTTGAGCTGGAAGATGGTCTGGCTGGTCTGGGTCACCGATTCGGCGGTCTGCTGGGCCGCCTCATTCAACTGATCCACCGACTCGCTGATCTGCTTGGCCCCCAGGGACTGGGCCGCGATCCCCTCGTTCACCGTCTCGATGGGCGGCCGCAAGGCCTGGACCTGGTCAATGACCTGGGAGACTTGATTGGAGCTGATCTGCACCTCCTGGAAGCCGCGGCGGACGTCCTCGGCAAACTTTTCGATATTCATCACCCCGCTGGCCACCGAGGACTGCACCTCGTTGACCATCTGCTCGATGTCAAAGGTGGCCACTGCCGTCTGGTCGGCCAACCGCCTGATCTCCGAGGCCACCACCGAGAAGCCGGCCCCGTACTCGCCGGCCTTCTCCGCCTCGATGGCGGCATTCAGGGAGAGGAGGTTGGTCTGGTCGGCGATCTTGTTGATGGTCTTGGTCACCCCGGCGATGGTGCTGGCCTTCTCGCTCAAGATGGAGAGCTTGGTGACGATGGACTGGGAGGAGTCCTCCATCTTCTTCATGATGGAGTTGATGTTCTGTAGCCTGAAATGGCTCTGGGAGGCGGCCATGGCGGTGTTCTGGGCCATGTCGGTGACCTTGGCCATGGTGTCCATCAGGTTCTCGGCGGTGGCGGCGATCTCGGTGGTGGAGGCGGCGATCTCGTTGGAGGTGGCTGCCTGCTCGTTGACCGTGGTCTCCTGCTGTTTGATGGTGGCGGCGATTTCGGTGATGGAACTGGTCACCTGGATGCCGGAGCGTTCGATTTCGGAGATCAGGTCGGAGAGGTAGGTGGACATCTGGTTGAAACCGTTGATCAGGATGGCGAACTCGTCATCGCGGTCATAGACGATCTTCTCGCTGATATGGCCATGGGCCAGGTTCTTCATGGCCGCGGTAATTCGGGTCAGGGGCTGGCTGATGCTGCGGATGAGCAAGAGGCTTAAAAAGATGGAGATGATGACCCCGGCCCCCAGGATGAAGATGAAGGTCTGTTTGGCGGCGCTAAAGCGTTGTTGGGAGATTTGGTAGGCCTGTTCGATGAGGGTGAGGCGCTCCTTGCTCATCTGGTCGATGTGGTCGCTATACAGGTCGCCCAAGGGGTAGAGCTTCTTGTCGGAAAAGGCGTCGAGTCTCTCGGTATCCTTGGCCTCCAGCAGCATGATCAGGTTGTCCAGGACATCGCTGGACTGTTTGACCAGGAGGGTGTATGAATCCTGCCACTTGCCGGGATCGGTGTCGGTGAGACCGGACGACTTAATGGCGGTCAGGGTCTGCCAGTGCTTGTCGATCTGGGCCTTCGCCTTGCCAACCTTCAGCAGACACTCCTCCCAGGTCATCTGTTCGAACAGCAGGCGGTCCACCTGTTGGATGACCTCGGAGTGGATGAGATTGTTTAAACTCCCCAATTCATTTAAGGGGATAACCTGGTTGGTATAGACCGAAGAGAGGGAGTTGTTGCTCACCCGCATGCCGTTCAGCCCGAAGAGCCCTGTGGTCAGAAAGAGTAAGAGGAGGAGAGTGACAAACCCGAGGAGCCGGATTTTGACGCTGAGCGATTTCAAAAACATAGGCGTATCCTTAAACTGAGATGAAATGGGGGGTATAAGGGGTAATGGTCAATATCCTGCACTTCAGTGGCATGATCCAATTTCCAGCAAAACCGGGGCGTGGCCCATTCTTCAATCGGTCAACAGGGGTGACGTGGCGGGGTGTTTATGGTCTGCCGGGTCATCACCCCAACGAGGGGAAATGAAAAGTCTGCCATGCATTCTATCAAATCGTTATTGCGGAACAAAGCAAGAATTAATTTTTATTGGCGGCTCGCAAGGGAGTTAGGGGAGAGGCAAAAGAGCTCTTGTGGGCCTGCCAGGATCACGGTATGCTGAGCGGATGACAAACGTTGACCTGCAATTTCTTTCATCCCCCAGCGACGAGCAGTTGCGCATGATTGTCGGCCTTTACCGCCAGGCGGGCTGGTGGCCGGAGGGCGAGGCCGAGGACCTCTGCCTGCTGGCCCGGCTGGTCCGGCAGAGTCACTGTTTTGTGGTGGCCATGGAGGGTGAGCGGATCATCGGCATGGGCCGGGCGATCAGTGACGGGGTGAGCGATGCCTATATCCAGGATGTGGTGGTCGACTCCGCCTGGCGCGGCTCCGGGGTGGGCTCGCGCCTCGTCCAGGGTATCCTTGAGCGCTTGGCCGTTGATGGGCTTGGCTGGATCGGTCTGATCGCCGAACGAGACTCGGCCCCCTTTTATACCCGCTTCGGTTTCGAGGAGATGGGCCATGCCCGGCCCATGCGGCTCTTGCGATGAAATTTGCACGGATCTCCATTGACGATTACAGTTGGCTTGCCCCCTATTTCGTGGGGCAGCCCCATGAGTTGTGTGAGTACAGCCTGGCCGGGATCCTCGCCTGGTCCGGCACCTTATATTACCCCTGCGCCGCCGTGGACGGAGGGCGGTTGCTCCTGGGCGCCGAGTATTCCGGTCACCCGGAGTTGCGCCATCTCCTCTTGCCCCTCGGCCAAAGGCCGGAACCCGACCCCCGTGAGCTCGCCGTCATTGCCCGGCAGGCCGGCTATCCGGCTTACTGGTTTGTGCCCCAGGCCTATGTCGACCGGCATGGGGTGGCGGCCATTGAGGCCTGTTTTCAGATCACGGCCCAGACCGGCTATCACGACTACCTCTATCTCGCCCGCGACCTTGCCCAGCTGAAGGGGAATCGCTTTGCCAAGAAGCGCAATCTGATCAAGCAGTTCGAACGGGCCCATGCCCCGGAACGGTTGGGCTTTGCGCCGATCACCAGCCAGAACAGCCGGCAGTGTATCGCCTTTCTGGAGGAGTGGTGCGAGCAGGAGGGGTGCTACCGCCAGGGTGACGTCAGCCTGGAGTGTGAGATGGAGGCGGCGGTCAATATGCTGGAGCTGCTGGACCGGGTTGGCTCCCGTGGGCTGGTGCTGACCATTGATGGGGTGATCAGCGCCCTGGCCGTGGCCTCGCCCTTGAGCGCAGGGGTGGTGGTGCTCCAGTTCCAAAAGGCCTGCAAAAGCATCAAGGGGCTCTATCAGTTTTTTGACCGCGAATGCGCCTGTCGCCTCTGCCAGGGCTACACCTGGGTGAACAAGGAGAGCGACATGGGCAAGGAGGGGCTGGCCCATGCCAAGCGCTCCTATCACCCGGCGCGCATGGTCTACTCCTATGAGTTGCGGCTGCGGATGGAGAAGTAGAGGCGGAAGGAGGTATACACGCCTTTTGTGTGGGGCACCGGTGGTTGTGCCCTGTTGCGAGAAGATTACCTGCCCCCGCTCGGGGGCGCTGCCCGGGGGGGGGAGAGGAGCCATGAGCGAGCAGACGATTATTGATGAGGTGGAGGGGCTGTACCGGGTTATCCCCCTCTCGCCCTTGCGCAAGACCCCAAAGGTGACCATCGATAAGATCCCTTTGGAACTTTTGCCCCGGATCGACGCCATCGACCGGGTGCTCCACGAGGGGGGCGCCTTCTCTCCGGGGCCGGTGGGGGAGGTGGCGCGCCCCTGGTACATGCACCACTGCCAAGACGATCACCTGATTGTCCTCTCCGGGGTGCGCGAGGTGGAGATCTATGCCCCGGACCATGGCCGCATCGAGACCTTCACCGTTACCCCTTACGAGATCACCAAAAATGGCAAGCCCCTCTACCGAGGTGGGGCCATGCTGGCGTGGCCGGTCGGGGTCCTGCACCGTATCCGCACCGGGGAGGGTGGCTCCGCCTCCTTGAATATCGCGGTTCACTATCCGGGCTACGACCCGCGCACCAACTTCGATGTCTATGATCTGGATCCGGCGAACGGCGCCTACTGGATCATCCGCGACGGCTATCTGGACCAGCCCGGTGCCTGCCCCGTGGGGACCTTGGCCGATGGCTGAACGGGCAAGGGAGGACTCATCCGCACCCGGGGGGAGCCGATTCCGGCTGGACCTGGAGTTCGAGGGGACGGGCTATCGCGGCTGGCAGAAGCAGGGGGAGAAGGAGATCAAGACGGTGCAGGGGGTGCTCCTGGAGCGGGCGGCAGAACTCTTTGCCAGCCAAGAGCTGGAACTGCAAGGGAACGGCAGGACCGATGCCGGGGTGCACGCCTTGGCGTACACGGCCCATCTGCAAGTGAAGACCCGGCTCACGGCGGCGGAGATCAAGGCAGGTCTCAACCGTTTGCTCCCCAAGGACATCGCCATCCTTGCTTGCCAGCCCGCCGATCCCCGCTTCCATGCCCGGCACCACTGCCTGGGACGCAGCTATCTCTATCAGATCGCCCAAGGCCAGCGGGCCTTTATGCGGCGTTATGCCTGGGCCCTTGATGCCCCCTTGGATGTCGCTCTGATGCGCCAGGCCACGCCCCTCTTTATCGGCATGCATGACTTTGCCGCCTTTGCCGAGAAGCAAGAGCTGAAAAAATCGACCAAGGTCCTGGTCGACACCCTGCGCTTGGAGGAGGTCGGCGGCATGATTTTGGTGCGGGTGGTGGCCTCGCATTTTCTCTGGCACCTGGTCCGCCGGCTGGTGGGCACCCTGGCGGCCATCGGTTCGGGCAAGCTTGCCATGGGTGAAGTCCAGGTGATGTTGGCGTCGGGGCAGATCCACTCGATCCCTTGGCTGGCCCCGGCCCACGGGCTCTTTTTCGAGAAGGCCTTCTATGAGCGAGAGGAGATGGCCTCCTTTGACCAAACCGCCCCCTTGACCCCGGCGCCCAGGCCCCTGGCTGCCGACGGCGTCTGGATAAATCCCGGCAAGCTGTAGCCGCGCGCCTTGAGCGCGGACGGACCTTCCTTCCTGATCAATACTTTCCCCACACCGATGACTTCCATGCCAACCTGCAAGCGCACGCTCCACACTCTCGTTCTGACCGTGGGCCTCATGCTCCCGGCCTTAGCCCCGGCCGTGGCCCACGCGGACACCCTCCTGGAGTTTCTGGTCAAGGAGCCCGGGGCCTCGTCCAGCCACCTGCAGACCGTAACCATTAAAGAGGGGCAGATGATGGCCAAGGGGGCAGGTGGCGATCCCCGGACGGATCTCTTTTTCAACAGGGCAACGGAGCAGGTCACGGTCATTGACCACCGGCAGCGAACGGTGATGACCGTGGACGAAGGGCAGATCGACCGTCTGGGCCAGCAGGCCAAGACGGTGCAACCCTTGATGCGGGAGATCGGCCAACAGCTGGCCAAACTCTCGCCTGAGGAACGGGGGAAGTGGCAAGCCCTGGTGGGGGAGAATTTCTCCCTGGAGGAGATCGCCAAGGCCGCCACCCCGCCGCCGCCAACCCGCTTGCTGGCCATCGGCCGGAGCAAGGCGGCGGGCATCCCCTGCCAGACCATGCGGGTCACCCAGGGGAGAACCCCTTTGGCTGAACTCTGCATGGCCGAGGCCGATGCCTTGGCCATGCCGGCAGAGGATTTCGCCACCGTACGCGCCCTGGTGGGGATGTACGAGCGGATCGCGCCCAAGGCCCAGCGCTTGGCGAGTCAGTTTGGCCTCACGGTCCCCATGGTCGCCTTGGGGCAGGTGCCGGGTATCCCCATCGTCTTCAGGGATCTCTCCCGTGTGGCCCCTTCCCCGCGGCAGTCGGAGAGGCGTCAGGCCCAGGGCAGTGTGATCTTAAGCCGCATCTCCAGTGCCGCCATTGCGCCGGCAGAGATGCGCATCCCCGCAGGCTACGCCAACAAGCCCTTGAAGTTGTGGTAGTAGGGGGTCAGGCCGTAATGGCTGGTCGGATGGTAACGGCGCTGGTCGTTTAGGTCGTTAGTTAGGGTGGATTCTTTTTTCGGCATACGGTCCACTGTCGAAGCCGGCCCCTCGTCCATCATAGGCGGAGAACAGGGTGGCCGCTGAGTAGCCGGCGAGGTGGTGGACGATCTCATGATAGTGGTGAATCTTGATGGAATCGCAAAAAAGACGTGAAGCTGACCATCTGTCAATGTAATTTCAATGGGTTACGAGGCGTGCCAGCGACGGTTGAGCGGTTTTTGCGAAACCGTCAATCTTGAGTTCGTAGTGGATAACCGCAAAGGCCACCAGCAACAGCCCACAGCCGATCAGAGCGATGATCGTACCCCGCCAGTCACGGCATCCTGACTCTTCTTGTGTTTCGCTCATCCCCATAAACTCGCGGACTCCCTAGACATTGATCGTCTCAATCGATACCGCCGAGTCGGTCTCCAGGCCAAAATAATCGGTCACCGGCTTGGCCAGGCGGTTCATGCGGCTGAAGACACCGATCCTGAGCTTGTCGAGCAGGGTGTCACCCTGGGTGACGAAACGCTCCGCCCCCAGCAGGATGAGCCATTTCCTGGGCTCCTTGGGGACTTTGAGGAGGTGAAGACGTTTCATCTCCAGCAACGCCGCGCGGATCATGGGTTGCTCCATATAGCCATAGTATGCTTGCACCGAGGTCAGCGTCCCGTTGTGGTGGTCATGGGAGAATATCGTCTGCTGGTAGCGATCCGCTTCCGGAATAAAGGGGCTGCCGGTCTGGATGATCGACAGGAAGATGATGTGCTTTGGTAGGTGTTGCCAGTTGTTATAGTGCACGGCAAGCACCGGGGGCGCTTTGTCCTCTAGGGTGAGAATGGGCCGTGAGGCCATGACCACCAATGAGATGTTGGCATGGGCAACCAACATCTTGGACTTGCAAAGGGCGATGTCGGCAATGGTGAGATCGTACTCCTTGGATTTTTTCTGGTAGACCTGACTGATCCAAGTGCGCCCCCAACGCCAGGTATCCATGACAAAGAACACACCCAAGCCGATGATGACGGGCACATAACCGCCGTCCATGAACTTGAGCAGGTTGGCGCTGAAGAAGGCGATATCGACCAGAAAGATGGGGATGATCAGAAGCAGCAGGAGCTTGGGGCGCCAGCCGAAGACCCAGGTGGCCACCATGGTGAACATAATGGTGGTGATCCCCATGGTCCCGGTGACCGCGATGCCGTAGGCCGCAGCCAGCGCGCCACTGCTTTTGAACGAGAGCACCAGCCATGCGCAACCGATAAGCAGCGCCCAGTTGATGAAGGGGAGGTAGATCTGGCCCGGCACCTTGGGGTTGGTATGGACGATCTTCAGCCGGGGAAAGAGCCCCAAGGCGATGGCCTGTTGGGTAAGGGAAAAGGCCCCGGAGATGAGGGCCTGACTGGCGATGATGGTGGCCAGGGTGGCCAGGATGACCATGGGGATCAGCAGCGGCCGGGGGGTAATGGCGAAAAAGAGGTGGTTTTCGGGAACTGCCTCTCCCGAGAGCAGGTAGGCCCCTTGGCCCAGGTAGTTCAGGAGCAGGCAGGGGGAGACAAAAAATAACCAGGTCCGGGTGATCGCCCGGCGTCCGAAGTGTCCGAGATCGGCGTACATCGCCTCGACGCCGGTGACGCACAGCACCACCGCCCCCAGGACCAAGAGCACTCGCCAACCGTGGTCCCAGGCCATGAGCAGGGCGTACTGGGGATGAAGACCCAACAGGATTCGCGGCGCTCTTACGATCTGCAGCACCCCCAGGCCGGCGATGGCCGTGAACCACAGGGCCATCACCGGCCCGAACAGCCAACCGATGCGGTTGGTCCCTTTGCTCTGGATGGCGAACAACAGCACCAGGATGGCAATGGCCACCGGAATTTGCAGCCCGTGCGCTGCCGGGGTGATGACGCTTAAGCCCTCCACCGCCGACAGCACCGAGATGGCGGGGGTGATGATCCCGTCCCCGTAGAGCAGGGCGGCACCGATCAAGATGATGGCGAACAGGGCGGAGCGGGCCGCGATAAAGATGGCGGGTTTGGGATGGCCATGATTGCCAAGGCTCCGCTCCTTTTTCAACAGCAGGCCCAGCAGGGCGAAGATGCCCCCTTCGCCATTGTTGTCAGCCCGGAGGATCAGGCCGATGTATTTGACCGTGACCACGATCATGAGCGACCAGAACATCAGGGAGATGACGCCCAAGACGTTGGTGTCGGTCCGCGCCAAAGGGTAGTGGCCGAAAAAGGCCTCGGAGATCGCGTACAAGGGTGAGGTGCCGATGTCGCCGTAGACGATGCCCAAGGCGCCGACCATCAGGCCCAGGCCGAGCTTTCGGGGGGTGGAGGTGTCGTTTGGGGTGCTCATGGCTGGACTGTATCAAAACCTGTCAATTATTTCGACAAGCTCCATGCCTAGGGTAAAAAAAAAAGTCCCTGGCGGCTAGGCTCTCGCTACCAGGGGCTCTTTTTTTGTGGAGGGCTCGGAAATGGGGAGTTGCCGTTGGCTTAAGCACAAGAAGACCTTGAACATTGGGTCGACTCCTCCCACCCGCATGCTGGCAGCCGAAATTTGATGGTCTCGCAAAAAGTCCCAACACTGGCCATCTGCCTACGTACTATCAAGAAGTTACACGACACGCCAGCACGCCAGCGTCGGTTGAGCGGTTTTTGCGAAACCGACAAATCGAGATCGGCGTGGCAGGCACTGGATCCCGGTTAACGGCAGGTCGGGGCGATGGGGGTGATGGTCTACCCCCGTGATCAGGGAGGGCAACACGGCACCCTGTGGGGTCAAGTCCAGAATTTTGACTTGGCCGGGGAGGGGATGGGGGTGGGGGGTGCGT
>CAYSFY010000014.1:0-1102 GCA_964430285.1 uncultured Desulfobulbia bacterium
GATGCCGAGATGATGAGATCTTGCGCTTCCTCGGCACGATGCTATGACTTTGAAGGAACCCTGTGGGCAGGGGACAGGCGGCCATGCAGGCCTCTGGGCGCATTCAATACCCATCACGCCGCGGCGCAATGCTGCCTGATGTCGGAACGGGGACTAAAGCGGGAGACCCGAGCCAGTTCGCTAAAGAGCTTCTCCTCTTCAGGGCTCATCTGGGCAGGGATGCATATCTCCAACTCCACGATAATGTCCCCGCCAATGCCATTCTGCTTGGGGATGCCCTTGCCGCGCAGGCGCAGCTTGCCGCCGTTTTGCGAGCCCTTGGGAATGGCGAGGGTAACGGCGCCGTCAACCGTGCGCACCGGGATCTTCGCACCCAGGGCTGCCTCCCATGGCGACACGGCCACCACGGTATAGAGGTCATGGCCCTCCACCCGGAAGCGGTCGTCCGGGGCAATGGTGATCCGCAGCAGCAGATCGCCGGCCCGCCCTTGACCGGATCCTGTCTCCCCCTGACCGGCCAGCCGGATCACGGAGCCGTTGGTCACCCCCTTGGGGATCTTCACCTGCAGGGTCTTGGTGACCGGCCGCAATTGGCCGTTATCCTCCATGGCAAAGGTCTGCAAGGAGATCTCTTTCGTGGCCCCGTGAAAGACATCCTGTAAGCTGACGGTGATCTCCGCCTCATGGGATCGGCCCGGCATGGCGAAATTCTGGGCCTCTCCTTGACTGCCGCTAACACCACCCCCGAAGAGGGTGTTGAAGAAATCGCTGTAGTCGGTCTGCTCCGCAAAAGTACCACCACCGCCAAAGCGGAAGGTACGCGAGGAAGCATCCGCCCGTGGGCCATGGGTAAAGCGTGGATCATCCCATGGCGGTGGCGGTTGTTCTCTCCCTGTTTGCCAACTCTGGCCATAGAGGTCATAGCGTTTCCTCTTTTCAGGATCCTTTAAGACCTCGTTGGCCTCGTTGATCTCTTTGAATTTCTCCTCGGCATTCTTGTTCTTGTTGACGTCCGGGTGGAGTTTACGCGCAAGTTTCCTGTAGGCCCGTTGGATCTCCTCCTGGGACGCATCCTTGTCTACATTGAGACTTTTGTAATAGT
>CAYSFY010000014.1:1112-6435 GCA_964430285.1 uncultured Desulfobulbia bacterium
AAACTCCATGGCCATGCCCCTGTGTTCATCGTGCCGGGTCTATTTGCCGCAGATGAGTAATCCGTCAATATTCGCTCCCTTAGGTGCCTTGGCCCTTCTCATCGGCACAGAACTCTTCGATGGACCGGCCTTTGCTGATCATGGCCTGCAACGCCAGCATATTGGCGGCGCAGAGCCGAATCACCTCCGCCACCAAGGTGTAGGCCTGATCCTCTGTGCCCAAGAGTTGGCCGGCCATCCGCAGGATGGCTTCCCCTTGCTCCATAAAGGAACTCATCTCCCCGTGGATCAGTTTGCGGTTGGCGTGTTTTTTCTGTTCGTCATTCATCACCGGTAACAGCCGTTGGATGGAGATCTCAACCAGCAGGTCACGGGGGATATGTTGTTGCCTGGCCACGTGGTCCAGCACATCCAACGAGCGTCGGCTCAAGACAAAGGTCTTCTGGCGCCGTTTGTCAGTGCCCCAAACCATGCCCTGGGCGCTACCCGCCACCTTGTCCAACACCTCCTGATCATCGACCAACTGGTCAAACAGGGATTTCTGTTTCAACCCCAGCTGGGCGGCCACGACTCCCAGCAAGCGGATGATGTGATCCGGGAGCCTGAAGGTCGCCCGCACGGACTGTTTCCCGCGTAATCCCTTGGCGGTGATGAAGAGTCCCGCATCCAGGGTGGTGGTGTGCGCCGTCTTCTCATTAGGCATGATCTCCCTCCTTCATACCTATATCAATAATCCCTGTTATTACTTTGTCAATGTATAGACTAAAAGTAATAATCGCTAAAAAGCATAAAATGCAATTGGCGAGATATTGACAATAAAATTATCGGTAATTAATTTTTGGCCATGAACAATTGGGCCTGCCAATAAAACGTGGCAAGGGAACATAACTGAACAAAATTAAGGAGGTATACTATGTGGACACGATGGCATGAGATTGATCGAATGTTTAACGCGATGGATCTGCTGCGGCAGGGAATGAACAGGGTGCCCGCGGATTACGGCAGATTCGTGACCTTGCCGGCGGCTTGGGAAGCGGTGCAGGTGACGCCCAGGACTAATCTCTACGATGCCGGGGACCATCTGGAGATGCGGATAGAGGTGCCGGGGATGGTGAAAGAGGATCTCGACGTCAAATTGCAGGGGAACTATCTTGAGATCAGCGGCGCGCGGAAGTCAGACGCACCGGAAGGGTATACGGCGCACCGGGTTGAACGGGGTTCATCCGCCTTTACCCGGAGCTTTACCCTGCCTGCCGACGTGGATGCGAGCAAGGTCGAGGCGCGGTTGGCCAATGGCCTCCTCACCCTGACCCTGCCGAAACCAGAGGCAGCCATGCCGAAGCAGATCACCATTAACTGAACTGAAACCGATCACCATAGTGAAGAGGAGGAGATCATGAGCGAGAAAGCGGAAGTTGTCACCAGGGAAGAGGCCATGCCGGAACGGAGCCGCGAGATCCCGGGAGTTACCCCTTTGGTCGATATCTATGAAAACAGGGATGAGATCTTGTTGCAGGTGGAGATGCCGGGAGTTGGCAAGGATGAGATTACGGTCAATATCGACAACGGCAAGCTCTACCTGAGTGGGGTTAGGAAGTTGGAGGGTGGCGGTGCCGCCCAATGGGAGGAGTTTGGCAATGTGGAGTTCCAGAGGACCTTTTCGGTGCCCCAGACCATTGACCCTAACCAGGTCAATGCTGATCTGAAGGATGGGGTGCTGCACCTCCACCTGCCGAAATCCGAGGCGGCCAAGCCGCGACGAATTGAGATCAAGGCTGGATAAGGAGACGGAAGAGGAGGTGTTGTTGCGCAGCAACGATTCGTTGATCAACAAGGAGCGGGAGGCATGGCAGCGGGAAACCACCCCAAAGGTGGTTTCCCGTTTTTGCTGGCGCCAGGCAACAGGAGCAGGGGTCAGTGCGCGTTCAGGATGGCAACGGGCGGCGGGGGGATCGTTGCCGGCAGTTGGTAGGCATGGGCCTGGAAGAGTGCGTAGGCCGTCTGGAAATAGGCGGTGCCAAGATCGCTTAGAGCCGGATCCGTGGCGATGGGGGTCAGGTGGTCATTGCCATCGACCTGGTAGCAGGTGATCTCCTGTTGCAGGCCGAACACCGCCAAGCGGTCACCCATGAGCAGGCCGACGTCGTGGTCGTGGTTTAAGAGGATGGGGCGGGGTTGATCGGCAGGGATATGGAGGACGTCCTGGCCGTAGAATGGTGCCTGGTAGGCCAGACCCAGCAGGCCCATCACCGTGGGCGCGATGTCGATTTGGCTGGTGGCCGTCTCCACCCTGGCGGGCGCGATGGCCCCGGGGGCTAGGAGCAAAAGCGGGATGCGGTAGTGGCGCAAGGGGATCTGCTCCTTGCCGTAGACCCGGGCATCGTGGTCAGCCACCACCACGAAGATGGTGTCACGGTACCAGGGGTGGCCCTCGGCCTTGTTGAGAAATTCGCCCAGGGCAAAGTCGGCGTAACGGATGCCGTCGCGGCGATTGCCATCACGGGGGCGCACCTTGGGGATGCCTGCCGGAAAGGTGTAGGGGCTGTGGTTGGAGGTGGTCATGATCACCGAGAAGAACGGTTTTTTGGCGGCGGTCTCGTTGTCGAAATAGCCCAAGGCGTGGTTGAACAGGTCCTGGTCGCAGACCCCCCAGATATTGCTGAAGGTGACCTGATCAATGTTGTTGCGGTCGATGAGGGCGAAACCGTTGCCGCCGAAAAAGGGGTTCATGTTGTCGAAGAGGCCATAGCCCCCATAGAGGAAGCTGGTGTGGTAGCCGTGACGTTGCAGGAGCTCGCCCCAATTGGCCATGGGCCAGCTGCCGGGGCGCTTGATGATCCCTTCGCTGGGGATGGGGGGCATGGAGGTGACGATGGCCTCCAGGCCGCGCACCGTGCGTGTGCCGCTGGCATAGGCGTTGGCAAAGAGCATCCCCTGGCCGGCCAGCCGGTCGAAATTCGGGGTAAGGCCGCGGTCGTCGCCGTACGCCCCGACAAATTGCGCGCCAAAGGACTCTTCCACAATCACCACCACATTGCGGGCACCCATGCCCGCGCTCTCCGCAAAGCGGCGGGAGATATCGCGCTGTCCGGGGCTGGCCAAGGTGCCGCCACGACGGCCCAGTTCATCGCGGATCAGGCTGAAGGCCCGATCCTCTTGCAGGGTCGGATAATAGGCCGTGTAGTCCAATTCGTTGGTATGCAGGGCGCGGAAGAGGCTGCTGATGCCGTTGGCGATGATCTCATTGGTGACCCGATTGCTGCTCAGGCCCAGGGTGCCGGTGGACATGCCGACCAGGGCCAGCAGCATGGTGGCCAGGTGGACGACCGGGAAGAGCCAGCGTCCTCTCCCCTGGCCCATGGTCAGCGGCCGGTGCTGGAACAGAGAGTTGCGCAGCAGGAAGACGATGATGGCCGTGGCCAATCCGCAGACCGTGAGATAGCGGAGGACGTGATAGGACTCCCAGATGTTGACAAAGACCTCGTGGGGATAAATCAGATAGTCCACCGCCACCAGATTGAAGCGGGCATTGAACTCGTCAAAGAAAAAGTACTCCACGCACCCCAGGTACAAGGTGCCGAAGACCAGGGCGCCGGCACTGACCGGCGTCAGCCAGCGCCAAAAGCGGCTGTTGCAGAGGCGCTCGGGAATCACGGCCAAGATGAGGGTCAAGGGCAAGAGCAGGGAGAGCAGGGCCACCAGGTCGTTGGCCAGGCCCAGGGGCAGGGCCATGGCCAGGCCCGGCACACCCGTGCCGGCAGCCCTGCCGAATACCCACCACAGCACGCATCTGAGCCCCATGCCTGCCGTCAGGTAGATCAGTGCCGTGGCCAGCAAAGGGCGAAACCGTTCCGGGAACAGAGGTGAGTTTTTCATGGCAGGTCGAGACTCCTTGGGTTGGCGAACGAGGGGGCGTTGTTGCTGGACAGCTTGGTCTGGAGGTCACTCTAAGGGACCACCATGAAGAAACCGTGAAGAGCAGGGGCTTGTGTGCTGGTGGACCAATGCGAAAAGTTAGCAAGGGGGGCGTTAAACGAAGAAAAGGAGTTAAGCATTCATGCTTAACTCCTTAGAGTGTATTGGCGTCCCCAACGAGATTCGAACTCGTGTCGCCGGCGTGAAAGGCCGGTGTCCTGGACCTGACTAGACGATAGGGACCTTCATTGGTGGGTCGTGCGCGACTCGAACGCGCGACTCTCTGCTTAAAAGGCAGATACTCTACCGACTGAGTTAACGACCCCGCCTCGTAAGTTGCACATAAATACAGGATATGGTGGCCGGTGTCAAGGGGTGTTGTTGAAGAAATTCATTTTTCAGCTTAGTGGCCCAGGGGGCTCGCCCGGCGCGGGGCTTGGCTGTCCGGCCCCGGCTGCCGCCATAATAACACTTGTCGGCGTTGCCAAGGTTTGCTATATCTCAGGGGCGTCTCGCAAGCCCTTGGCTGGGGACTCTCTTTCTCAAGTGCGCTGGGCGTGTTGTGCCAATATCACGTCCAGCCCCTCGCCCCCCCCTCGGGAGCGGCGAATCCATCAACTTCAATCAGTGAAAATCCCATGGGCATGTTATCAAGTTCAGGCACCTTTGTCCGCTTTGCCGTTGAAGGCGAGATGCCGGAAAATTTCTGGGAGTTCGCGGCCGAGCGCATCGCCGCCAATTCGTTTAAGGATATCGACGACAACTTCGAGGAGTCCTCCATCGGCTGGGTGTCGGTGATGAACATGTTCGACGCCGAGTTTGCCTTTGCCTCCCATGCCGTGGGCGATTACATCGTGCTCTCCATGCGCAAGGACGAGCGTAAGGTCTCCGGGGCGGTGCTCAAGAAGTACTGTATGAAGGAGGAGGAGCGGGTGCGCAAGGAGAAACAGGTGCCCAAGTTGAGCCGCGGCCACCGCCTGGAGATCAAGGAGAACATCAAGCTCAAGCTGATCAGGAAGGCGGACCCGATCCCGGCGGTCTATGACCTCTGCTGGAACCTGGCCAACAACACGGTGCTCTTCTTCTCCACCAGCGCCACGGTCCATCTCGCCTTGGAGGAGCTGTTCAAGGAGACCTTTGGCCTCCACTTGGTGTTGCAGGTCCCCTATCTGGTGGCCGCCCATCTGCTGGGCCCGGACCAGGAACAGGCCTTGGCGGCCATGGAGTCGTCCATTCTGTTGTAAGAGGGGGGCGGCCTTCCCCCTTTACCCATTAACCCTTCACCTGTTACCTCCCTCCCATGGATTTAGTCGATATTATAGCGGAAAAACGATTTCTCGGTCAGGAGTTCCTCACCTGGTTGTGGTACAAGAGCGAAGAGCGCGGCGGCACGGTGGATCTCCCCGGC
>CAYSFY010000014.1:6445-31463 GCA_964430285.1 uncultured Desulfobulbia bacterium
CGAGGGCCAGGACCTGATCCACAAGGTCCATGGCGGCATCGGCGACATCGGCGTGGTCTTCGAGAAGCATATGCTCCTCGAATATGGCGAGGGTGAGTCCCATGAGAAGATCATCTGTCAGGGTCTGCAGACCGAGTTGAATGAGGCCCGCACCGGCTTGCGCATGGGCAAGAAGCTGGAGCAGGCCCGCATCGTCCTGGCCCGGGGCGACTACGAGTGGACGCTGACGGTGAAGGCCAGTCTCTTCGATTTCAAGAGCGTCAAGGCGCCGAAGACCATGGCCGCCGGCGAGGAGTCAAACGATCCGGCGGCGGTGGAGGGGCGCATCCTGGAGAAGATCGGCCTCTACGAGCAGGTCCTGCAACTGGTGGATGAACTCTTCAGGCTCTACCTGGGCATCAGGCTCTCCCCGGCCTGGGGGGCGGAGTTGGGACGCTTGCAGGCCTGGATCCGGGTCAAGGAGTAAGGCGGGCATCACCCTAAGCTGACCGCAGACCGCGCATAATTGCAAAGAGAGGAACCCCATGGAATTTGAAACGGTGATCGGGCTTGAGGTCCATGCCCAACTGAAGACCAAGACCAAGATATTCTGCGGCTGCACCACCGCCTTTGGCGCGCCGCCCAACAGCAACACCTGCCCCATCTGCCTGGGCATGCCCGGGGTGCTGCCGGTGCTGAACCGCACCGTGGTGGAGTACGCCATGAAGATGGCCCTGGCCACCAACTGCCGGGTCAATCCGGAGAACCAGTTCGCCCGCAAGAACTACTTCTACCCCGACCTGCCCAAGGGCTACCAAGTCTCCCAGTTCGATCTGCCCCTTGCCGAGCACGGCTTTGTGGATGTCGAGGTGGGAGGCAAGACCCGGCGCATCGGTCTCACCCGCATCCACATGGAAGAGGACGCCGGCAAGCTGATCCACGACGAGCGCGGTGGCAACAGTTACGTCGATCTCAACCGGGCCGCGGTGCCCTTGATCGAGATCGTCAGCGAGCCGGACATCCGCTCCCCCGAGGAGGCGGCGGCCTACCTCAGGAAGCTCCACGCCATCTTGCGCTACCTCGATATCTGCGACGGCAACATGCAGGAGGGGAGCTTCCGCTGCGATGCCAACATCTCGCTTCGGCCGGTGGGCGAGGCCAAGCTCGGCACCCGCACCGAACTCAAGAACATGAACTCCTTCCGTAATGTCCAGCGGGCCTTGGAGTTCGAGGTCCGTCGCCAGCGCGACCTGCTCCTGGATGGCGAGAAAATTGTCCAGGAAACCCTGCTCTGGGACCCGGACCGGAACGTCACCAACTCCATGCGCGGCAAGGAGGAGGCCCACGACTACCGCTACTTCCCCGACCCCGACCTGATCCCCATCGTCATCGACCAGGCGTGGCTTGAGGCCATGCGCCAGACCCTGCCCGAGCTGCCGGATCAGCGCAAACTGCGTTTTATCGAGGTCTTGGGGCTCTCCGAGTATGACGCCGAGGTGCTCACCGCCGCCAAGGAGCTGGCCGACTACTTCGAGGCCGCAAGCCAGGGGTACACCAATGTCAAGAAGCTCGCCAACTGGATCATGACCGAGCTGCTGCGCGAGTTCAAGGGCGAGATCGCCGACGACATCGCCGCCTGCCGGGTGCGGCCCGAGGGTCTGGCCGCCCTGCTCACCCTGATCGACCAGGGGAGCATCAGCGGCAAGATCGCCAAGAGCGTCTTTGCCGAGATGCTCGCAAGCGGCAAGGCCCCCGAGGCCATTGTCCAGGAGCAGGGGCTGGCGCAGATGAGCGACCAGGGAGATCTGGTGCGGGTGGTGCGCGAGATCCTGGCCGCCAACCCGGGGCAGGTCGCCCAGTTCAAAGAGGGCAAGACCAAGGTCATGGGCTTCTTCGTCGGCCAACTGATGAAGCAGACCCAAGGCCGCGCCAACCCGCAGCTGGCCAATGATTTGTTCATCAAGGAGTTGGGGTAGGGCCTATCCCCCATGGACCAGGCAGAGTGGCAGCAGAAGGGGGCCGGGCACCGGCAGCGGCTGCGGGACAAGTTCCTGGAGCGCGGCATCGAGGCCTTTACCGATGCCGAGGTCCTGGAGTTGCTGTTGACCATGGGCACCCCGCGCAAGGACTGCAAGGATGAGGCGAGGGAGCTGCTCGCCACCTTCGGTACCCTGGCCGGGGTGCTGGAGAGGGGCCCGGCCCAGTTGCAGCAGGTGACCGGGGTGGGACCCAAGAACGCCTTTGCCATCCACTTCATCCAGGGGGTGGCCCGCCGTTACCTGCGTCAGCGCTTGGCGGAAAAGGAGTATGTCCGCTCCTCCAGCGAGGTCGCTGACTATCTGATCCACGCCATGCGCGACCTGAAGCGCGAGGTGCTGATGGTCATCTACCTGGATGCCAGCCACGCCATCATCGATAGCGAGATCGTGGCCGAGGGCACCCTGGCCAGCAACACCGTCTACCCCCGGGAACTGATCAAGCCGGCCCTGGCCCACCATGCCGCGGCCCTGGTCATCGCCCACAATCACCCCTCCGGCAACCGCCAGCCCTCCAGCGAGGATCGGCGCTTGACCCGCAATCTCTACCTTGCCCTCTCCTTTGTCAATATCCGGCTGTTGGATCACCTGATCGTGGCCGGCTCCGAGCCCCCCTACAGCTTTGCCGACAACGGCCTGATGACCACCATCGCCGACGAGTGCGCCGGGCTCCTGCGCTGATGGCCGCGCTTGGCCTCTACATCCATATCCCCTTCTGCCGGAGTAAGTGCGGCTACTGCGCCTTCAACTCCCAAGCCTGCGCGGGCGCGGCCCCTGACGCCTATCTTGAAGCCCTGGCCCTGGAGCTTACGCGGGTGGCAACGGGGTGGGGGCAAGGCCGGCTCTTCACCTCGGTCTTCATCGGCGGCGGCACCCCCACCATCTATCCCGGCGCGCTCTTGGCCCGGCTGTTGGACCGCTGCCGCCAGCTGCTCTACTTTGCCGAGGAGGTGGAGATCACCGTGGAGACCAACCCCAACACGGTCACCGCCGAGACCCTGGCCGCCCTGGCCACCCATGGGGTCAATCGTCTGAGCATCGGCGTCCAGTCCTTGAGCGACCCGCTGCTCGTTGCCATTGGCCGCACCCATAGCGCGGCCCAGGCAATGGCTGCCGTGGCCCTGGCCCGGGAGGCGGGGTTTACCAATATCAATCTCGACCTGATCTACGGCCTGCCCAACCAGACTCTCGGCGATTGGCGCGAGACCCTGGAGAGCGCCCTGGGGCTTGGCCCCGAGCACCTGGCCCTCTACGAGTTGAGCGTCGAAGCAGGCACCCCCTTTGCCGAGCGCGAGGCCCGAGGCCAACTCCCCCGGCCAGACGATGACATGCTGGCCGAGATGGAGATCCTGGCCCAGCAGCTGCTGGCGGCCCACGGCTACCAGCGCTACGAGATCTCCAATTTCGCCCGGCCGGGCGGTGAGTGCCGCCACAACCTGAACTATTGGCACAACGGCCCCTACCTGGGGCTGGGGGCCGGGGCGGTCTCCTCGTTTGACGGCCTGCGGTTGACGAATCTCCATGACCCGGCGGCCTATATGGCGAGGATCAACAGCGGCCTTCCCGCCTTTACCGAGGGTGAGGCCCTGGGCCTGGCCGCCTCCTTCCGGGAGTCGGTGATTATGGGGTTGCGGCTGCTGGAGGGGGTGCGGCGCGCCGATTTACTGGCGCGCTATGGCCTGGACCCTGGGTGCTATTATGGCGAGACCATGGAGCGCTTTCAGGAGCAGGGGTTGGTGGCCATGGATGATGAACGGCTGTGGTTGACCGGCAAGGCCCTGCCGGTGGCGCACCAGGTGTTGTCGGCATTGGTGTAGGGAGGAGGCGTTATGGCGGTAAAGATCAAAAAGAGCTATCAGTGCACGGCCTGTGGCTCGTTGTTGGGCAAGTGGGCCGGCCAGTGCCCCGAGTGCCAGGAGTGGAACTGTGTTGAGGAGATGGCCGCGAGCCTGGCCACCGAAGCCATGAAGGGGGTCGGTTTCTCCGGCACCGTGGCCCAGGTCAAACGCATGGTGGAGGTGGAGGTGGACTCCTTCCCATGCATCGCGACAGGCCTCTCCGAACTGGACCGGGTGCTGGGCGGCGGCCTGGTCCCGGGGTCGGTGGTGTTGATCGGCGGCGACCCGGGGGTGGGCAAGAGCACGGCCCTGCTCCAGGTCTGCTGCGGGCTCAGCGGGGTGAAGGCCCTCTACGTCACCGGCGAGGAGTCCCTGCCCCAGATCGCCATGCGCGCCCGGCGTCTCGGTCTGCCGGAGCGCGACTTGCTGCTGTTGGCCGAGACCCAGGTGGAGGCCATCTGCGCCGTGGCCGAGCGCGAGAGGCCGGCGGTGATGGTGATCGACTCCATCCAGACCATGCAGGTGGCAGGGGTGGACTCGGCCCCGGGCGGGGTCAGTCAGGTGCGGGAGTCGGCCGCCTTCCTCACCCGTTTTGCCAAGCAGAGCGGGGTGGCCATCTTCCTGGTGGGCCATGTCACCAAGTCCGGGGGGTTGGCCGGGCCCCGGGTGCTGGAGCACATCATCGACGTGGTCTGCTACTTCGAGGGCAACAGCGACTCCCGCTTCCGCATGGTGCGGGCCATCAAGAACCGCTACGGCGCGGTCAACGAACTCGGGGTCTTTGCCATGACCGAGGTGGGGTTGAAAGAGGTGAAGAACCCGTCGGCCATCTTCCTGTCGCGGACCAAGGAGCCCATGGCCGGCAGCGCGGTGATGGTGGTGTGGGAGGGGACCAGGCCGCTGTTGGTGGAGATCCAGGCCTTGGTGGACACCTGCTACTCCGAGCACCCCCGGCGCTTGGCCGTGGGCCTCGATCAGAACCGCTTGACCATGCTGCTGGCGGTGCTCCATCGTCATGGCGGGGTGGCCACCTTTGACAAGGACGTCTTTGTCAACGTGGTGGGCGGGGTCAAGGTGGAGGAGACCGGCGCCGATCTGGCCTTGATGCTCTCGATCATCTCCAGCCTCAAGGATCGGCCCCTGCCCCACGACCTGGTGATCTTCGGCGAGATCGGTCTGGCCGGCGAGATCCGGCCGGTGCCCAACGGCCAGGAACGCCTGCGGGAGGCGGTGAAACACGGCTTCACCCGGGCCATTGTGCCCGCGGCCAACGCCCCCAAGGCCGGCATCCCCGGCATGGTGGTGCATGGGGTGCACAAGCTGGCCGAGGCCCTGGAGATCGTGGTGCGCTGAGACGGGGTGTTGTGAAGCGGCTGGTGCTGCCGAGGGCGGCCGCTGGTCGTGGGAAAAAGAGGAATCAGGCCTGGCCAGGATTGTCGGTTTCGCAAAAAGCGCTCAACCGACGCTGGCTTGTTGTGTAACTTGTTGATAGTACGTATGCAGATGGCGAGTGTTTCGTCTTTTAGCGAGATCATCAGGATTGACAGGCCGGGATTGAAGTGGTAAAAAGGCCTTTCCAAAATGCTGGAGGAATGGCCGAGTGGTTTAAGGCGGCGGTCTTGAAAACCGTTGAGCGAAAGTTCCGTGGGTTCGAATCCTACTTCCTCCGCCAGGACTGGACACGGAGAGATGACCGAGAGGCCGATGGTGCCCGCCTGCTAAGCGAGTGTGGGGGTAAAACTCCACCGAGGGTTCGAATCCCTCTCTCTCCGCCATGAGAACATCCCAGGACGTCCGCAAACGTCCGACTAACCCGCACGGCCATTGGCTTTGCGGGTTTTTTTATTGGGACCCCGACAGGGCGGGGGTACAAGACCTTTACACGGCCAGCAAGGGGAAGTGTGGATACCATTCGAACGATACCTTTGAGCGAATCTTTAGGCCCTAACCACCTCCGCGTCCCGCTCATTTTGCCACCTTGACTGTTGTTATCAAATTTGCTAACTTGATATATGCCCTTCGTCATCGAATATTTTCACTCCCAGGTCAAGGCTGAGATCGAAAACTGGCCGGTCGGCATATTGGCCGACTACACGCGACTTGTTGAACTGTTAGCGGAATTTGGGCCGAGCCTGCGCATGCCGCATTCCAGAGCTATGGGTGGCGGGCTGTTTGAACTGAGGCCTCGCGGGCGGGAAGGGATTGGACGCACGTTTTACTGCTTTGTCATTGGCCAGCGAGTGGTGATCCTCCATGCCCATGTCAAGAAAACTCAGGAGACTCCTGAGCACGACCTGAAGATCGCTCGAAAACGGATGAAGGAGGTGCAGAATGGCTGATCTTAAATACAAACCGGTGCCTCACGACCAACAGGCCTTTCTTGAAAAGGCCATGAAACGCAAGGGCTTCAAGGAGGCCTATGGGGAACTGGCCGAGGAGTATACCTTGGTCCATGAGATGCTGGCCGCACGCTCACGGGCTGGTCTGACCCAGGAGGCGGTGGCCGAGTTGATGGGGACGACAAAAAGCGCCGTGTCGCGTTTGGAGGCGGTTGGCAAACACGCCCCTTCGATGACAACCCTCAAAAAATACGCCCAGGCGGTCGGTTGCCATCTGGAAGTACGCTTGGTGCCTGATATCCACCCAAGCAAAACGTCATCCCTGACCTCCTTGAAACAGGTTGGCGGCTGAGGTAGCCGAAGCAAAAAAATACTCGCGCACTTTTTGTTTTTTTTGGGTACGTTTGGGGAGGACGAATTTAACAAAAATTAAACTTTGTTATTTCAGGATGATGGGTTTTCTGCGCGAATCCCTCTCTTGCCATTGAATAAACAAAAAGAGCCAATTGGACCTCGGGTCCGATTGGCTCTTTTTGTTTCATCTCCCTATCCGCGTATCCCGCGTTTGCAAGCAGCTGTTGTTGAAGGCGTCATATCTCTCGCAGGTGGCGCGCATAAAGGCCTGCTGCGCGGGGTAGAAGGTGCATTTGGTCTGGTAGTGGCAGGTGTTGTTGAAGGTGTCCCAGTGTTGGCACTCTTCCACGCATAGCAGCTGTTTGAACATGTAGGTCTTTTTTTCAAACAGGCACTTCTGGTTGAAATCGTCCCACTGTTGGCAGGCGTTGATGGCCATGGGGCTCTCCGCCGACCTCTGGCCGCAGGTGACGGTGAGCTCTCCCTGGCTGTAGGACTCGCCCAGGTCGAGGTTGACCTCCTTGGCCTCGGCCGTGCCTGACCAAGCAATCACCCCGGCCACTGTAATCATCATGAACTCTCTGTGCATACGCGGACTCCTTGTTTTGTTGGGTTGTCTCGTGGTGCTGACTGTTGCCGCCGGCTGCCTTGGGCAGGGGATGATCACTCCGCTGACCCGGCAAGGGATGCCCCTGCCCCTTGCGTCTCTTGGGCAGGAAATTTCAGATAACCCACCACCCCGGTGCCGAGGATTACGACCAGCATGGCTGTAAAGTAGGGCATCACCCCGGGGGCCACGGCCAGATAGAGAATGGCGATGGCGGTGTAGGCCGCCCAGATCAGCCACAAGAGGCCGCCGCGCGCCCGGGAGGGTCGGGTCCACGGGGGGGTAAGGCGCGGCAGCTGGACGTAGTTCAGGTAGTAGAGGGCCGGGATGTAGAGGACAAAGGCGAAGATGTTGATCACCCCGCCGATCTCGATGAGCAGCCCGGGCTGGGCCAGGGGCATGGTGATGCTGGTGGCGACGATGAGGAAGAGGAGCCAGCGGTAGTACCAAAAGCTCCTGCTGCGGCCACGGGCCTTCTTGAAGTGGGAGAGGGTGAAGTCGGCATACTGGCGCGCTACCCCGTCCGCCACCCCCAACCAGGTGTCACCCAGGAATGCCGCGGCAATGATCAGAAAGAGGATCCTGCCCGCACCCCCCAGCCAGGCACTGAAGAATTCCGCCTGGGCCACCGCCAGATTCCACCCCTGGGGGTAGAGCCCCTTGGGGTGGAGGAGGGCCAGGGCGAGCAAGGTGGTCATGGCGACGGTGAGGGTGTTGATGGCCACGCCGAGCAGGTTGTCCCAGCGCAGATAGCGTTGCCACTGCCGCCAATTATCGCGACTCTCCTCGCTGTCGTCGATGCGCCCCTCCCGCCGTTCTCCACTCATGGTTGCCTTCTCCCGGGTGACCTTGCCGGCAAACCACGCCATGCCCACCCCCTTCTCCCGAATCCAGTAGGAGTACATGAGGTTGAAGAAGCCGCCCATGCCGGCAAAGGCGATGGCGGTGACCAGCTTGGGGGCGTCGCTGGCCGGGAAGGCGGCGGGCAGGCGCACGGAGAGGGGGTTGAGCAGGGCGGCGAGAAATGGCCCCGCTGCCTCGGGGATGCCCGGTTGCAAAAGGGAGATGATCAGACCCGCCACCGTAATGGTGGCGATCCCTTTCATGAACAGCTCCACCAGGCGATAGACCATGCTGCTCTTGAACATGCCCAGGGTGAAGAGCGCCATGGTGGTGTACCCCCAGAACAGGGCGCCGGCACGGGGCGAGAATTTTGCGGGGAAGTGGGTGAGGTCGAAGAGGGCCGAGCCGCCGGCGCTGGCGTAGCCGCCGAACCAGAGAAAGCAGGCAAAGCAAAGACAGAAGAGGGGGAGCGAAAACCACCCCCCCACCTTGCGGAACCCGGACCAGATCCCCTCGCCGGTGAGGGCGGTGTAGCGGGAGATCTCGGCGTTGATGAAGAACTGCATCAGGCAGGCGGGCAGCAGCAGGCCGATGAAGGCGGTGCCGTAGCGCGCCGCCAGGTAAGGCCACCAGATGAGTTCGCCACTCCCCTGGGCCACGGAGGCCCAGATGAAGGCCGGCCCCAGCATGGCCAGGATGCCCGCGGACAGGGGCGGCAGGGGTCGTGACTTCACGGTGGCGGCCACGGTGGGCTTACTCCTGCTTCTCCAGTTGCTGGTCCAGCTGTTGTTCATGGCCCTGGGCCTGCTCAGCCGCCTTCTTGGCCTGATCCAAAGGGGTCTTGATCATGTTGACCGCCTCCTTCGCCACCTTGTCCGTCTGCTGCTCGATCACCCCTTTTTCCTTGTGCTCTTGATCTTTGGAACAGGACGACATGAGAGGCGTGCCGATCATGAGTAGTAACGCGATAACCGATAGATAACTTTTCATGTGATACTCCCGGGTAGAAGGTGAACGGCAGGTCCGCCGCTGGACAAGGGAAAAATGATGGAATCGAAAAAAAGTCGTGAAGCTGACCATCTGCTAATGTAATTTCAATATGTTACAAGGCGTGCCAGCGACGGTTGAGCGGTTTTTGCGAAACCGTCAAAAATGGTTGCTCGCTTAGGTATAGCGCATGGATGGCTTCATGGCCAGCATGTTGATTGTTTCTGTTTGCTGCCCGCGTTCTGCTGCTCGGGCCTTTACACCGGCTGGCCAGGTTTTTGGCATCGTTCCCACGCTCCAGCGTGGGAACGGATACTAACAATTACCGTTCGCGGTGAGCTTGTCGAACCGTTATAACCACTCCAACACTGGCCTTCGACAAGCTCAGGCTGAACGGAAAAATGTAAATATTTTACGTGGCTATAAAGGATTCTCAGCCAAGCCGTCTGGGCTATCAGCGTTGATCGGATGAATCCGTGGGAGCGTCGTCCACGGCGCGATCAAGCCTGAATCGCGCCGTGGCCGACGCTCCCACCCCAAATTGATAGCGATTAGCGAGGCAGAGGCGGATGAGACGATTGGCCGGTTGGCTTACCCTGGCGCTGGTGCTGATGCTGGCCGCCGGCGCCTGGGCGAAGGAGTTGCGGGAGATCGAGTTGACTGACGGCAGTGTGCTGAGCGGCGAGATCCTCTCCCTCAACAACGGGGTGTTCACCATCCGGACGCCCAACCTGGGGGTGATCACCATTGCCCAGTCCAAGGTCCGGACCATCCGGGAGCAACCGGTGGCGGGGGAGGCCGCTGCCGGCCCGGGGAGCGGCGACCTGTCGGCCCAGGCAAGGTCCATGCAGGGGAAGATGATGGGCGACAAGGAGATCATGGGCCTGATCCTGAGCCTGCAGGACGACCCCGAGTTCCAAAAGATATTGGCGGACCCGGAGGTGATGGGCGCGGTGAGCGCCGGCGACCTTACCGCCCTGACCGCCAACCCGCGCTTCATGCAACTCATGAACAACCCCACCGTGAAAAAAATCCAGCGGAAGGTGCGATAAGGGGAAACGCGGCTCGGTTCACGTCACTGCACGAGGCATGGCCCCGGCGCTTTCAACTCGATTCCTCCCTGTCTGCTTGGCCCGGTACAGGGCTTCATCGGCCAGAGTTACCAAGCACTCCTTAGTATTCATTTCCTCCCGGCATGAGGCCACGCCAAGGCTGATGGTTATGCCCGTATCCGACTCCACCGTCATTCGCAACCGTTCGGCCAGTTGGCACGCCCTGGGCGCGTCGGTATGGGGAAGAATCGCCAAAAATTCCTCGCCGCCATAGCGGAACAGCAGGTCCGCGCCGCGAATCTCCCGTTGCAGGACGGCCGCCACGTTGATGAGCAACTTGTCTCCAGCCACATGACCATGGGTGTCGTTATATTTTTTGAAATGATCGATATCCAGCATGAGCAGTGACAGCTGCTCCGCGTATCTCTTGGCCGCGTCAAAGCTTTTCTCCAGATGGATAGCCATGGCGCGCCGATTGGCAAGGCCGGTGAGAGGGTCATGGAGGGCGATGGATTTGGTCTCCTCGTAGAGCCGGGCGTTATTAACGGCGATCCCCACCTGGTTGCCAATGGTCAGAAGGAGTTTGAGCACCTGCTCATCCACCTCGGCAGGGGACTGGAGAAAGATATTCAGTACGCCACAGGTCTGGTCAATCGCCTTGAAAGGGATAATCACATGTCCGTGGGCGGCAAGACCCGGATTGTTTCGCGTATGGCGCGCGTCCTCCAAGGAGTTGGTGGAGACGATCATCTCGCCCGTGGCGGCGGCCATTCCACACAGGCACACCCCCAAGGGGACAGTGCCACAGGGCTCCATGGCGGTGTCGGTGAGACTCACAAATGAAGCGAGGCGTAACACCTCACCTTCGAGCAGAAAGATCGCCCCCTTGATTTTAAAGGGGAATATTTCCGATTCCGCCAGGGCCTGGAGGATGTGGGAGAGCAGTTGGTTCAGCTCGATGCTTTGCGAGGTGGCCGCCGAAATCTGGTAGAGGGCCTTCAACTTTAAGTTCTTCCTCTGCAGGGCCGCGCTGTGCTGACTGATTTTCTCCTCGGCCTGCTTACGTTCGTGGATTTCGCTTTGCAACGATGCGTTTGCTTGGCGCAGGGATTTTTCCGCCATGGCCACGGCGCGCAAAGGCAGGACACGAAGGACTACGAATATGCCCAGCCCGCAGAGGAGCCCAAGGAGCCCGATCAGGGCACAACGGCCCAGGAGGGGCAAGAGGGAGTGGCTGATCTCCACCGAACCGACGAAGACCCCCGCGTCCATCAGGGGGTAGCCGCGCGTGATCAGGGGGGGCTGCTGTGGCGAGACAACCTCCGCCACCAGTTTGCCTTGGGCATCCATGATCCGCCGCGTTTCCGAGTGGCCGCCACGGACTCGCCGCGCCAACAACTCCTCCAACCGTAACTCCTCGTATTGCCACAACTCCGGATTGCTATTGATCAATCCGGTAATCAACTGACTGGTCATTTCCGCTTCAACATCCAGGCTCCCGGCCAAGTATTGATACGAGATGGCCAGGTAACCCAACGGCGGCAGGAGGCTCGCGGCAACCGCCGCTAGGCAGGCAATCCAGGTGGTAATGCGGACTATCCTCTTCCTGCCGTCCATGGCGCATGGTCCTATTTGGGCTCAGGGACCAGATTGCCGGTCCTTGCCAGAATTTCACCACCGGCCGGCGAACGGACGAAATCCGCGAACTCCCTTGCCGCCGCCGGCGTATGGGGCGTGGTTACCAAATACAACGACTTGACCAGTGGATACGATCCATCGGCGATGGTCTCGGCACTCGGTTTGACCCCGTTGAACGAGAGCACGTTCACCGGCCATTGATCGCTGACGATCTCGGCTAGGGTCGCTCCCCCCAGGGCGCCGGGAGTTTTGGCCACGGCCTCGGTTGACTCCTGATCTGTTATCGCAATAACCATCCCGGGGCGGGCGAGGGCCGCCTGCACGGCCTGCTCCAGGCCCGGAGAAATACCGCGCACCAGTTTCGAATCAATATCTTTTGCAGGGCGCATAATCAGCCGGAGACGGCTACCATCGGGCCAGGTCGGCAGCGGAGCATGATAAAAATCTTGCAACTCTCGGCTGGTCACGTCCTGTTTGCTGACCTTGCCGTTGGTCACAAAGACAAAGGGGGATCTGGCATACTCCACCTCCATGCCCCCTGCCAACCGTTCGCTCTCGGTCAACGGCCGGCTGGAAAGGGCCAGGGCAAGCCTGCCGCCCAGGACGGCCTTGATCCCGGCGGTGCTGCCCAGGCTCGGCAGGATCTGGATCTTGATCCCGGGTTGCTTTTTTTCAAACTCCTCGACGAGTTGCTTCATCGTCCCCAGGGCACTGCCGGTGCCGCCGATCTTGAGCACGGTTTCCGCCGGCACGCTGTCAGGCGACGCCCAACCCGCGCAGACCACAGCCAACGTCATGACCATGACCATGCAACTTTTCTTACTCTGAGTCATCAGACTGCCTCCCGATCCTCTTTTGCACAGGGACCATCCCCCAAGCCTCCAGCCGCAAAAGGCATACGACCCTTTGCGGCTCGTCCGCCATCCCGCATAGTGGTTCTCGCCGCGCTGATTTTTTGGCGATAAATCGAGTGGTTGTTCATCTCTCCCTGCCCAGCATCGGGCAGTAAGCGGGCGGAGACGACCCCCTCGCAAGCGGAGAGGCTATAGAGCATCATCATGGAGAACGGAGGGAGAAAGGAATAGGGGCAAGCCCTTATTTGCGGGGAGTGCTCGGGAGAAGTACCTCCAGCGACTTCTGGCGGAGGGGAGGGCTACGGGACAGGCGAAAGGAGTAGCAGGAAAGGAGATCGAGATTACCACGCAACACGCCCTGGTGGCGGGGGCCTCCACGGGGGATGTCAGCTCTGTGTCCGCAGGGGTTATCCTTTAAAGCCAGGGTAGTGTTCTTTTAAACATTCAGGGCAGATACCATGACTGAACTCTGCTTCGGAGTGTTCCTGGATATAGGTCTCAATCTGTTTCCAGTAGCCTTGGTCGTCTCTGATCTTTTTACAATGGGAACAGATGGGGAGGAAGCCGCTCAATTTTTTCACCTCCGCCAGGGCCGCTTGCAGTCTATCGATGAGTTCTTTTCTTTCGATCTCGGCCTTCCGGTTGTTGGTGGTATCCCTAAAGGACCAGACCCTGCCGATATTGTCGCCATCAATCACCAGCGGCTTGGAATACCTCTCGACAACCCTGCCATCCTTAAAATGAATCACATCGAGGTCGATCTTGTTCGGACTTTGATAAAGGCTGTGGACCTTGTTGATAAAGACATCCGGATGCTCAAGTTGTCCCAGGACAAAGTTGAGCACCCGGCCATCGCCGTAATTTGCCATCAGGTCGCTGGGGATATCCCACAGCTGGGTGAAATTTTTGTTGTATCCCAACAGGTTGCCATCGCTGCCAACCGCCAGAATGCCATCGGTGGTGGACTCCAAGATCGATTTGAGCAAGGTGTTGGCACGTAACAGGCTCTCCTCCGCCAACCTCCTTTTGGTGACATCACGGACGATCTCGATGCCGGCGTAGATCTCCCCGACACTGTTTTTCAGGGGAGAGGCGGCGATCTCGACGTACTTTGTCCCCCTGGGCGAGGTCATGACCTTATCGATCTTGTGGATCCGCCCATCCTGCCAGGCAGTGGTAACCGCGCACCGGTCACAGACACGACTCCTCCCCTGGTAGGCGTCATAACAGTACTTGCCGCGGTTCTCCCCAAACAGGTTGTTGGCAATATCGTTCTGATAGATGATTTGGTACTGCGTATCGATGATCAGGACTGGATCACCGATTGCCGCAAGGATGGCCTCGGATTTACTCTTTTCTTCTTGCAGCCTTTGCACCGAGGTCGCAAGCTCGGCCTTCAGCAGGTCAAGCTCCTGCTCCAGCTCATGCATGCGGTGGCGCAATTGGTCATCAGGGGTGTCTTGTTTCATAAGGGGATGGCTTGCGCGGTTTGTTTGGTATGGGTCACTTATCTTTCTTCTGGAAAGATCCCTTGTTCCTGCACATAGTGGCGAAGTCTGCGCGCATGGTCTTTATCGTCCTTGTTCAGACATTGAAACATTTCCTCGGCTATAATCGTGGGCTTCATGTGCATAAAGGCTTCGAAATGAATTTCCCCCGCGGACTCTTCCAATTGGATTGCCAACCGGAAGGCATGCTCCCGTGACGGCGCACGTTCCTTCGTCTCCGCCAAGAGTGTTGTCAATTTCTTGTTGACCTCGACAAGCGGAGTAAGCGCCTTAGGCAGGATCTCCAAAGGGAATAGCCCTTTCTTGATAAGATGCTCCCGTCCACTCCTCAGCAAGGCTGCATGGTTCTTTTCCTCAACCGCAAGCTGCCACCAGAAGGCAGCGTCATCGGGAAACTGGTGATAGAAATACAGATAAAGATGGGCGACATTGAGCTCAAGGGCAGTCGCCTCGTCCACAATCCGAAAAATATCCGGTTCCATTATGCCTCCATATAAAGAACGGAAACATCCGCGGCTTGCCCGCAGAATGTTTCCGTTGGGCCGTGTTCACGTAAAAGCCCCTTTTTTTGACCCTTGGAATGGTGCATATAGGGCGAAATTAGCCCATTTTCCATATCTTTTCTTCAATAAATCAGTAAGTTGCCTTGGCCAGACCCCACGCGCCACGCGCCATCGCTTGGTCATATTTTCGTAGGTTGAGGTTGAGCCCCGCGAAACCCAACAGGTTGTGGCCGGTTTGCAGACCATATTGCCATTTGCCAATGTCCGTAAATGTTGGGTTTCGTTCCTCAACCCAACCTACCAGGCTTGCAGTCGATGTCATGGTCCCCATCGACCAGCCGGACGTTCCTGACCTTGGTGCCGACCTTGACAACCTGCGACGAGCCCTTGAGCTTCAGGTCCTTGATTACCGTCACCGCGTCGCCGTCGCGCAGTTCATTGCCATGGGCATCGCGCACCACCTTTTGCTGCTCGGTCGGTGCCGAGGACGCGGCTCGGGCCCATTCATGGGCGCATTCCGGGCAGATGAACATGGTCCCGTCTTCGGAAGTGTATTCTGATCTGCATGATGGACATGGTGGGAAAGTGCTCATGGTACTCCTCTGTTGAAGGTGGGGTAACTGCGAAAAGTGTCAAAAAGGGGACGGATTTATTTTTTCTCTACCTTGGGTGGAAGTTTAATAATTAAATCTGTCCCCGTTTTTCTTTATCAGATCATTCTTGATAGTTATGTCCTTCTTGCCATCGTATTGTTCTTTTTGTTCATATGTGCAGATCTTGAACATGAAATAATCGTTAGGCTTTTTGTTTTCCATTAGGTAGGAGTAATCCCAATTTGCGCCAATCAAGAAAATGTTTTTCTTCCCGCGAATCGAAAGAGGCAAAAAACAGTGATCTTTTGGAAAAATATCCTTGGGGAGTGATCCATCTGGCGTATTGGTGATTACTCCGTTTTTGAAAACCCACGTACCTTTTTCATATATGGTCTCTGGTTGTATGTCCGCCCAATGGGTGAAGATGTACATGCCATCCGAAAAGAGATATAGGTATTCCCCTGACAGCCCATCAGAATTGGAATATCGGCCGGCTAAGTTCTTATCATGTTGTGGAATATACTGGATTACATCTGGCAGGTCATTGGATATGGAGGCAACAACTTGTGCGGAAGAATTCGCGGTGAGGGTAGGTTCCCATGCGAGAGATGTTGACGGGGGCGAGTCCCGTACAACCAAGACGCAGGCAACAAGTGCCCACAGAAGGATTGGGAAGAGGATCCAGTTTTTCATGCCAGTATGCATTGTGGTGCCTCTTCCGAATTGAAAATGAGTCCAAGTGATTATACAGGTCTGCATACCTCCGCAGGATGTCCCCACGCAGGTGGGCCCGGCCCGTGCTCTTTCCCGGTAGCAACTAATCCGGACATCCTGGTGTTCATCCGGAACCCCTGCGCACCGCTTCAACTTAGTCTTACTATCCCATCCCCATTGCCATGACAAGGGGTTATTTGCGGGGAGAGTTGCTTTCTGGAGATCACACCCAACAGGTGGCTACCCCGTCTCTGGAGCACTGCGGTACAAGCTCCCCATGGCACCTTGGCAACGGCGCCTCCATCTCCAGCGCCCGCCCTTGATCCTCCTGGCCGCCACTTTTTTTCTTGACCATTGATAGGCAGCGTGTTGTCTGTGCTACAATAGCGTCCGGAACGCAGGGCGCATGCTCTCCCCATGGCGTGCGGCGCACCACCATGGGCAGGACATACACCACACTCCAGGAGCCACCACCATGAAGAAGTTGACCACCATCCTCGCCGCCCTTGTTGTCCTCCTGTTGGTGCAGGGATGCACCGGCAAAAATCGCGCCCCGCAACTGGTGCTCCTGGGGGAGGGCACTTGCCAAGACACGACCACCGGCCAGGTGTGGCAGTCCACTAAGAGCGCCACCCCGCTGGCCAGCCTGGAAGAGGCCCACGCCTACATCGCCCGTCTCAACCAGGAGAGCATGGACAAGGGGTGGCGGCTGCCCACGGCAGCGGAGCTCTACGAACTCAACGACCTCTTTGACCGCCACCTGAATGGGCCGTGTCTGATGGACCGCAAAGGGCACTTCTGGACGGGCGAGCCCAGTGGCGAGGGCATGGTCGGCTCCTTTGAACCCGGCGCCACCTGCGACCCGGGAGAGCAGTACACGCCACGGACAGGCGGCGGCTATGTCCGCGCCGTGCGCCCGTAACGGTTGGCGAAAAAATTGATGGAATCGCAGAGAGTCTGCAATAATGGCCATCTGCCTACGCACGATCAGTAAGTGACACAACGCGCCAGCGGCGGGTGAGCGGTTTTGGCGAAACCGACAAAATAGGGGCATCACCCTATGTCGCGGCTTGGGCGGTTGCCCGTACCCTGGGGGCAGGGAGCGCATGGCCCCAAACCGAGATGCCACGCCAACACGCTGATGGCAACCGATGGGGGCGGACAGGGTTCAGGCCTTGGCAACAAAGACACCGGCCCAGGGGGCTGGCCCGGGCGCGAGAGGATCATCATCAACGGATATCAACCCCAACCAAAGGTGAGGCAGATGAACAGCAAGAGAGAAGCGGGTCGCGCTCTGGCGGCCGTGGTGCTGGTGGCGATAGTGGCCTTGTTGGCCACTTTCGGCGTGCGGCCGGCTCGGGCCGACGATGGCAAGGACGCCAGGCAGTTGGTGGACGCCGCCCGGATGACGGTGGAAAATTTCCAGGCCGCGCCGGAGATGGATGCCTTCCGCGACCTGTTGCGCCGGGCCAAGGGGGTCTTTGTCGCCCCGCAGATCCTGAAAGGGGCCTTTGTCCTGGGGGTCTCCGGCGGCAGTGGAGTCATGCTGGCCCGGGAGCGGACCACCACCGCCTGGCACGGCCCGGCCTTTTACACCATCGGCGAGGTCAGCTGGGGCCTGCAACTGGGGGGTAATGCCTCGGAGGTGGTGCTGTTGGCCATGACCGAGAGAGGGGTCACCGCCTTTCTCGCCAACAACCTCAAACTGGGGGCGGATATCGGGGTGGCGGCGGGACCGGTGGGGATCGGGGCCTCGGCGGCCACTGCCAATCTCAGCGCCGACATCATCAGCTTCTCCCGCTCCAAGGGGGCGTTCGGCGGCATTGCCTTGAATGGCGCGGTGGTTGCTGTCCGCCCGGGCCTGAACCACGCCTTCTATGGGACCCGGGTCGATCCCACCGATATTCTGGTCCGCCATACGGTGGAGAACCCCCAGGCCGCCAGACTGATTGAGGCGGTGGCCAAAGTGGCCAAGCGGCGCTAAGGCCCCGTGCCGAGGAGACACCCATGGCTGCCGGAGCACTAGAACAGCGGATCCAGGCGCGGGGCCGGGAGTTATTCCGGCGGATTGGCGGCGAGGCCCCGTCGATCTTCCGCAAGGACTGGTGGACCGGCAAGGTGCTGGACTGGGCCATGCACCACGAGGAGTTCAAGGTGCGGCTCTTCCGCTTTGTCGATGTCTTGCCCGCGCTGACCACCGAGGAGGCCTTGGTGCGCCATGTGGAGGAGTATTTCGGCGCATCCGGCCCTGACATCCCGGCGGTCCTGCGCTGGGGCAGCAAGCAGGAGGGGGTGTTGGGCGGCTATCTCGCCAAGGCCCTGGCCGCCACCCTGCGCCACAATGTGGAGTCCATGGCCCACCTCTTCATCCTGGGGGCCACAGCGCCGGAGGCCCTGGCCGCCATCGCCTCCCTGCGCCGGGAGGGGTTCGCCTGTTCCGTGGATATCCTGGGCGAGGCAGTGGTCAGCGAGAGCGAGGCCCGCGACTATCAGCACCGCTATCTCGCCCTGCTGGACGACCTGGCCGGGGCCGCGGCCGCCTGGCCGGCCCTGGCCCCGGGGGAGGGGGAGCTCGATTGGGGTCAGGCTGCGAAGATGAACCTGGCGGTCAAGCCGACAGCGTTCTTCTCCCGGGCCGACCCCATGGACTTCGAGAACTCGGTCACCGCCATCACCGAGCGCTTGCTGCCCCTGGCCCGCAAGGCCAAGGCGCTCGGCGCCTTTCTCTATATCGACATGGAGCAGCACCGCTACAAGGAGATGACCTTGGCCGTCTACCGGCGGCTGAAGGAGACGGAGGAGCTGCGCGCCTACCCCCGCCTCGGCCTCTGCCTCCAGGCCTACCTGCGCGAGACCCCCGCCGATGTCGAGGCCTTGCTCGCCTGGGCGCGCCAGGGGGGGATGCCCATCGCCATCCGCCTGGTCAAAGGGGCCTACTGGGACTACGAGACGGTGATCGCCGCCAGAAACGGCTGGCCCTGCCCGGTCCATACCGCAAAACGCCACACCGACGCCGCCTTCGAAGGGCTGGCCGCCCGTATCCTTGCCAACCACGCGATCTGCCACCTGGCCTGTGCCTCCCACAACATCCGCGCCATGGCGGCGATCATGGAGACCGCGGCCAAACTTGAGGTGCCGGAGGCGCGGTATGAGTTTCAGATGCTCTACGGCATGGCACCCCCGGTGCAGCGGGCCTTGTTGCGGATGAGCGGCCGGGTCCGGCTCTACGGCCCGTTCGGCGAACTGCTGCCGGGGATCGGCTACCTGGTGCGCCGGCTGCTGGAGAACACGGCCAACGAGTCCTTTCTCCGCCAGAGCTTTCGCGAGGGGGTGGATGTCGAGCAGCTGCTGGCCGATCCCGTCGCCGGGGCGCCGGCGGCAGCGCCGGCCAGCCTGGCAACAGGGGAGGGGGGCCGGGGAGAGTTTGGCAACGAACCACCCGCCGACTTCACCCGGGCCGAGGTGCGGGCCGCCTTCCCCCAGGCCATTGCCGAGGTCAGCGCCCGTTGCGGCGCGCGTTACCGGTTGGTCATCAACAACCGCGAGGAGGAGGGCGAAGGCGGGGTGCGGCACTCCGTGAACCCCGCCGATCCCAGCCAGATCATCGGCCGGGTGGTCCAGGCGGGCCGCGCCGACATCGACCGGGCGGTGGCGGCGGCCCAGGCGGCACTGGAACCTTGGCGCCGCACCCCTGTGGCCGAGCGGGCCGCCTGCCTGTTCCGGGCGGCGGCGGGGATGCGCCGTGAACTCTATCCCCTGGCCAGCCTCCAGGTCCTGGAGGTGGGTAAGCAGTGGGACCAGGCCCATGCCGACGTCTGCGAAGCCATTGATTTCTGCGAGTATTACGGCCGGCGGATGGTGGCCATGGCGGGCAACAGCCGCCTGGTGGAGATCGCCGGCGAGGAGAACCGCTACCACTACCGGGGCAAGGGGGTGGCGGCGGTGATCGCCCCGTGGAACTTCCCCCTGGCCATCAGCTGCGGCATGAGCGCCGCCGCCCTGGTGGCCGGCAATACCGTGCTCTATAAGCCCGCCGGCCCGGCCGCGGTCTGCGGCGCGCACCTCACCCGCATCTTTCTGGAGGCGGGTCTGCCGGCGGGGGTGTTCAACTTCGTGCCCTGCCAAGGGGAGTCAAGCGGCGCCTATCTGGCGGGCCACCCCGGGGTCCAGCTCATCGCCTTTACCGGCTCGGTGGCCACGGGGCTCGCCATCTACCGCCGGGCAGCGGAGCCCGTACCCGGCCAGAGCCAGGTGAAGCGGGTGATCGCCGAGATGGGGGGGAAGAACGCCATCATCATCGATGACGATGCCGATCTCGACGAGGCAGTGCCCGGGGTCCTGGCCTCGGCCTTTGGCTACCAAGGACAGAAGTGTTCCGCCTGCTCCCGGGTGATTGTCCTGGAAGCGGTCTACCGCCGATTCCTCGACCGGTTGCTGGCCGCGGCCCGCTCCCTCACCGTGGGTCCGCCCACGGACCCCTCTTGTGGCCTGGGGCCGCTGATCGACGCCGCGGCCCGGGAGAAGGTGCTCGCCTATCTCGACCTGGCCCGTGAGGAGGGGGAGATCCTCTACCAGAGCCCTGTGCCCGAGGGGGGGTATTACGTGCCGCTCACCGTGGTCGGCGGCATCCGGCCCGAACACCGCCTGGCCCGGGAGGAGATCTTCGGGCCGCTGCTGGCGGTGATGCGGGCCGCCACCTTTGCCGAGGCCGTGGCCATGGCCAATGACACCGACTTTGCCTTGACCGGCGGGGTCTACAGCAGGAGCCCGGGCAATCTGGCCCTGGCCCGGCAGGGGTTGGCCGTGGGCAACCTCTACCTCAACCGGGGGATCACCGGCGCCCTGGTGCAGCGCCAGCCCTTTGGCGGCTTCAAGCTCTCCGGCATCGGTGCCAAGGCCGGTGGTCCCGACTACCTCTTGCAGTTCGTCGATGCGGTGACCATCACCGAGAACACCCTGCGCCGGGGCTTTGCCCCTCGCCAGCAGGAGGGGTGAAGGCGTGTCCGCCGTTGCCACCACCCCCTGCGCCATCGAACCGGACCAAGGCTTTAAGGTCTATCACCAGCTGATGCGCTTTAAGGTGCGCAATATCCTCCTGGTGCACACCGCCTATGATGCCTTTGTCATGGAGGGGGACGGCACCCTGGCCTCGCGCATCGTCACCCAGTACCACGGCCTGAACTTGAGTCAGCCCCCCCTGCTCACCCTGGCCACCTCGGCGGCGGCCGCCCTGGAGCTGATCAACTCGCGCCCGTTCGATCTGGTGATCACCATGCCCCGGGTGGGGGAGATGGACGCCTTTACCCTGGCCACCGCCATCAAGGGGGCGCGGCCCAAGCTGCCGGTGATCCTGATCAGCCACGGCCTCGCCCCCCACCTCCATGCCTCCCCTGACACCCCCTCGCCGCTGGATGCCATGTACGTCTGGTCGGCGGACCCGGACCTGCTCCTGGCCATGGTCAAGAACCTGGAGGATCACAAGAATGCCGACCATGACACCCGCCTGGCCTCGGTGCGCATCCTGCTGCTGGTAGAGGACTCGCCGCTCTACCGCTCCTTCTTCCTGCCCCTGCTCTACAAACAGGTGGTCAGCCAGACCCAGGCGGTGCTGGACGAGGGGCTGAATGCCGAGCACCGCTTGCTGAAGATGCGGGCCCGGCCCAAGATCCTCACCGCCGCCTCCTTTGAGGAGGCCATGGCCCTCTACCGCCGCTACCACCCCTACATCTACGGGGTGATCTCCGACAGCCGCTACCCAAAAGCGGGCAAGATGACCGACGATGCCGGGGTCAGACTGCTTACCGAGATCCGCCAGGAGATCGCCGACCTGCCGCTCTTGCTGCTCAGCGCCGAATCGGCAAACCGGCTACCGGCGGCGGGGATCCCGGCCAACTTTATCGACAAGAACGCCCCCGACATCGGCGAGCAGGTGCGGGCCTTTTTCCTGGAGCACCTGGGCTTCGGCGACTTTGTCTTCAAGGACCGCGCCGGGCGCACCCTGGACCGCGCCGTCAACCTCATCGACTTCGAGCGCAAACTGCACACCGTGCCCGACGAGGCCCTGCTCTACCACGCCGGCCACAACCACTTCTCCAACTGGATCATGGCCCGCACCGAGGTCAGGCTGGCCGGCCTCTGCCAGCGTCAGGCCCTGGGCCACCTCACCACCCCCGCCGCCCTGCGCCACCACCTTACCACCCTCATCCGCGCGGAGCTCAAGCAGCGGCAACGGGGCATCATCGCCCAGTTCTCCGAGCGCGACTTTGATGCCGAGATCATGGAGTTCGTGCGCTGCGGCAGGGGGGCCTTGGGCGGCAAGGCCCTGGGGCTCGCCTTCCTGGCCAACTACCTGCGGCTGACCGGCCCCCTGTGCGGCATCGATGAGGTCCAGGTGACCATCCCCCGCACCCTGGTCATCGCCAGCGCCTGGTTCGACGGCTTTATCAGCGAGCACGGCCTGGACCAGCTCGATTGCCAGCGGATGAGCGACGCCCAGATCACCGAGTCCTTTGCCAACCGGCCCCTGGCGGAGGGGTTGCGGCGGCAGCTGGCGGTGCTGCTCGCCCAGAGCGACTACCCGCTCATCGTCCGCTCCTCCAGCGTGCTGGAGGATGCCCACTTTGCCCCCTATGCCGGGCTGTTCTCCACCGTGCTCCTGGCCAACGACCACCCGGACCGGGGCGAGCGCTTGCGCCTGCTGGAGCGGGCGGTGAAGCGGGTCTATGCCTCGGCCCTCCACGCCGGGCCGTTGAGCTTTGCCAAGGCCCGGCAGCAACGGCGTCCCGGCAGCATGGCGGTGATGGTGCAGCAGCTGGCCGGCCACCGCTACGGCGGCTTCTTCTACCCCGCCCTCTCCGGGGTGGCCCAGTCGCGCAACTTCTATCCCCTCGCCCCCATGCGGGCCGAGGAGGGGATCGCCCATATCGCCTTGGGCCTGGGCAACACCGTGGTGGCTGGCGAGCAGTGTCTCAACTTCTCGCCGGCCCACCCCAAGCTCCTGCCCCAGCTCTCCACGGTGGAGGAGATCCTGGAGAATGCCCAGAAGAGTTTTTATGCCCTGCCCCTGCACGCTAACGGCAGGCGACCCGGGGCCGTGCCGGTGCGCAGGCGGGTGGTCGAGGCCATGGCCGAATACCCCCTGCAACTCCTGTGCAGCAGCTATACCGCCGAGGACCAGCGGATCCGGGACTCCCGCGGCCAGGGGGTGCCGGTGCTCACCTTTGCCAATATCCTGAAGCACAACCTCATCCCCCTGCCCCAGCTCCTGCAGCGCGTGCTGGAGGTGGCCAAGCAGGGGTGCGGCGGCGACGTGGAGATCGAGTTCTGCCTGGATGTCAACGACGGCAGCGCCAAGCCCACCTTCTCCATCCTCCAATTGAGGCCCCAGGCCACGGTGCTGGAGCGGCAGCGGATCACCATCACCGCCGATGAAAAGGAGAAGGCCCTGCTCTTCTCCACCGACGTCCTGGGCCATGGCCGCCTGGAGCACATTGCCGACATCGTCTACGTGGACCCGGCCTCCTTCCGCAGCGCCGACAGCCAGCGGATCGCCGAGGAGATCGGTCGGGTGAACGCTCGCCTGGACCAGGAGCACCGGGGCTATTTGTTGATCGGTCCCGGCCGCTGGGGCTCCGCCGACCCCTTGCTGGGCATCCCCGTGCGCTGGCAGGAGATCAACGCGGTGGCCGCCATGGTGGAGCTGCGCAGCGAGGCCTTCAGCGTCGATCCCTCCCAAGGGACCCACTTCTTCCAAAACATCACCGCGAGCCACATCCACTATATCTCCCTGGACAGCCGCAAGGGGCATATCCTGAATCAAGCGCTCCTGGCCTCCCTGCCCATGGTCAGCGACCAGGGCCAGGTCAGGCACCTGCGGCTGGCCAAGCCGTTGGTGGTGAAGACCGACAACCACAGCGGCCAGTGCGTCATCTACCTGTAAACAAATCTCAGCAACTCTTGCTGTTGGAGCGTCGTCCACGGCGCGACCACGCTGCAATCGCGCCGTGGACGACGCTCCAACGGAATCACCCGCCAGCTGCTGGAGATCGGAAAATTTGGCTGAGAATCCTTGAAAGCCACGAATAACATCAAGACCTGCCGGATCGATTTCCGTATCCCGGCCTAACAGGAGTGCACCATGGAGGCATTTGTTCGCAAACTGGAGGAGAGCAATCGCGGCGAGCACGAGTTTTTGCAGGCGGTGGACGAGGTGCTGCAAACGGTGCGGCCGGTGTTGGAGCGCAACCCCGCCTACCGGCGGCTGGGGGTGCTGGAGCGGATCACCGAGGCGGAGCGGATCATCATCTTTCGGGTGCCGTGGCAGGACGATATGGGCCAGGTCCATGTCAACCGCGGCTTCCGGGTGGAGATGAGTTCCGCGCTCGGCCCTTACAAGGGCGGCCTTAGGTTTCACCCCTCGGTCAACTTGAGCATCATGAAGTTTCTGGCCTTTGAGCAGGTGTTCAAGAACGCCCTCACCACCCTGGCCATGGGCGGCGCCAAGGGGGGATCGGACTTCAACCCCAAGGGGCGCTCCGACGAAGAGGTGATGCGCTTCTGCCAGAGCTTCATGGCCGAACTCTACCGCCATATCGGCGCCAACACCGATGTGCCGGCCGGCGACATCGGCGTCGGCGCCCGGGAGATCGGTTTCCTCTTCGGCATGTATAAGCGGCTGGCCAACGAGTTCACCGGGGTGTTGACCGGCAAGAGCTTGAACTGGGGGGGCAGCCTGATCCGGCCGGGGGCCACCGGCTACGGCGTGGTCTACTTTGCCGCCGAGATGCTCGCCGTGGCTAACGCCACCCTGGCGGGCAAGGTCTGCCTCATCTCCGGCAGCGGCAACGTCGCCCAGTACACCGCCGAGAAGCTGCTCGCCCACGGCGCCAAAGTGGTGACCCTCTCCGACTCCTCGGGGTTCATCCATGACCCGGAGGGCATCGACGCCGCTAAACTCTGTTTTGTCAAGGCCCTGAAGAACATGCGCCGGGGCCGCATCGAGGAGTATGCCGCCCACTACCCGGAGGCGGTCTATACCCCCAGGGAGCGCACGGCCCAGGCCAACCCGTTGTGGGGGATCAAGGCGGAGTGCGCCTTCCCCTGCGCCACCGAGAACGAGATCGGCACGAGCGATGCCGAGGCCCTGGTCAGGAACGGCATCCGTCTGGTGTGCG
>CAYSFY010000014.1:31473-33126 GCA_964430285.1 uncultured Desulfobulbia bacterium
AACTGGCCCCGCCAGGAGGTGGAGGAGCGCTTGCAGCACATCATGCAGTGCATCCACCAGACCTGCCTCGACGCCGCCGCCGAGTATGGACGTCCGGGCAACTACCTGGTCGGCGCCAATATCGCCGGCTTCACCAAGGTGGTGGAGTCGATGCTGGATCAAGGGTTGGTGTGAGCAGCACAACGTCCCCATTTGCTGCATTGGATGTGATATCGCGCAAGAATGCGCAATGAAATTAAGCTGATCATTGCGCATTCTTGCGCGATAAGGTACCGTTTGCTGGCAGAATGACCTGCCACCAGGATACTTTCATATGCTCTCCTTTGCACTGGATCCACCCACGGAAAAAGAGTTGGTTCACTTACAGGCCGCTTTTGTCGGGGCATGGCGGGATGTCTCTTCCCTCGACCATGCCGAGGCGGAGTACCTGCACCGTCAGGCCTTGATCAGCACCATCGGCGCGTCAACCCGGATCGAGAATGCGGTGCTCACGGATCATGAGATCGACTGGGTGGATACCACCCTCGCTCAGGACGGCAAGACGACGGCCTTTGCCTCCAAGAAGAGTTTCATTGTCGATAAGTTATCAAAGGACCGGCAACGCAGCATCGAGGAGGTGGCCGGTTGCCGGGAGATGCTGACGACCATCTACCAGCAAGCCACCGAACTCTCGCCCTTGTCTGAATACCACCTCCGCGGCTTGCACCACGCTCTGCTCCGTTACTTCCCCCAAGCGCAACCGTACGCCGGTAGCTATAAAACCACGGCCAACAAGGTCGTGTCCCGTAATCACGACACCGGAGAGCAGGAGACGGTCCTCGAACCGGCGGACCCCGGCATCATGACCCAGACCGCCATGGCCGAGCTGATCGCCTGGTATAATAGCGCAGTGAGGGAAACGGCATGGGCGGTGCCGGTGGCGGTGGAATTTGTCTTTCGTTTCCTGGCCATCCACCCGTTTCAAGACGGCAATGGCCGCCTGGGCCGTGGTCTTTTCCTGCTCGCCCTGCTTCAGGCCGAGGACCGGCATCTGCGGAAAGTTGTGCGCTATTTGGCTGTGGACCGGCACATCGAAAAGAACAAGGTCCTCTACTATAAGGTCCTCCACCAAGCCGCCAATGGTAAGTTCCAGCAGGACCCAGGGCTTTATCATTACGGCCCCCTGGTCCGCTTTTTCCTCAAAATTTTGGCCGCCGCCTTGGGCGATATCGATGTCTACCGCGCCAGATATGCCAATTTGGTGGGGCTTCCGGAATCCGCCGCTAAGGTGCTCGATTCGTTCAAGGCCAGTCCGGAGCGGTGCCTTAAGGTGGGAGATCTGGAGACGCAAACCCAGCTCCCCCGACGAACCATCCAGTATGCCTTGAAGATGTTGGCGGATAAAGGTTTTGTGCAACGGCTCGGCATGGGCGCCGGCAGCCGGTATCAGTTGGTGTTTTAGGAAAGAAGTGGGGGAGAAGGAGTTTTATGGATTGGGGATCTCTTTGGTCTGGAACGTGTGATCAATGGGCAGGCTGTTGACCGGCGATGCCGTGATGATACAGCAACCACCTCTCCAAGCGCGAATTCATTGACTTCCACAATGGCTTGGGCTACAAGTTTCCTGTCACTGAAAATTGTTATTCTTGCTAACTGATCATCTCGGCCGAGGAG
>CAYSFY010000014.1:33136-38200 GCA_964430285.1 uncultured Desulfobulbia bacterium
CCCGCTGCCGTTGGTCAAAATGAATACCCTTTGCATCAGTCGCCGGTTGCCGACTGAGGGGACACGCCATGGGCCAACTTGTGCTGCTGTTGATGATCTTTCTCCTGCCCGCCACCGCCTGGGCCGGCGACGCGGTTTCGCGGTTCAACGGCAAGGCTGATTTTTCTTACGGCAACATGGAGTCCGAGCCGGGAAAGAACCTGGCCGCCAGCATCACCATGCCGGTGGGCCACACGTTCGGCCTGCAAGTGGACGGGCTCTCCACCCGGGTGGCTGATGTCGATCTCACCGGCATGGGGGGTCACCTCTTCTGGCGCGACTGGGACCGGGGGTTGCTCGGCATCACCGCCGCTACCCTGAACGGCGAGTATCAGGCGGCCCGCCAGATCGGTGGCGAAGGGGAATATTACTGGGGGCCGGTCACCCTCGGCCTGCGCGCCGGCTGGGGCACCATTGAGTTCGACGACCCCGCGCCCTTCATCGACACCGATGTCGAAAAAGAGTACCTGCTCGGGGACATCGGCTATTACCCGTTGGACAACCTGCTACTCTCGCTTACCGCCGGCGTGCTGCTGGACAACACGCTGATCAAGGGGGAAATCGAATACCTGACCCCGATCCGGGGCCTCAGCCTCTTCACCGAGGTGGTGGACGGCGAGCACCATTACGATCACGCCCTGTTCGGCATCCGCTACTACTTCGGGGCGGAGAAAACACTCAAGAGACACCACCGGGAAGATGACCCGGCCAGCGCCATCGCCCCGGTCCTCCAGGCGGTGGGCACCTACGGGGCGGAGTACAACGAGAAGAAACGGCAGTACTTTCCGCCTGGACAGGCACCCCCCGATCAATGGGGGGTTTGGGGTGCCGACTTGGTTCTCCCCTCTGTTCCCTTCATACTCCAGGGGCCTGAAGATGGAGTTGCCACCCCTCCGCTCCCGGGTGCAGAGTGACCCGCCATCTCCCGAGCTCGGCGCCATGGCTGCCGCGCTACCGCACTGACCTCCGCGATCACAGCCAACTAACCCTTGCAATATCCGCTTATGCGGATATACTGGTATTGACCATGAAGCAGGTAATTCACCTCTATAAGGCCTTGAGCGATGAGACTAGGCTGCGTCTGCTGGCCCTCCTGGGCCAGGGGGAACTCTGTGTCTGCGATCTGGTGGCGGTGCTGCGGTTGCCGCAGTCAACCGTATCCCGGCACCTCGCCCTGTTGAAGGGGGCGGGCTGGGTGACGGATCGCCGCCAGGGGGTGTGGATGTTTTACCGGCTGGCCGGGGAGGGGATGCCCCTGCGGCTCTCCCTGGAGCGCGCCATCCTGGACCACCTGGCAGCCCTAGAGGTGGTCAACCAGGACCGGGAGCGGCTCGTCCGCTATCGGGAGGGCAAGGGACCGGACGCCTGCGGCTGATGGCGGACGGAGCGGGGGAGGGTGTGCCTGCCGGCCTGATGGGGTGACGGGGCAATGCCGTTGCCATAAAGGGTGGGCACGGGGCATGAAGCTGGCAGCCCTGCCAAGAGCCGCGCGGGAGTAAAGACAAGAGCGAAAGGAGGAACACGATGGGCACGCAGGCGGGCAAGCGGTTGTCGTTTCTGGATCGGTATCTGACCCTGTGGATCTTTCTGGCCATGTTCGCCGGGGTCATGGGCGGCTGGCTCTACCCCGGCTGCCGCCAGGTGATCAATGCCTTTCAGGTGGGCACCACCAACATCCCCATCGCCATCGGCCTGATCCTGATGATGTACCCGCCCCTGGCCAAGGTCCGCTACGAGAAGCTGCACGAGGTTTTCACCGACCCCAAGGTGTTGCTGCTGTCGCTGGTGCAGAACTGGCTGATCGGGCCGCTCTTGATGTTCGCCCTGGCGGTGACCTTCCTCTCCGGCCACCACGACTACATGGTGGGGCTGATCCTCATCGGCCTGGCCCGTTGCATCGCCATGGTCATCGTGTGGAACGACCTGGCCGCCGGGGACCGCGAGTACTGCGCCGGTCTGGTGGCCTTCAACTCCATCTTTCAGGTGCTCTTCTTCTCCTTCTACGCCTGGGTCTTCATCACCATCGTCCCCGGCTGGCTGGGGCTGGAAGGGGAGGTGGTGGCTATCTCCATGGCCGAGATCGCCAAGTCGGTGTTCATCTATCTCGGCATCCCCTTTTTAGGCGGCATGATCACCCGGCTGATCGGCGTCAAGGCCCTGGGCGAGGCCGGGTATCAGGAGAAACTGCTGCCCAGGATCAGCCCCTTGACCCTGGTCTTTCTGCTGTTCACCATCCTGGTGATGTTCTCCCTGAAGGGCGAGTACATCGTCCAGTTGCCCCTGGATGTGCTGCGCATCGCCTTGCCCCTGACCATCTATTTCCTGATCATGTTCCTGGTGTCGTTCTTCATCTCCTATAAGGTGGGCGCCACCTACGAGCAGGCCACCACCCTCTCCTTTACCGCCGCCTCCAACAACTTCGAACTGGCCATTGCCGTGGCCATCGCCGTCTTCGGCATCGATTCCGGGCAGGCCTTTGCCGCGGTGATCGGCCCCTTGGTGGAGGTGCCGGTGCTCATCGGCCTGGTGAACGTGGCCTTCTGGTTGCAGCAGCGCTGGTTCCCGTGGGTCAAGGAGACCCCCACCGGGGTGTGCCATGTGAGTTGCAGACCCTGATCAGTTCATCTTGCCCTTGCCACGAGGGAGGGGAGCCGGTCGCGCCAGCGGGTGGAGGTTGCGGACAGGCGGCACGGGGGGTTAGGCCGCGCCCCGCTTGCGGTGCAAGGCCTCGAAGGCCTCCTTCAGGCGGACAAATTGTTCGGGATCACCGCCGATATCGGGGTGGAGCGCCTTGGCCCGTTTGCGGAACAGGGCCTTCAACTCCCGTTTGGAGAGGGTGGCCAAGCGCTCGGCCGGTTCACCGAAGATGGTGCTCAACTCCTCGGTACTCATGGTGCCCTTCGGCTCGGGGTAGCGGAACTGGCGGTGGCTGTCCATGAAGGTCTTGAAGTAGCCGCTTAGGGCGGCCGCCGCGCTGAACTCATAGTCAAAGAACAAGATCAGGTGACGGATGAGGTAGGGGTGCAGCCCGTCCACCGGGGGCATGCCCCGCCACAAGGAGGCGTCGCGGTTCAGGCCGCACAGTTCATCGATGAACAGGGCGTCCAGCCGCTGTTGATCGAGTCCCTGGGGGAGGATGCGGGCAAAGGATTCGCTAAAGTGGCGCTGGAGGTTGAAGATGGTGTACAGGTACTCCTTGACCTGATCGGCATAGAGCACCATCTCCCGGTCGATGAAATACTGCTCCTTCTCGTCGCGGGATTTGCCGAGCAGCCGCCGGCACAGCTTGGCCGGCATGCGGTAGAGGCCGCTCTGGTCGATGGCCCCGTACCAGAGGTAGTGGAGCCGGCGGCGGTCGAAGAGATGCAGCTCCCGGTCAATGGCCTCCTGCTCGGCAGCCGTTACCTTGGTTGGTGGCGAGCCGTGCTCTCGGGCCATGACCGAGGCGAGGTTGGCCCGCACATCGGCCCTGACAAAGGGCCAGAGGATTTTTTCCAGGGCAAGGGCGACGTCACCCTCCACCATGGGGGCCACCGTGGCCAGCAGATCGTCGTGGACGTAAAAGCAGTTGCTGGAGGGGAAGACCAGATAGCGGGCGGGGTCGTCGCCCAGATCCACCAGCTGGCGGTGGCGGGGGAACTCATCCTGGTCGTCCATGACGGTCTGGCGCAGGGAGAAGCGGAGGGTGTTGCCGAGGACCGTTCTGGCCAGATAGAGGCTACCGCGTTTTTTGTCGGGGGTGGTGTTGGGCAAGGGGCTTCCTCTCAAGCAGGTTAACCACCTGGGGGTGAACAATGGAAATGGACGACAGCCTGCATCTCCTGCAGGCCATGATTGACTACTTCGAGGCCGGCAACCCGGAGGCGGATGCCGCGGCCAAGGCCATTATCGAGAGCGATTTCGAATACAGCGACCACTGGCAAGCGGAGATGGAAGAGCTGCTGCACGGGGTGCAGTGGAGCGGGCTGCGGGGGCCGGAGGCGGAGCTGGTGGCCTCGGCCTTGCGCCTGATCCAACAACGCATCGCCGAGCAGCCCCGCTAAGCAGGGGTTCAATCGATCCGCAACACCAGCGCCCCCCGCACACCTCCCCGCTTCAGGGTCAGCAAGGCCTCGTTGGCCGCCGCCAAGGGGAACTCCCGGATCTCGGGGCGGATCCCCATCTCCGTGGCCAGGGCCAAACACTCGCGCACGTCTTGGCGGCTGACATTGGCCACACTCTTGATCTCCTTCTCCTGCCACAGGTGGGCGGCATAGTCCAGCCGCAGCAGCGCCTCTTTGTCCGCCTCTTCCTTGCGAATGGCGTTGATCACCAGTCTGCCCCCCGCTGCCAGATTCGCCAAGGCCGCGACCACCGGCTGCCAGGCCGGGGTGGTGTCGATGATGCAAGCCAAGGGCTCCGGCGCCTTTTCCCCGAACCCGCCTGCCCACACCGCGCCCAGTTCCAGGGCAAACGCCCTGGCCGCGGCACCCCTGGCAAAGACAAAGACCTGGGTGCGCGGGTAGCGATGCCGCACCATCCGCAGCACCAGGTGGGCCGAGCCACCGAAGCCGCTGAGTCCGAGGGTTTGACCATCCTGAAGCCCGCACAAGCGCAGGGCGCGGTAACCAATGGCGCCGGCGCACAACAGCGGGGCGGTCTCGGCATCGCTTAAGCCCTCGGCCAGGGGGTGCGCAAACTCGTGGCGCACCGTCATGAATTGGGCATAGCCGCCGTTGGCATCACGGCCCGTGGCCTGGAACTCGGGGCACAGATTCTCCCGGCCGCTCAGGCAGTAGCCGCAGCTGCCGCAGGCCGAGGAGATCCAGGCGACGCCGACCCGCTCGCCGATCTGGCAGCGATGGACCTTGCTGCCGACGGCGGCAACCCGGCCCACCTGCTGCCGCGCGCTGATCGCTCCGAGCCGGTCGTTCGCGAAGTGATGCACGATCGCTATCGGGATGCCAGCTGACCTGGCGACATCGATGACGTCGGAGCTGTCACGCCCTCCGCAGGCGTGCAGGGCGACCAGGTCGACTTCGAATT
>CAYSFY010000014.1:38210-39305 GCA_964430285.1 uncultured Desulfobulbia bacterium
CGGCAACCCGGCCCACCACCTGATGGCCCAGGACCATGGGGAGACGGGACGGCGGGGTGCGGCCCTCGATCACATCGAGATCGGTGTGGCAGACCCCGCAGGCGGCAACCCGGACCAGGATCTCATCCGCCGCCGGCACCGGTGTCGGCAGCTCCAGCAAGGCCAGGGGTCTCTGGTTTTTTGTAAGATCGCTTTGCGCCTGCAACACCATGGCCTTCATCCGCATCTCCTCTTCACCCATGGACGGCAGTCAAGGCCGAAAAGCCGATCCTGACGGCAGCGATGGCGATGCAGAGGGCAAGGAGGAGGCGGAGACCGGCAATGGGCACCCGCCGACTCAAGGCCCCGCCCAGTTGGGCCGCCGGGATCACGGTAAGCACGATGGGCAGCGCCAAGGTCCAAGCGATTTGGCCGGTAAGCGCCTTGCCGAGAAACCCGGCCAGGGAGGCCAGGAAGACAATCCCCAGATTACTGCCGATGGCGATCCTGGTGGGGACCTGCATGAACGAGGTCATCAGCGGAATGAGAATGAAGGAGCCGCCCTGGCCGACCAGGCCACCAAAGAGACCGACCGCGCCGGCAACCGCGACTGCCCGTGGCCGGCTGAAGCGAAAGAGGGCGATATCCGGCGCCTCGCTGTCCTTTTGGGTCGGCAGGCAAATGAGCCCCGCGGCAACTAAGGCGAGGAGCGCAAAGAGGGCAAGCAGCAGATGGTCGGCTACGTGCTTCGCCCCCGCGCCCCCGACCAAGGCCGCCACAAAGATGGTGACTCCCATCCACAGGGTAAGTCCCTGGGAGACGAAGTGAAAGCGGCGGTGGGCCATCCCCCCCGATAGGCAGGCCGCAAGCCCCTGCACCATGGTGAGCCCCGCCACCACCTTCATGGAGAGGGGCGCGCAACCAAACAGCGGCGGGACATAGAGCAGGAGCGGGGCCATGACAATGCCCCCACCGATGCCTAAGAGCCCGGAGAGCAAGCCCGCGATTAGGCCGAGAATGGCGATCAGCCCATAGAGCTCCATGGTTACACGAGATCCAGGCCCACCACCCGATCCACCACCTCGCCGATGCTGCTGGCCGCCGTTACCCCCACGG
>CAYSFY010000015.1:0-240 GCA_964430285.1 uncultured Desulfobulbia bacterium
CAGGTTCGGGATGTTCAAGCGCTTCCAGGCCCGAGAGGAGTTGGACCAGGCCTACGAGATGGGGCGCAATTTCCTGCGCAGTTCCGAGCCGGCCGAGGCCTCCACCGTCCAGGGCAAACGAGTGGGGCGGATTCTCCTCTACCTGGTGGAGAATCTGTTGAATCACAAGCGCTATCAGGATATTTACGATCTCTACAGCGCCGAGTATCGTCTTCTCAAGGAGTACCCCAGCGCCAAACT
>CAYSFY010000015.1:250-22061 GCA_964430285.1 uncultured Desulfobulbia bacterium
CATGGTGGGCCAGGCCATGGAGGCCTTGTCCCTCTATGAGCCGGCGGCGGCCCTCTATTATCTGGCCTTGCAATGGCCCATGAGCGATCAGGAGCGGACGGACCTCTACTTTCGCCGGGCCCGGGCCTATCTGGCAATGAAGGACTATGGGGCCACGGAGCGTCTGTTGACCTATCTGCGGACGACCTACCAAGGGAAGCCCGAGGCCGGGGAGATCGCCTACTATGGCGCCAAGCTCAGCGCGGCCCGGGAGGAGATCGACAAGGCCCATGACCTCTACCTGCAGGCGATCAAAGAGCCCACCTTCCCGGACAAGCGGCCGGCGATGGTCGAGGAGGCCTTGGAGCTCATGGTGGGCAAGGCCAAGCTCGACCAGGCCTCCGACCTCCTGGCCTTGGCCGTGACCGAGAAGTGGCTGTCCCCGGAGAGGCAGCAGGGGTGGTGGCTGCGGATCGGCAATGGCTGGCGGGAGGGCAAGGAGCTGGACAAGGCCCGGGCCGCCTACGAGCAGGGGCTGGGCCAGGGTCTGCCGGACAAGGGCGATGGTGTCCAGGAGATCCACCTCTATCTGGGCGACGTCTTGATGGCCGCGGGGGATCAGGCAGGGGGGAGCAAACACTACCAGGCCGCCGGCCAGGGCGAAAACCCCTTGTGGCAGCGGATGGCCAACGAACGCCTAACCCAACAGGGGCTGGACGCCGAAATGGCCGACCTGAAGGAGAGGGCGGCGCGCTAGGCCGATAGCTGTAAACATCACCTAACCCATAACCATCCAACCATCCAGCAAGGATGCAACAACCTGAGTCGGTATCGTGAGTCAAGTACATAGAAAAATATTGGTGGTCGATGATGAACAGGCGATCCGCGTCGACCTGTTCCAGGCCTTGATCAAGTTGGACCTCTCGGTGAATGTGGCGGAAAACGGCCGCATGGCCTTGGAGATCTTGAACCGGGAGCCGGTCGATCTGCTGGTGACCGACATCAAGATGCCGGAGATGGATGGCATTGAACTCCTGAAACGGGCCAAGGTGATCTCGCCCTCCTTGCCCGTGGTGGTGATGACCGGCTTTGCCACCGTGGATTCGGCCATTGTCGCCATGAAGCTCGGGGCCTTCGATTATATCCTCAAGCCCTTTCCCATGGAGGTGATGGTGGAGACGGTGGCCCGGGCCTTGGCGGTAGGCCAGACGGGGCAGGCCGCGTTTCCGGGTTTGGGGCCGGGCTTGATTCATGCCCCGCGTCCGGCCAAGGGCCAACGGGTGATCATCGGCCAAGACCCTACCTGGATGCGGGTGGTGGACAAGGCCCGCGCCGTGGCCTCCAGCACGGCCACGGTGCTGATCCTCGGCGAGTCCGGCACCGGCAAGGAGGTCCTGGCCCGGCTCCTCCATGACGAGAGTGAGCGCGGCAACGGACCATTCGTGGCCTTAAACTGCGCGGCCCTGCCGGACGGACTGCTGGAGAGCGAGCTGTTCGGCCATGAGAAGGGGGCCTTCACCGGCGCGGTGAGCGGCAAGAAGGGCAAGTTTGAGCTGGCTGACGGCGGCACCCTACTCCTGGACGAGATCGGCGAGATCCCCCTGCACCTCCAGGCCAAGTTGCTGCGGGTGCTGCAGGAGGGCGAGGTCGATCGCCTCGGCGGCAAGGCCCCGGTGAAGTTCGATGTCCATGTCCTGGCCTCCACCAACCGTAATCTGGCCGAGGCCGTGGAGCAGGGGACCTTTCGTCAGGACCTCTTCTACCGGCTGAACGTCATCCCGCTGCGCCTGCCCGCGCTCAAGGACCGTCGCGCCGACATCCTGCTGTTGGCCGACTATTTTATCAGCCGTTACTCCGCCCAATACAAAAAGGTGGTGAAGCCCCTGTCGCGTGCCGCTAAGCAACGCTTTCTGGAGTACGCCTGGCCCGGCAATGTCCGGGAGATGGAGAACATGATCGAACGGGCCGTGCTGTTGAGCGGTGGCCAGGAGATCGAGCCGTGGGACCTGTGGGACGAGGAGGATGCCGGGGGCACGGCTCTTGAGTCCATCCCCGCGGACGTTTGCGAGGACGAGGCCCAGCCCCTCTCCGCCACCGCTCTCTTTGCCGATGCCCAAGGACAGATGGTCCCCCTGCGGGAGGTGGAGCGTCAAATGATCCGACAGGCCCTACAGCAGACCGACAATAATCGGACCCATGCCGCCAAGATGCTCGGCATCAGCGTCCGTACCCTGCGTAATAAGTTAAACGAATACCGCAGTCAGGGCCTTGAGCTGTGATCTGCTTAACTTGTCGGTATCGTTTGGTTTATTTGTTGCTGGCCCTGCGCCACCCCCTGGCCGGCCCCGCCCATCCCTTGGCGGCCACCCCGCTCCCGCCCTTTTTTTGCCCCTCCCCTTAAGAGCGAGAAGAACGGCATTGATTTTGCAGTCATGCTGGACAGTCGGTAACACTACTCAGCAAAGGGGGAAGAATATGCCATTTACCAATAAACTCTTCGGCGGCATCCAGACCAGTCGTTTGGCCCTGGATGCCAGGATGGAGCGGCAGGGGTTGATCCAGTCCAATATCGCCAATATCGAGACACCTGGCTATAACGTCCAGGAGTTCTCCTTTGAGGCGGTGATGAAGAACGCCCTGTTGCAGCGCGGCAAGCTGGCCCGGACCAACGAGCAGCACATCGCTCTCGACCCGATTAGCCTAAGCGAGAGCCTGGAGTTCAAGAACGAGCGGCGGCCGGTGGACCTGGACGAGGAGATGCAGAAACTCTCCGAGAACCAGCTGATGTTCCAGGCCACCAGCAAGATCATCGGCAACAGGTTTGACGGCCTGAAGATGGCCATTGACGACGGAGGGAAATAGGCCATGGATTTTATGACTGCCATGAAGATTAGCGGCTCGGCCTTGAAGGCCGAACGCACCAGGATCAATATCGCCTCCATGAATCTGGCCAATGCCAATACCACCCGCACCATCGAAGGGGGCCCTTACCGGGCCAAATCGGTAATCTTCGGTGCCACGCCGGTGGCCACGGGCTTCCAGCAGACTTTGAACTCCGTGGATGACAAGCTGCGCAAGGTGGAGGTGGTGGAGGTGGTGGAGGACACCGCCCCCTTTAAGGAGATCTACGACCCCTCCCACCCGGACGCCGATGCCAACGGCATTGTCAAGATGCCCAACGTCAACACGGCGGAGCAGATGGTTGATCTGATGAGCGCCCGCCGGGATTTCGACGCCAACGTGGCGGCCATGGATACCATCAAGGCCATGGCCCTGCGCTCCCTGGAGATCAGCAAGTAAGGTGAAGGGGGAGACGGTCCATGCCGTCCATCCAGTCCATCTCGTCCATAGCAGTTTATAACCAGCGCGAGGAAGAAATCATGAACATTACCGGTATCAATCCCATTCAAGTCGGCAGTACCCTCCCCACCCAGGCCAAGCCAGTCCAGGGCACGGGGTTTGGCGACATCCTCCAGGAGTCCATCGCCGCAGTGAATCAGAAGGCCCAGGAGGCGGCTTCCTTGAGCGAAGGTCTGGTCACGGGCCAGCACTCCAACATCCATGAGACCATGATCGCCATGGAGGAGAGCAGCATCTCCTTTCGCATGCTCTCCAAGGTGCAGAACAAGGTGATTGACGCCTACCGCGAAGTCATGCGGTTACAGCTGTAAAATAATTAGGAATTACGAATTAAGAATTACGAATTGATGTGGAAGGTTGCGCCCCTCGTCTCATTCGTAATTCGTACTTTATCTCCTTCATCTCATTCGTAATTCGTAATTTTTAATTCGTAATTCAACAAGAGGTTCCCCATGGCCAGTCCCAAAGAGATGCTGCAACAGATCCTGTCGGTCACCAAGGATTTCTCGATGCTCCAAAAAGTCGTGGCCGTGCTGGTGTTGGCGGTGGTCATGGGCGGGATGCTGATGCTCTCGGTGGGCGGGGGCAAGAAGACCAACCTACAGGTCCTCTACTCCTCCTTGAATCAGGAGGATGCGGCCGAGGTGGTGGCTAAGCTCAAGGAGCAGCGTATCCCCTACGAGCTGGACATGAACGGCACCGTGGTCAAGGTGGCGGCGGACAAGGTCCTGGAGACCAGACTCTCTCTGGCCGGCGAGGGGCTACCCCGGGGGGGCGGCATCGGCTTTGAGATCTTTGACAAGACCAGCCTCGGTACCACGGATTTTGTCCAGAAGATGAACTACCAGCGGGCCGTGCAGGGGGAGTTGGCCCGCACCATCCGCCAGTTTCAGCAGGTCCAGGAGGCCAGGGTCCATATCGCCGCCCCCACCGAGTCGGTGTTCATTGAGGACCAGAAACCCCCTTCGGCCTCGGTCAGCCTCAAGCTGCGCGGCAATAATCAGTTGGAGCAGAAGCAGATCCAGGCGATTGTCAATCTGGTGGCCAGCGCGGTGCCGGGCCTGACCGAGGAGAACATCACCGTGGTGGATACCGCCGGCCGGCTCCTGTTCCGCAAACGGGGCGGCGAGATGGGTCAGATGTCGGATAGCCAGCTGGAGTATCAGCAGTCCCTGGAAAAGGGGTTGCGGGATAAACTGGAGAGCATGTTCGAGGAGGTGGTCGGGGCCGGCAAGGCCATTGCCCGGGTCTCGGTGGAACTGGATTTCAATCAGGTGAACACCACCGAGGAGCTGTTTGACCCGGAGAGTCAGGTGGTGCGCAGTGAGCAGCTGTTGAATGAGGGGAGTTCCCAGCCGGGATCGACCCCCCAGGGCATCCCCGGGGTCAAGGGTAGCCTCGCCACCTTCAACGAGGCCGGGACCGCTGCCAGCGAAGGGACCGGGAACGCCGGCGGCACGCGTAACAATGTCACCCGCAACTACGAGGTCAGCAAGACCGTGAAGACGGTCAAGGCGGCCATGGGTAAGATCAAGCGGCTCTCCGTGGCGGTGATGGTGGATGGCACTTACGAAAAGGGCGTTGACAAGGATGGAGCAGCAACCTTAAAATATATACCGCGTGGCGGAGACGACCTGAAATGGTATGAGAAGATGGCCAAAAACGCGGTGGGTTTCGACCCCGAGCGTGGCGATCAGCTGGAGGTGGTGGGTACGAGCTTTGCCACCTCCATGGTGCCGGAGCCCAAGGTGGACCCCATGGAGCGCTGGCAGCACCTCATCGACGGGGTGGCCCAGCCGGTGATCTACCTGCTGATTGCCATCTGTTTTGTCTTCTTTGTGGTGCGGCCCTTCTTCCGCTTGCTCGCCAATAAGCAACTGGAGGAGCAGCGCCGGGCAATGTTGGGCACAAAACCGGGGATGGTGGCCGCGGAGGCACCCCCGGAAGAGGACCTCTCCCTGAAGCCCATGGGGATGACGGATCGGGAGAAGATTTACAAACTGGCCCAGAGCGACCCTGATCGGGCCGCGGATCTGGTCCGGCGTTGGCTGCGGGAAGAGGCGTAAGCAATGGCGAGAAAAGAGCAACAGGGAGGGGACGAACTCACCGGTCCCGAGAAGGCGGCCATCTTCATGCTGACCCTGGGGGAGGACTTTGCCGCCAAGGTCTTCCAGCGCCTGGAGGAGGAGGAGATCAAGATGGTCGGCCGCCAGATGGCCAAGATCGACCATGTTGACAAAGACGATATCGCCAACCTGCTGAAGGAGTTTCGTTCCGACGAAGGGGGCGAGGGGCTCTTCCTCTCCGGTGATGATTTGCTGGAGTCGGCCCTGAAAAAGGCCTTGGAGTCGGACAAGGCCAATGCGATTTTGGATGATATCCGTTCCGACTGGCGCTTGACCCTGTTCCAGAAGGCGAGGAAACTGGACCCGCGCATCCTGGTGAACTTCCTGCGCAACGAGCACCCCCAAACCATTGCCCTGGTGATGGCGGTCCTGGACCAGTCCCAGGCGGCGGTGATCCTGGGCGAACTGAAGGAGGATCAGCGGGTCGAGGTCATCATCCGCATGAGTGAGCTGGACAAGGTGAGCCCCGAGATCCTGGTGGAGATCGACCGGGTGCTGCAGGAGGAGTTGCTCTCCGTGGAAGGGGTCGAGGGCCAGCGCCTGGGTGGGGTCGAGGCCGTGGCCGAGATCCTGAACCAGGCCGACCGGGCCTTGGAGGCCTCCATCCTGGAAGGGGTGGAAGAGCAGCGCGAGGAGTTGGCCGACGAGATCAGGCGCTTGATGTTTGTCTTCGATGACCTGATTGGGGTCGATGACCGCGGGGTGATGGCCATCTTGAAGGAGGTCAGCTCCGACGATCTGAAGCTGGCCTTGAAGACCGCGGCCACCGAGTTGCAGGAGAAGATCTTCAAGAATATGTCGCAACGCGCCGTGGAGATGCTTAAGGAGGATATGGAGATGATGGGGCCGACCCGCTTGAAGGACGTGGAGACGGCCCAGCAATCCATCTTGAAGATCGCCAAGCGTCTGGAACAGGAAGGGAAGGTGCAACTCTCCGCCGGTGGAGGTGAGGATGAATTCGTCTAGGGTGATCAAGTCCGCGAGCCAAGGGGGAACAAACAGCATCATGATCACCCGGCGACCGGCCGGCGCCGAGTCCAGTGAGGGTGGCTTCCATGCCCTCTCCTCCATGTGGCAGGCGGATGACCCGGAACTGGTTGCCGCCCTGAGCCAACTGGAGAAGGAGAAGGAGCGCTTGCGCCAGGAAGCAGTGGCGGTGCGGGCCGAGACCGAGGCCATGGTGGCTGCGGCCCAGGCCCGGGTCGTTGAGATTGAAAGGGCTGCCCATGACCAGGGAGTCGCCGCCGCTCAGGCTGCGGCCGAGGCCCGGGAGAAGGAGAGGATGGAGCAGTTCGCCGCCCAGTCGGCGCAACTCTTTGCGGCCATTGCCGCGGATCGGCAACGGCTCCACGAGCGCTATGAAGCCGATATTCTGACCCTGGTCAAGGCCATGGTGGATCGGGTCCTCTTCCATGAGGTGACGACCAACCCCCAGGCCATTGAGGTCTGCCTGAAAACGGCCTTGGTCTATGTGGTGGATAACGCCAACATTACCATCCGTCTGCACGCCCAGGACCTGGAGCGCTTTAAACAGGCGGCCATGGAGCGGCCTGAACTGCTTTCCGGTTTTGCCAAGATCGAACTTACCGAAGACCCGACCATCTCCCAGGGTGGCTGCCTGTTGGAGACCGGCTTTGGCGATATCGACGCCACCCTGGACTCCCGGCGGGATCGGGTTTGCGCCGCCATTGACGCGGTCTTGAAGAAGGTGATCGAGTAGGGCGAGGCGGTCGGTTGTTGAGGCTGAAGGCGGTCAGGCAAAAGAAGGGGGCGCTTGCTGACCGCGACACAGCGTACGGCGCATCTTTTTTCCAACACTTAAAACAGCTACGACCCATGGGCCTTCCCCGTTACTCTCCTTTAACCTTCACCCACTTCAACCTCCCCCATGAACCTTCAACACTGCATCAACGCCGTCCTGGCCACTGATATGATCGCGGTGCGGGGGAGGGTCAGTCAGGTCATCGGCATGGTGGTCGAAAGCCATGGCCCGGGGATTCCGGTGGGCAGTATCTGCGAGATCAGCACCTATCGGGGGCAGAGCAAGATCCCCGCCGAGGTGGTGGGCTTTCGCGAGGGCAGGGTACTGCTCATGCCCTTGGGCGAGATGCGCGGGGTGGAGCCGGGGAGCGTCATCCAGCAGGTCGGCGGTCAGGCCTCGGTGCCGGTCTCCCAGGCCATGCTCGGCCGGATCATCGACGGCCTGGGCAACCCGGTGGATGGCAAGGGGCCGCTGGTAGTGGATGACGTCTACCCCCTCTACGCCGAGCCCTTGAACCCCATGCAGCGGGAGCGGATCACCCAGCCCGTGGATGTGGGGGTGCGAGCCATCAACGGCCTCCTCACCCTGGGCAAGGGGCAGCGCATCGCCATCATGGCCGGTTCCGGGGTGGGCAAGAGCACGCTCTTGGGCATGATTGCCAAGCATACCGCCGCCGACATCAGTGTCATTGCCCTGATCGGCGAGCGTGGCCGTGAGTTGAAGGACTTTATCGAACGGGACCTGGGGCCCGAGGGGCTGGCCCGCTCGGTGGTGGTGGTGGCCACCTCGGATCAGCCCCCCCTGGTGCGCATGCGCGGGGCCTATCTGGCCACGGCCATTGCCGAGTACTTCCGTGACCTGGGCCGGGATGTGATCATGATGATGGATTCGGTGACCCGCTTTGCCATGTCCAGCCGCGAGGTGGGGTTGGCCATCGGTGAACCGCCCACCTCCCGGGGGTATACGCCGTCGGTCTTCTCCCAGCTACCGAAGCTCTTGGAGCGGGCCGGCACCTGCCAGGGCAAGGGGAGCATCACCGGGCTCTACACCGTGCTGGTGGAGGGCGACGACATGAACGAGCCCATTGCCGATGCGGTCCGCTCCATTGTCGACGGCCACATCGTCTTGACCCGTGACTTGGCCAGCCGGGGCCACTACCCGGCCATCGAGATCCTGGGCAGCATCAGCCGCTGCATGAGCGACACCATGCCCAAGGAGCATCTGCAACGGGCCCATCGCTTTCTGGAGACCCTGGCCATCTACCGGAAGTCCGAGGACTTGATCAATATCGGGGCCTACGCCAAAGGGAGCAACCCCAAGATCGACAAGGCCATCACCATGATCGACGGCCTGAACCTCTTCCTCAAGCAGGATGTGGACCAGAAGGTGACTCTAGCCGAGAGCGCCACCGCCTTAAGTGCCTTGGTGTAAATGCCCATGTGGATAGCTCCAAACAAACGCTCATGCCCCTGTCAATTCGCCATTCGTAATTCCTAATTCGTAATTGAGCCGTCCCCATGGCCTACCATTACAAGCTCGAAACCCTACTCACCGTGCGCCGCAACCTGGAGGAGCAAGCCCAGCAGCGGCTGGCCCATGAACTCTTTGTGCTGGAGAACCACAAAAAGTATCTGGCGGAACTGGAGGATGAGCGTCTGGCCCTGTTTGCCACCTTGGAGGAGCGCAAGCAGCGGGACATCACAGCGGCCATGTACACCTTTTACGTGGAGGCGATCCATATGAAGAACCGGATGATTGCCTTCCAGCACAACGCGGTCTTGGCCCAGCAGGAGTTGATCGAGACCGTGCGCGCCGAGCTGCTGCACAAGGTCAAGGCCCGTAAGGTGGTGGAGCGGTTGAAGGAGAAGGATTTTCTCGCCTGGCAGCAGGAGGTCCTGCGCAAGGCGCAGATCGAGAGCGACGAGCAGGCAGTGATGCGGTTCGGTAAGGAATTCGGCAGGGAGGTGGCGCGATGATGAAAAAGATGATCATCTTGGTGATGGTGGCCCTCGGTCTGATGGTGAGCGGGGGGGCGGTGCTCTACGCCTTGGATAAACAGCCGGTCAGGGCCATCACCCCGGGGGACCTGGCCAAGGCCCTGGAGTTGAAGGAGCGGGAGTCCTCCCTGGTCGCCAAGGAGGCGGAGTTGGCCAAGCGGGAGAAGACCCAAGAGCAGGTCCAGAAGGAGCTCGATGAGAAGCTCGCCAAGCTCGCCTCCCAGCAGTTGGAACTCAAGGACCAGTTGGCGGCCATCAAGGGGGCCGAGAGCGCGGAGTTCACCAATCTGGTGAAGATCTACAGCGTCATGAGTCCCGCCAAGGTGGCCCCCCTGCTGGACTCCATGGACGACCCGGCCGTGGTCAAGATCTTTCGGGCCATGAAGGTGGACCAGGTGGCCAAGATCATGCCCAAACTGACCCAAGCGAAGGCCGTGGCCGTGAGCCAAGGCCTAGGGTTGATCGACCGCCAATAAGGGGGGGGTGATCTCCTTAAGGTTGCGCCGTATTGGTAACAGCGAATCAGCATCTGTCTCAGTAACCTTCACCCGGAGAACGTTATGAAGAGGACAACCCTTGTGGCCTTAGTGGTAGCGGCTATCCTGCCGACGGCCGGGCAGACCCGGGCCCAGCAGACCCAGGCCCAGCAACTCCAGACCTGTGGTCCCGATAAGGTGGCCACGGCACCGGACAGCCGCTACCTCAACCATGGCGACGGCACGGTGACCGACATCCCCACCGGGCTGATGTGGAAGCAGTGCGCAGAGGGGCTCTCCGGCGCTGACTGCGTCAGCGGGGCACCCATGCACTTCACCCGGGAGGATGCCAAAAAACAGCCGCAAGGTCAGACCTTTGCCGGCCACTCCGACTGGCGGCTCCCCACCCACAAGGAGCTCCTCACCCTGGTGGAGAAACGGTGCTACAACCCCTCCATCAACGCCACCCTCTTCCCCGGCACCCCGACCACCGGCTATTGGTCCTCGACGCCCGGGGCCTTCAATCCCGACTACACCTGGATCGTCGCCTTCGGTTTCGGGGATCTCTATTACGGAAGCCCCAGCGGCCCCTTCACCCTGCGTTTGGTGCGCGACGGCAAGTGATGGTGGCGTTGGTGGGGACACCCTTCAGGCCACGAGGGAGAGAGATGACAGCGGAGCGAGGAGATGTTTGACGAGAGAGAGGTGTTTCGCGAGGAATCCTATGAGCTGCTTGAAGATATTGAGGCAACCCTGCTGCAACTCAAGGGGGCGCCTCAAGATCAGGAACTGCTCAATCACCTGTTTCGCAATTTTCACACCATCAAAGGGTCGGGGGCCATGTTCGGCTTTGAGCATGTCTCCGCCTTTACCCATACGATCGAGAATGTGATCGATGCCATCCGCAAGGGGGAGATCGCGTTCACCCCCGCCCTCATCGATCCCCTGCTCCATGCCCGGGACTTGATCCTGGGCCTGATCGAAGCCGACGACCAAGTTGACGAGCAGTTGCTGGCCAGCCAGAGCGAGGAGCTCTTTGCCGAGATCAACGCCATTACCAACAGTGGTGAAGAGAGGAGGCCGGAATCGAAAAAGATCCCCACTGACCTGAGGATCTTGATCGTTGAAGATGATTTTATCTGCCGCTTCATTCTCCAGGACTTCTTGACCGCCTTTGGCACTCCCCATATCGCGGTTGACGGCTATGAGGCGGTGGTCGCCATCAAAAGGGCCTTAACCGAAAAAAAAGAGTACGACTTGGTCTGCCTGGATATCATGATGCTCGGCATCGACGGCAAAAAGGTGGCCGAGGAGATCCGCCGCCTGGAGGCCACTTCCGGTGTCCGCCAGCAGAGTAAAATTGTCATGACCTCGTCCGTTAATGACGAAGGGGTCATTAACTCGCTTTTGGCCAAGGGCGAGTGCGACCTCTATCTGGTGAAGCCGGTTTCTCTCAAAAAATTGGGGGAGTACATCCGCCAATCGTTTTAGGGTGGACAGCAACGTCTCCCTGCCCTGCCGCGCTGTTCCGCCCACACTCCGCTTGTCCAACTGGCCGTCGGCCATGGTGATGCGCCCGCTGCCTCTCCCATCCATTCATCAAAAAAACTACAGCAACACCACCAGGGCCACGCCCCCGGCAAAGACCGCGAGGTTGCAGGCCGCCGAGATGCCGTGGAGCTTGGCGAACTGCCGCCGCAAGGGGTGCTCCTTGGGGGTGGTGACAAAGGAGGGGATCTCCCGTTTTAGGGCGACGATTCTGGGTTCGAGGTGCCAGGCCTGAAAGGCGGTGATGGCCGTCATCAGCACGACGAAGGCAACGACGGTGCGCAGGTGCGCCTGTCTGCGCCCCAGGACCACGAGGGTGATGAGGGCCACCGCCCCGCACCCCAGCCCCCAACGAAAGTAGCCCGGAAAGAGGTAGCCGACGATGCGGCCGGCCGCGTCCCGATTTTCATGGGCAAAGATCAACGGGGTGAGTAAGAAGGTGAAGATGCCGACCCCGCCCAGCCACAGGCTGACGGCGAGGCGGAGGAGGGCGGTCATGGAAGTGGTCATCGGTGGTCTCCTGTTGTCTTTGGGTTTGCCCTGTCTCGTTGGTGTGCGTGGGGGGTCTTGTCATCCTACTCGACTTGAGAAGAGCGATCAAGTAGGGGCCAGGGGAGTGTCGTCGCTTCAGCCTGATGCCCCGGTTGGCGGGCTGTGCCATCCGCCGGGGAGGTCGGCAAAACGAATCACTTGAAAGGTTTTGTCTCCTTGAGTATAGAGCGTTTCGCCAAACCCCTTTAACCGCCGTCAGTCAAGTGATGTCACCCACAGTGTTGGAACCCATGGATACCATTACGGTTAGGAAATTACTGCTGATCCTTGTTGGTCTCTTCTCCTTTGCCCTCTATCACACGAATACGGGGCAGGGACCGGACTGCGATATCTATATGGGGGTGACCCATCGGCTGGTGACCGCGGGCCACCTGAACATCCTGCCTGACGAACTCGCCACCGATACCCTGTGGCAGATAACCCGGAGCAACCATGCCCCGATCCACCAGAATGTGGGCGGGGTCCTGTTTTATCTGCCTGCCTCGGCCGCGGCCTTCGCTTCCCTGAAGGTGGCGGCATGGCTGCCCGGTCTGCCCCAGCGGCTCTATGACCTCAATTATCACGAACGGCTGTGGGTGGGCAGTACCGCCTATGTGTTGGCCCTGCTGTTTTGCCTGCTCATGTATCGCGTCGGCCGCTGTTATGGATCTGCTCGGGCAATCGTCGCGGCCTTGCTCGCCTGTTTCTACGGCGGGCCGCTGCTGATTTATACCGCCGTCTTCCCCTGCCAGATGATGCTGCCCGCAGCCTTTCTGGCGGCGCTGTTGCTCTATCTCTACCACTACACGGATCTGCATAAGTGGCGAAGCTGGTTGCTCTTGGGCGCGGTGTGGGGGCTGGGGGTCTTGGTGCGCGCCGAATTTGTGGCCTGGGGGCTGTTTCTGCTCTACGGGATCATGGCCCAGCCTCACTCCGGAGGCGGCAGGTGGCGGCAGGTGTTGCCGCGCCTGGGGCTGGCCGGTGGAGGCGCGCTGCTCTTTGTGGTGCCGGCCGTCATGATCCGTCAGGTGGTGTTTGGCACACCAGGCAGCACCTACGGCATCCAATTTGACCTGGCGATCTTGCAGCAATCCTACTTGATGCTGGTGGGCACGCGCAACGGCCTCTTTACCTTCTGGCCGGTGCTGCTGATCGCCCTGCTGGGTTACGCCATCCGCATGCGCCGCAATCCGGCACTGTTTCACGTCATGGCCGCCATCCTGGTCGTGGTGGCCGTCATCTGCGGCTCTACCAATTTTTGGAGCGGTGAAATGGGCGCTTCCTTTGGTCAACGGCGCTTTCTGGTGGTCCTGCCCTGTTTCATCCTCTTCCTGGCCAGGCTCTTTGACCTGAGCCGCGCCTATTTCCGGGGGCTGGCCCTGCTCTGCGCCGTGGGGGCGCTGTGGTCCATGGCCCTCTACTGTGTCTATGGCGAGGGGTGGCGCTTTGCGGACGGCCGCAGCGGCTTTCTGATGCCCAACCACTATCCGTTGCTGCTCTCGGCCCTGGCCAACTGTGCTACCGTGCTGCCCGCGAAGTTGGTGGCCCTGCTCGTGTTGCCGAAACACGCGGATATGGCGTGGCTCTTGCCGCTCGCTGCCAGCGGCGGCACGGCCGTCTGGCTGGCCGGGCGCTGGTTGCGGCGGCGGGTGACGGAATGGTGCTTGGCCACCCTGCTCATCGTGGGTTTGTCGACCATCGTCTTGTTGGCAGGGGCCAGGGAGAGGGGAGAGGCGGCCTTTGCCGCCATTGCCAAGGCCAATGGCGAGGCCCGGTTTGTGGTCAGAAATTATGAGATCGATAACGAAATCATCGGCTCGTTGGTGGATGTGGTCTCGTTCTTCATGGAGATCGGCCAGGGGCGGACGGCCCAGTATTTTGTCGACAAGGGCACGCGTTTTTTAGAGGTCGAGGCCCCGGACCGGCTGGACTCCTTTACACTCATGATGGACGCCCTGGCCCTCCGCCACTCCATGGGGTGGTACCGCTTGGTGCCGGAGCAGAGCCATGAAGGACTACTGGCCTGGTATCGGCAGGCGCTGCTCTACCGCGAGGCCGGGGCGGAGATCCCTGACTACAGCGGCCAGATTTTGTATTAGTTGTCCGGGAAAGGGCCTACCTTCTCCCTCCCCGTAAGGAGTGGAGGGGCGCCCGGGGTGGCGGTTCACCACTCCAGGGTTAGGGTGTCGTCCAGGGGGCTGACCTTGGCGACCCTGACCCGCACGGTGTCGCCGTGTTCCGGGCGGATGGCCTGGTTGGCCGGGAGTTCGCTTTCGAAGAGGTAGTCCAGCAGCACCACCTGCACCTTGTTGTGTCTGGTGTCCAGGACCAGGGCGGGCAGGTACTCCCCCTTTTTCTGCTCCAGGTAGGTGAACAGCCAGTAGCGGTGGCGAAGCTGGCGGACCAGGTTGACCCGGCTCTGGGCGCTGCTGATCAGGCTGGAGAACTCGTGCATCTCCCTCTCCCGGAAGCGGGCGCCGCGGCCGGCGAGGATGGAGCCGATCTGGTGCTGGATGACCAGGTCCAATAGGCGGCGGATGGGGGAGGTGACGGTGGTGTACTGCTCAACGCCGACGCCGTCGTGGCGCTTGGGGGTGGTGATCAACAGCCCCCGGGCCAGGAAGCGGCGCTGCCGGAAATTGAGGTAGAGGTCATGCTCGGGTTGCTGCATCAGCCGTTTTCTGGCCGGCTCCTGGGTGCGGTAGAGGCCGGGCTCCTGACGGTCGGCCAGGAAGCTGGCCGCCAGGGTGTTGGCCAGGACCATGAACTCCGAGACCAGGCTGCGCATCAGGGTGTCCACCTCCATCAAGCGGATGGCGGTGACGCGGCCCTGGTGGAAGTGGAAGACCACGTCGGGGATGGGGATGATCAGGGCACCGGCCGCCACCCGCCGGCGCATGAGACGCCGGCTGAGGTCGGCGAGATGGGCCAACTCCTGGTCGCTGCTGACCAGGGACTCGGCCTCCTGGTAGCTCAACTGGCGCTGGACCCGGACCACGCTGCGCACGATGCGGCTTTTGATGATCTCGCCATCCGGGGAGAGGGTGACCAGGAAGGTGAGGGCGGCCCGATCCTGACCCTTCAGCAGACTTAAGGTCCCTTCCGAGAGCTCCCGGGGGAGCATGGGCACCACGGCATCCGGGAAGTAGATGGAGGTGGAGCGGGCCTCGGCCTCCTTGAACAGCGGGCTGCCGGGGGGCACGTAGTGGGCCACGTCGCTGATGTGGATCCCCACCTCGAAGTTTTCGCCATCGCGGACCAGATGCAGGGCATCGTCGAAGTCGCGGGTGGAGGCCCCGTCGATGGTGATCACCGGCAGGTGGCGCAGGTCGAGGCGCCCCTCCAGGGGGAGGGTTTGCGCCTGGGCGACGATGGCCCGGGCCTGGTCCATGGCCTCGTCGCTGAACTCCACCGGTGGGCGGTGACGGAGCAGGCCGATGTTCTCGTGCTCTTGCCAGCGCCCGGACTTGACCATAATCCAGTAGGCGTCGTGGGGGCGGGTGAGTCCGGCCTCTTTCATGAGTTCCCGGGCCAGCTCGCCATGCTCCGCCTCCTTGTCAAAGAGGTAGTGGTCGCCAATGATCTTAAGGCAGTCCTGCTCGGGCCAGCTCTCCGGGGTCTCGCCCGCCATGATCTTTTTCAGGGCCTGGGCCCCGACCTTAAGCATATTCTCCCGTTGGCGGGCCTCCTCCTGCTTGGCCAACAGCTGGGCCACCACCTCCGGGGTGTGGGCCACGATGTGGTTGTCCCGGAACTTGAAGTAGATGGGGTCGCTAAACACCGCCCGCAGCAGGGAGGAGACCTGATCCTCGGTGGCCTGAGCGCCGAAGCAGAGGTCGGCCAGAAATTGAGGCGTGAAGGTGAGGTTCTCCTCCTCGCTGGCCAGTTGCCACACCTCCTCCAGGGGGACCGGCAGGGCCAGGTGCTGGCGGGTCCGGTCGGTCTCTTGCAGGGTCTTAATGATCAGGTCGTGGTCCGCTTTCACCGAGAGCACCGGCCGGGATTGGTGCACCACCCGGTTAGGGGTGAGCTTGACCTCGCGGCCGTTCTGGTTCAAGAGGTGGAGGCGGCCGCCCGCCTCCTCCATGATCGCCGCACAGATGAATTTGCCGTGCTCGACGTATTCGATGATTCTTCCCTGCATAGTGAGTTGTGTCCTGGGTAGGTGAGAGAACAGGCTGCTGCCTGTGGTGGTTCGGATTGGGCACCCCGTGGGGCGACTCTTTTGTTTTTCCCTTTTCCAGGGCAACCTGGTATGGTGGCCCGTGCGCGGGACAGCCCTTATGGGGTGGGCGCAAATGCCGCGCTCACCGGGCTGGGGTACAGGGGCGTTTTTTGGCGCGGGCCGTCACGTCACTTTGAGAAAAAGGCAGAGACTACCATGAATCAACAACAAAATGAACTGTTAAAATCCGGCATGGTGGCCCTGGTCGGCCCGCCCAATGTCGGCAAGTCCACCCTCTTAAACGGCCTGTTGGGGCAGAAGATCTCCATCGTCTCCCCCAAACCCCAGACCACCAGGAACCGGATTTTAGGGGTCATCAACGGGACTGGCTACCAGATCGTGATGCTGGACACCCCCGGTCTGCACAAGGGCACCATCCCCTTGAACGTGGAGATGGGCCGCATCGCCATGGAGGCCTTGACCGAGGTGGACCTCATCATCTTCATGGTGGAGGCCACCATGAAGATGCCCCAGGCGGACACGGATCTGGTGGAGTGCCTGAGGGGCAACCCCACCCCGGTGGTCCTGGTGATCAACAAGTGCGACCTGATGAGCAAGGAGAAGCTTCTGCCCCTGATCCAGGCCTTGCAAGGGCTGCACGAGTTTGCCGCCATCATCCCCATCTCGGCCAGCCGGGCGGATGGGGTGGACGAGTTGCTCAAGGAGCTGGTGGCCCTGCTGCCGGAGGGGCCTCTCTACTTCCCGGAGGATATCCCCACCGATGCCACGGTGCGCTCCATTGCCGGGGAGATCATCCGCGAGAAGGTCTTCCTGCTCACCGGCCAGGAGATCCCCTACAGCACGGCCGTGGTCATCGACCGCTTCCAGGAGGGTGAGGAGCTGGTCACCATTGATGCCACCATCATCGTGGAGAAGGACTCCCAGAAGGGGATGGTCATCGGCAAGAAGGGGGCCAAGCTCAAGGAGATCGGCACCGCGGCCCGCCACGACATCGCCGACCTGGTGCAGACCAAGGTGATGCTCAAGCTGTGGGTCAAGGTGCGGAAGAATTGGACCCGGGACCCGCGTTTCTTGAAGGAGTTGGGCTTTTAGCGCCAGGGCCGATAGCCTTGGCGACAATCGGCTGTTGAAGGGAATTGAAAAACGAGCTATAAACGCAAGGCGGCTTGCCCCTCTTATGGCGATCCGTCTATGTGCGGAGGACTACGTTTTGTTGTCCGACTTATTACTTATGCAAGAGGTCCCATCATGCCCGAGGTTCGAGTCCGTTTTCCACCTAGCCCCACCGGCTACCTGCATATCGGCGGGGCGCGTACCGCCCTCTACAACTGGTTGTTCGCCAAGAAACACAACGGCAAGCTCATCCTGCGCATCGAGGATACCGATACCGAGCGCTCCACCCAGGCCTCCATCGACGGCATCATCGAGGGGCTGGAGTGGTTGGGGGTCACCTGGGACGAAGGCCCCTACTTCCAGACCGAGTTCGCGGCCGAGCACGTGGCCCGGGCTCATGAACTGATCGAGAGCGGCCACGCCTACAAGTGCTTCTGCTCCAAGGAGGAGCTGGACCGCAAGCGCGATGCCGCCCAGGCGGCCAAGCAGGAGTATGGCTACGACGGCACCTGCCGCAGGCTCTCCCCTGCCGAGGTGGCGGCCAAGGAGGCGGCGGGCGAGCCCTTTGTGGTGCGCTTTCGGGTAGAGCGCGCAGGGGGCGGCGAGGTGGCCTTTGACGACCAGGTTCTGGGCCGGGTGGCCCGCTCGGTGAACGATATCGAGGACTTCGTCATTGTCCGCTCCAACGGCCTCCCCCTCTACCTCCTGTGCAACGTGGTGGACGACATCCGCGACCGCATCACCCATGTCATCCGGGGCCAGGACGGCCTGAGCAACACCCCGCGCCAGATCCTGCTCTATCGCGCCCTTGGCGCACAACTGCCCACCTTCGCCCACATGCCGCTGACCCTTGACCTGAACAAGGCCAAGATCTCCAAGCGCAGCCACGGCGAGATCGTGGCGGTGCAGTTTTACAAGCAGCGGGGCTTCATCCCCTGGGCCTTGGCCAACTTCCTGGTGCTGTTGGGGTGGTCCGGCGGCGACGACCGGGAAATCTTCAGCCGCGAGGAGTTGATCGAGGACTTCACCCTGGAGCGCATCAACCGCTCCAACGCCATCTTCAACTTCAAGAAGGACGACCCGAAGTTCTTCACCGACCCCAAGGCCATCAGCATCAACGAGCACTACCTGCGCACCATGCCCATCGCCGAGATCGGGGCCATGGTGGCGGCGGAGTTCAAGTCCCAAGGGCTGTGGGACGAGGCCTATGCCGGCGAGCGCCAGGAGTGGTTCCTCTCCACCCTGGAGCTGATCCGCGCCCGTTTTCATACCATTAAGGATTTCAGTGAGATGGGCCGGGCCTATTTTGCCGACGACTACGAGTTCGAGGAGGCGGCGATCAGGAAGAACCTGTTGAAGTTTCCGGAGTTGACCAGCTGGCTGCCGGCCCTGGCCGAGCGCATGGATGGGCTGCCCGCGTATACCCTGGAGGCGGTGGAGGAGCTCTTGCGCGCCATGGCCGAGGAGTTGGCGATCAAACCCGGGGTGCTGATCAACGGGGCGCGGGCGGTGGTCACCGGCCGGGTGGCCGGGCCCAGCATGTTCGAGGTGCTGATCGCCATTGGCAAGGAACGGGTGACCGGCCGCCTGCGCCAGGCCGGGGCCATTGCCACCCGTTTCAGCGGGTGACGGCGGTGGCCGCGCCCTCCTCGCTAGCCACCACCTTTCGCTGGACCGGGCGCTACTCCGTGGGGGTGGCGCTCATTGATGAGCAGCATAAGAAAATCTTCCATGATATCAATGCCCTGATCGGACTGATCGACAGCAAGCCCAGCCTCGGCGTGCTGGAAGAGGTGGTGGACAACATGATCGATTACGTTGCCAAGCACTTTGCCACGGAAGAGCGGCTGCTCAGCGGCCATCCCGACTTGGCCGCCCATCAGGCGAAGCACAAGGTCTTTGCCGACCAGGCCCTGGAGTACGACCGCCAGCTCTTTGCCACCAAGCCCGAGGAGATGGCCATGAACATCTATCTCTTTCTGGGGGCCTGGCTGCAGAACCACATCTTGACCGAAGATCGCGCCTATTTCGCTTACGTGCGCGATAACTCTCTCCTCCCATCCCAAGGATAAGGGTGATCCCATGACAACCCCAACCGATTTTATCCGCACCAAGATTGCTGAAGACCTCGCGGCCGGCAAGAACGACGGCCGGGTGGTGACCCGCTTCCCCCCGGAACCCAACGGCTACCTCCACATCGGCCACGCCAAGTCCATCTGCCTGAACTTTGGGGTGGCGAATGAAAACCCGGGCGGGGTCTGCCACATGCGTTTCGACGACACCAACCCCGCCAAGGAGGAGGTGGAGTACGCGGAGTCCATCATGCGCGACGTGCGCTGGCTGGGGTTTGATTGGGGCGACAAGCTCTTCTACGCCTCCGACTACTTCGAGCAGTTCTACCACTACGCCGTGCAGTTGATCCGGATGGGGAAGGCCTATGTCTGTAGCCTCACCGCCGACGAGATCCGCGCCCACCGCGGCACCTTGACCGAGCCCGGCCTGGCGAGCCCCTACCGCAACCGCACCATCGAGGAGAACTTGGACCTCTTCACCCGCATGCGGGCCGGCGAGTTCGAGGACGGCACCCATATCCTGCGGGCCAAGATCGACATGGCCTCCCCCAACCTCAACATGCGCGACCCGGCCATCTACCGCATCAGGAAGACCAGCCACCACCGCACCGGAGACCAGTGGTGCATCTACCCGATGTACGACTATGCCCACTGCATCTCCGACGCCATCGAGAAGATCACCCACTCCCTGTGCACCCTGGAGTTCGAGGACCACCGCCCGCTCTACGACTGGGTGCTGGATACCCTGGAGACCCCCTACCACCCCCAGCAGATCGAGTTCGCCCGCCTGAACCTCACCTACACGGTGATGAGCAAGCGCAAACTCCTGCAACTGGTCAACGACAAGCTGGTCAGCGGCTGGGACGATCCGCGCATGCTGACCATCTCGGGGCTCAGAAGGCGGGGCTACACCCCGGCCTCCATGCGCGCCTTCTGCGAGCTGATCGGCATCAGCAAGAAAGAGAGCCGCATCGACATGGGGGTGTTGGAGAACTGCATCCGCGAGGATTTGAATGAGAACGCCCCCCGAGTGATGGGGGTGCTGAAACCGGTGAAAGTGGTGATCGACAACTACCCCGACGACCAGGTGGAGGAGATGGAGGCCGACAACCACCCCAAGCGGCCGGAGCTGGGCAAACGGAAAGTGCCCTTCTGCAAGGAGATCTACATCGACCAGGATGACTTCATGGAGAGCCCCTGCCCCAAGTTCTTCCGTCTGGCCCCGGGCCGCGAGGTGCGGCTGCGCTCGGCGTATCTTGTCACCTGCCACTCCGTGGACAAGGACGCGAACGGCGCCATCACCGCCGTGCACTGTACCTACGACCCGGCAAGCCGTGGCGGTTCGGCGCCGGACGGCCGCAAGGTCAAGGGCACCCTGCACTGGGTCTCGGCCCGCCACGGGGTGACGGCCGAGGTCAGGCTCTACGACCGCCTGTTCCTCACCGAGGACCCGGAGGCGGATAAGAACGTGGACTTCAAGGAGAACCTGAACCCCGCATCCCTCACCGTGCTCGCCGACTGCGTGCTGGAGCCCTCCTTGGCCCAGGGCAGCGTGGGCAACCGCTACCAGTTCGAGCGCCAGGGGTACTTCTACGCCGACCCGGTGGTCTCGGTGGATGGGCGGTTGGTCTTCAACCGCATCGTCGGCCTGCGCGACACCTGGTCCAAGGTGCAAGGGGCCGGCTGACGGTCAGGGAGACGGTGGCCCAACCATGCCTTGTCCTAACGCCGTGATCCTTCACAAAAATCCCTCCCCCCGGACCTTTCGGGGGGCAGGGGTAGGGGCTCTCCACTCAAGGCAGCAGGTGGACCACCTGTCATGGCCGGACAACTCCGGCGTAGGGGTGACCCGTTGGTCGTCCGTTGTTCTTGGCCGCTGCCACCAGGCGTACCTTGCCCCGGCATCGTTCGCCGTTCATCCTTCCCGTGCGCCATTTCGCCTTGAGGGCCTCATCCCATGGACTTCCCCACCGCGGGCATCACCGTCACCCCCTGGCTGCCACCCCTGGTGGCCTTTTGCATCTCCCTGTTCACCTCCATGGGCGGGGTCTCCGGGGCCTTTCTCCTCCTCCCCTTTCAGGTCTCGGTGCTGGGCTTCTCCTCGCCTGCGGTGAGCTCCACCAACCAGCTGTTCAACATCGTGGCCATCCCCAGCGGGGTCTACCGCTATATCCGCGAAGGGCGGATGGTCTGGCCCCTGACCTGGGTGGTGATCATCGGTACCCTGCCCGGGGTGCTGGCCGGGGCCATCATCCGCGTCAAATACCTGCCCAACCCCAAGAACTTCACCGGCTTCGCCGGGCTGGTCCTCCTCTATATCGGCCTGCGCTTGGTCCGGGACCTGCTGAAAAAGCAGCAGGGGACAGGCCGCAACCCCTCGGCCGAAGAGGAGTTTCAGGAGTTGGTCCGGCGCTTTCGTCAAGGAGAGCAGGGGGAGGCGGCCTTGCCCCGGGTGGTGGTGCGGGAGTACACCCTCACCCGCATCCGCTACGACTTCTACGGCCAGAGCTTTACCATCCCCACCTTGGGGATCACCGCCTTGAGTCTGGTGGTGGGGGTGGTGGGCGGAATAATGCTTCTGGTTTCGGGAGGACTCTGCCTCTGGAAGCCAGAGAGAGCGGCAATTATTGATAACAGGTGCCTTCCAAGAGTAGCAAGAAA
>CAYSFY010000015.1:22071-24766 GCA_964430285.1 uncultured Desulfobulbia bacterium
CCCCCTCCCCCCAATCCTCAACGTCTTCACCGCCCAATTTTTCCCCACCCCCCCTTGGGGGACCCCCCCTTTTATTTTGGTGGGGGGGGGGGGGGGGGGGGTGTACGGCATCGGCGGCGGGGCGATCATGGCCCCCTTCTTCGTCTCCTTCTTCGGTCTGCCGGTCTACACCGTGGCCGGGGCAACGCTAATGGGCACCTTTGTCACCTCGGTGGCCGGGGTCGCCTTCTACCAGTTCATCGCCCCCTGGTACCCGGGCATGAGCATCGCCCCGGACTGGCTCTTGGGTATCCTCTTCGGTATTGGCGGCTTCGCCGGCATGTACTGCGGGGCGCGTCTACAAAAATTCATGCCGGCCCGGGGGATCAAGTGGCTGCTCGCCTTCTCCATCCTCTTCCCGGCGGTGAAGTATCTGGTGGGGTTTTTTCGGTGAACGAAAGGTCCGTGTCAGGTTGCCTTGAGGACCTCAAGCCAACCAGACACGGACCTTGAACAAGCCGCCAGCTGATCCGTGTGCCGAATTGCAGTTGCCGGCCAACACGACCCCTTTGAGTCATCCCCGCCCTTCCTGCCGCCTGATCATTGCCCGAGACCGGGAGCCTCGCTTTCCTGCAAGCAAATCATAAAACCTCGGCAGCGTAATACCGATGGTGAGGACGGTTTGTCTGGCCAAATTCATCAAAAAGCTGTTGACTTCCCAGTACTTCAGGCGTAGCCTCACGAAAAAGTGGCATTCAACTGCATAAAAATCAAAAACCAAAACAAAAGGAGGTTCTAAATGGCGTACAGCTACCCATTCAAATCTACGGACGAACAAACAAAACTAACCGTGTGGGCTAAAGGTCGTATTGTCCCGGATAAAGATGGCCAGCATTGGGACCCAAAGGAATGGCGTTACGATATATGTGGTAAGCCCATTAAATATTCGGATCACGGAAATACAAACTCCAATACAGGATGGGAAATAGACCATATAAAACCTACCGCCAAGGGAGGAGCGAACACATTCGACAATCTCCAGCCACTCCAATGGGAAAATAATAGAACAAAAAGCGATAATTACCCTTGGACTTGTTCTTGACGTTTTGCCGCATCATACGGGTCATCATTAGCAACGACAAAATAACCTACTTCGGCGAAGGATTCGTTTAGGTAAACAGGTCTAACATACAAGACATCGGCTACAAGTTTTTTCTCAAGCCTGTGCATCAAGTGCTTGTGTGTCATATCTCCGCGTGGTGGTGTGCTGGAAAAGTTTTCATGCTTTCTCTTCAAGGATAAATTAGAAAATGCCAACAAACCAATTAGCCAGGCCGCATGAAAGTCCGGCGATGTTACTGAAACTTCATTGGCGCGGGCGAGGTTATTGGAAGCGATTGGACCTTTAAGGATATTAAATATGAAAGCCCTACTTGCCCTTCTCTTTGGCATCACTATAACAGCAATCTCAATTTATCTGCATGTCGACAAATCTATCGATAAAAAGGCTATGTCCATCATGTTTGCCCTATCAATTATCGGCGGCCTTGCTATTGCGAACTATGATGTCCTAGAACGATGGAAAGGACTTGGGATTGAGATGGTAACAATTCGAGGGGAAATCACAGAGGCCAAGTTAGACGCAATCAGCGAGATCAAGAAAGAGGTTGGTGCCCACAAAGAGGCAATTTCGGTTTTAATGAGATCGGCGAATGATCTTTCGGACAAAATTGAAAAGCAAAAAGCATTGGCAGAGGCTCTCGTGAAAAAAGCTGAAGGCCTTGAAGTGGAGATAGAGAAAGGACAGACTCAACTCTCTGACGTAAAAACAGATGTTCTTGCTGCTAGCCAAGCCACTCAACATGCAAAATCTGCTACAGAAAATCTTGCAAAGATTTTAACTCGTATCTCTTTTTTCCAGATTACCACGAGAAATCAATTTGGTACTGAGCAAGCCAATAATGCCATTCAAAAAATTACAGACGACCTCAATCGTATTCTCCTTATAATGATTCCGGACCCAAAAGAACGCGAGGCCTTCGTGAAAAATGTCATGAATGAATTGAAATAGTCCAACCAGATGCTTGAGTGGACACGGAGAACAGCGGCGGCGCTGACGTGAACAGGTCAAGCGGCTCGCCATTCAGCATAATAAAGTTGTCCCGCAAGAAAGAGGAGTATGAGGACATGAATCCAAAGATCGTTATCAGGAACGAGACGCATGACGATGTTGCCGCGATATCTGAGGTGACTATCGCAGCGTTCAAGACCTTGGAGCTCAGCAATCACACGGAGCAGTTCATCATCGAGGCGCTACGTGCCGCCAACGCTCTTACTCTATCGCTGGTCGCAGAAACGGATGGCCGGGTGATAGGGCATATTGCTTTCTCTCCCGTGACCATTTCCGATGGCACACCGAACTGGTATGGCCTTGGACCTATTTCCGTCCTGCCGGCGTACCAGCGGCAGGGCATCGGCAAGGCGTTGATGCAAGCAGGGTTGTCACGTCTGAAGGATATGAATGCTCAAGGGTGTTGTCTCGTGGGACACCCGGATTACTACAAGAAATTCGGGTTCAAGAATATGTCTGGACTTGCGCTTGAGGGAGTGCCACCGGAGGTCTTCTTCGCGCTCGCTTTCGACGGACATACTCCGCAGGGCACGGTCGCTTTCCACGAGGGATTCAAGGCGGATGGCTGACAAGAGGGCGCAGGCG
>CAYSFY010000015.1:24776-25329 GCA_964430285.1 uncultured Desulfobulbia bacterium
TACAACGCGCCTAACCCGTGGCGCTGGTCGTGTATTTGAACCACAAGAGGAGGATACTGATATGAAGATGGCAAATCTCGCTTTAACGTTTGCGATGATCATTGGTTTCGCAGGGACAGGTACCGCAATCGCCGCCGGCGACCTGACGGCACAGACCCCGATTGAGGTAAAGATTCAGCTCGGGGATAAAGAAAATTCTCTTCGCTTTTTTCCGGATACGCTTGAGATGGAAACAGGAAAGCTCTATAAAGTTGTTCTGCACAATCCAAGCACATTGGCTCATTACTTCAGTTCCGAAGGATTGTCGCGGGCGGTGTTTACGAGAAAAGTCCAAGTCCTTGGCCCGGATGGAAATACGATTGCGGAGGTGAAGGGAACTATCCTGGAGATCGAAGTCTACCCTGGGGGGACAGCGGAATGGTGGTTCGTACCGGTCAAAGCGGTTAGCTTGAATGATCTTAAATGCACGATCAAAGGTCATTCGCAAGGGGGCATGGTCGGCACCATAACCATCAAGTAGCTTCGTCTTTCGCAAGGTCGGGGTCGTAATAAG
>CAYSFY010000015.1:25339-26023 GCA_964430285.1 uncultured Desulfobulbia bacterium
AACTGGTTGATTCAATGATGAAAAGAGATACGCAATGGGCCTTTTTGCCTTAAAGGCACCCTTGTAAAGGGGCAAATTAGCCTTTACGGAGATGCTGCCGGGCGAGCTCTTTCGGGTGAATGCGGGGGAGTGGTCGGCAACTATTGTTGCGCGGGAGAGGTAACGCCTGATCTGTACGCGGCCTTAGGCTAATAGGGCTCAGCCCCTGTATGCATTTTCAAGTAATATCAATTTATTACTGGAAAATACGCGCCTTGACAACCCTGGTTGACGTCATTAGCTTACTTCTGAGGGAAACAGCAATGAAAAGGTGGAAGGAGGTGGTATACATGACAACAGGACGTGAACTTGGCTTCATGCGCGGGTTGGACGTCGTGACGGCAATCTTCCTGGTCCTCGGGGGACTCACCATAGGGTTGGGCGGCATTATCGGCTTTGAGGCGATAGTGACCTTTTTCAATGGCTTCGGTATCCTGAGCAGGATTGTGTCGGTGGTGGTCGGCCTGAGCGCCATCTATGAGGCAAGCATGTGGAGGGCCATTCCCGAGCGCTGGTGTTCGATCATGGGGGCAACGCCTCACGGTGAGGAGTATCTCTAGTCTCACATCCTCTATCATCCTAATCCATTCTATTTTTTGAGAAACCTCAGCACTCCTCCAATCCCCCCACAGGTCTCCCATAAAG
>CAYSFY010000015.1:26033-28193 GCA_964430285.1 uncultured Desulfobulbia bacterium
CAGTTGATCGGCTAGTGTCACGATGGAGAGATGAGCAGACGCAGATAACCCCCTGTGCGCGAAGCGGATAACGGGGTAAAAAAGACGATAGCCTCTGGCGGGAGAAGAGAGAAACCTTCACCGCGGGCACGAGATAAATCCTTGCGTGGCCTGTTGTGCCGTTGCGCAAGGATTTTTTTTTGTCCATCGAGGAGAACCGGCCCTATGCCGTTGGCGAACGGGGCAGGGAACAGGCCGGGCCTGCGCCGACCCGGCAGACCGCATCGACCCGGGAGTCCTTCAGGTCGTGGCTCTCTTCGATCTGGATGGTGGCATGGTCGATGCCGAACTTCGCGCGCAGATCGGCGGCAATGGTGCGCAGCAGCGCCTTGCCGCCGGTAAAGCCGTCTGGCACCACCACGTGGACGGAGATCGCCTCGCGGCCGCTCTCGATGGTCCAGATGTGCAGGTCGTACAGGCAGCAGACCCCATCCCGCTCAAGGATGGTGGTCTCCACTGCCGCGTAATTGATGTGGTCGGGGACGCCGAGGAGCAGGATGTGGACGGCATCCCGCACCAGTCCGTAAGAACTCCAGAGGATGAGGATGCAGATGGCGAAGCTGGCCAGGGGGTCGGCGAGGTAGAACCCCGTGGTCCAGATGATGAGGCCGGCGGCCATCGCCCCCACCGAGCCCAGGGAGTCGGCCACCACATGGAGAAAGGCGCCGCGGACATTCAGGCTTTCGTGCTGATGGGCATGGAGAAAACGCATCACCGTGAGGTTGACCACCAGCCCCAGGGTGGCCACGATCATCATGCCGGGGGCCTTGACCGCTGGCGGATGGGCCAGGCGCAACACCGCCTCATAGAGCAGCACGCCGACCAAGGCCCAGAGGGTGAGGCCGTTTAAGAGGGCGGCCAGGATCTCGTATCGGCGGTAGCCGAAGGTCTTGGTGGCCGAGGGCGGCCGCTCGCCGATGCGGATGGCGAGCAGGCTGAGGCCAAGGGCGGCGGCATCGGTCAGCATATGGCCGGCGTCGGACAACAGGGCCAGCGAGTTGGTGAGCCACCCGGCCACGGCCTCCACCACCATGAAACCCACGGTTAGCCCAAAGGCGAGTTGCAACCCTCTCTTCGATTGCCCCGCCCCGCGCGGACCTTCATGGTGATGGGGCGCCGCCCCTGGCCCCTCTTCATGGTCATGGTCGTGGTGATCATGACCGTGATGGTGTTCACTTGCCCGCATGCTCTTCTCCCGTATGGTCCGTCAGCAGGAGAGGGGCGGCACTCCCGGTTGCCGCCCTCTCCGGAGAAGGATAGAGGTACTCCGTTTTTGCCTTCCCGGCAAGCCCTTTGCCGCCGTTTTTTCTCGTCCCCACGGCAGCCGGGCTGGGTCCGTTCACGGGGTGATGGTCATGTACACCGAGCCGCCGTTTCGGTAGATGAGCAGGAGGATGGCATCCTTTTCGCCGATCTTGGCGACCGCCTCCTCGTAATCCTGGGCGCCCTTGATTGGTTGACGGTTCACCTCTTCGATCACGTCATTGGGCAGCAGCAGGCCATGGGCCGGATTGTCGGGGCTGAGGTCGGTGATCACGACGCCGGCGATCTCCGGCGGCAGGGCCAGGCGCTGACGGAGGCTCGGCGTCAACTCCTGGATGGTAATGCCGTTCAACAGGTTGTTGTACTCCGTCTTCTGCGGGATCTTCTTCTCTTGGCGTTCACTGAGGGTCATGGCCAGGGTCATCTCCTTGCCCTTGCGGATCACCCGCAACTCGACCTTGGTCTTGGGGGCGTTGGCGGCGACCTGGTTACGCAGGGCGGTCGAGTCCTCGATCTTTTCGCCGTTCAGGGCAATGACCAGATCTCCCCGTTTGACGCCGGCCTGGTCGGCGGGGCTGCCGCTCTCCACGCCGGAGACCAGGGCGCCCTTGCTCTCCTTGATCCCCAAGGAGGTCGCCAGTTCCGGAGTCAGATTCTGGATGCTCACCCCCATCCAGCCGCGGGTCACCTTGCCGGTCTTGATGATGCTGTTCATCACCGACTTGGCCATGTTGGAGGGGATGGCGAAGCCGATGCCCATGTAGCCGCCGTTGGTGGAAAAGATGGCGGTGTTGATGCCGACCAGTTCACCGCTGCTGTTCACCAGGGCGCCCCCGGAATTGCCGGGGTTGATGGCGG
>CAYSFY010000015.1:28203-37350 GCA_964430285.1 uncultured Desulfobulbia bacterium
CGTCGGTCTGGATAAAGTCCTCGAAATCGGCAATACCCACGTCGGACCTGCCGACGGCACTGACGATCCCCATGGTGATGGTCTGGTTCAGGCCGAAGGGGTTGCCGATGGCCAGCACCACATCGCCGGTCTTTAGCTTGCCCGATTCGCCGAAGGTCACGGTGGGCAGGCCGGTCGCCTCGATCTTAACCACCGCCAGATCGGTGCGCTGATCGGTACCCACGACCTTGCCCGTGAATTCCCGCTTGTCAAAGAGCAGCACCTTGATCTTGTCCGCGTCCTTGACCACATGGTTATTGGTGAGGATATAGCCATCCGCCGAGACGATGACGCCCGACCCCAGGGCCGATGATTTGAATTGCCGATTCGGTCCATGTCCCCGGCGGTCGAATTGGTCGCCGAAAAAGTGGCGGAACAGCGGGTCGTCGAACATCTGGCCGAATTGGTCCCCTTCCATGGTGGTGGTCGAGGTCGTCGAGATGTTCACCACCACGGGTTGCGCCGCTTTCGAGACATCGGCCAGGGCATCGCTGAGCCTGCCGAGAAACTCAGTCGATTCCTGGGCGATGCCGTTTGCCCCGGCGGAGTGGGCGGAAGTGGCCGACAAAAACGTGGCCAAGAACATCACCAACACCGTGGCCACGGCCACCTTGCTTACCCTGTGCTTTCCTTGACTCTTCATGGTTTCCTCCTGATGAAATCGAATTGCCACAACCGAAGGCGGCTATCCCCGCGGTTAACCGGCGTTAGGGGGATGCCGTCGCCGTGATGCTGATTGTGCAAGTTATTATTGCGCGACGGCTTTACGGTGCGGATACAAAAAAAGTCGACCCTTGGCCCACCCTGAACCAGGGGCACATCGTCTATCCCCTGGCTGTTGCCAACACCTCACTTGTTAAAGAGGGCCTTGGCGCGGGTGCTGATCTCTGCCGGCGACACATCTTCCACATGGGTGGCAATGGTCCACTTGTGGCCAAAGGGGTCGGCAACCGTGCCGCAACGGTCTCCCCAAAACTGGTCGGCAACGGGCATCAGGGGCTGGGCGCCAGCGGCAATCGCTCTGTTGACCACGGTGTCCACCTCCTCGACGTAGAGCATGAGCGACACGGGAGTGCCGCCGATGGTCTGCGGGCTGAGGGCATTCCAGTCGGGACACTCGTCGCAGAGCATGATCGGCGAGTCGCCAATCTTGATCTCCGCATGCATCACTTTGCCGTCCTGGGTCTCCAGGCGCATGGACTCGGTGGCGCCAAAGATCTCCTTGTAGAAGTCAATGGCCTTGGCCGCGTTCTTGATGATCAGGTAGGGAGTTACGGTGGGGTAGCCCTCCGGGATCGGTTTGATTGTCTTGGACATGGTGATGTTCCTCCTGGTGTGGGGTTTGTGTGACGGTGATGGGGGTTGGCCGGGGTTCCGGGTCGATATGGCCATGGGGTCGCCATGATCATCCGCGCGGATAATAACCCTGCAAGGGGAGAGATGAAAGTTGCTGAAATCGCAAAAGGCCCAAAAATTCGCCATCCGCCTACACAACATCAATACGTTACAGAGGGTGTCGGCGTCGGCAGAGCGTTTTTTGCGAAACCGACAAAGTCGATGGCATCGCTACTACACGTTTATAACCGGATAACACTGCCGTAGAGTAGAAGTTGGCCGGTAAAAAAGACATAGGGCGTACACCCTAATTTCGGGGCTACCGGTAGCTGCGCCATGTGCGGCAGATCAACGTCGATAGCCGGTGGTGGCGGAGAAAAATGGAGGTGGGGAGGATGAGAGCGAGGAGCGGGCGGGGCAGGTTCGGTTGATGGCGCAGGAGCTTCGACCAAGGGAGAGGGAAAGCGGCACGCCGGTCATGGCGATGATGGCGGTAAGCGAGGTCTCCCCAAGCCGACCAGCAAGAGGAGGATGAAAGCGCTTGGTCATCCCCTGACTGCTACCACAGCGACAGGGGGCACGCGGGTGGGGTGGCAACGGGCAACCGGCGCCCCTTACTGCGCAGCGAAGAGTCCTGTATGCTGGAGGGCCTCCAGGAGTTTTTCCCTGATGATCGGTTTTTGCAGGTAGCAGCCAGCGCCCAGGCGGCAGGCCTCAAGCAGGTGCTTGGCCGGGGGGTCGGCGGAGATGGCGATCATCTGGGTGCGCGTTTTTACCTGGGCCATATCCTCCGCGTCGCGGATCTCCTGGCATAACTGCTTGCCATTCATTCCCGGCAGATTGATGTCGGTAATGAGGATTTGATAGGGCTTGTCGCTATGGAAGGCGTGCCCCCAAATGAGTAAACCCCGTTCGGCGGTAGTGCTCACGGTGATATCGTTACTTATGGTGGTCACGATACTGACCAACTGGGCCGCGTTTACCGGGTTGTCTTCAATGATCATGATGCTGACCTGCGGTCTGTCGTGGGTCATGGGGGCTCCTTATGGTTGAACTCAAAAAGTATCCTATCCAACTACCCCTGACAAGTTTTTTTGCGGGGGCATCTCGTTTCCGTCAATCAGGAGAGATGGCGGGGGCTTGGCCCGCCTCCGGCGAAGTGGTCGAAGCCTGGCTCTTGCAGGGAGAGCAAGCCGAGATGATCGCGGCAGCCATCAGGCGGTATTTATCCCTCCACGGCGGCAATGACCCGGGCCGGTGCACCGTCACCGGCGGTGACGGCCAGGGGCAGGCAGGTGAGCTGGCAGGCCCGGCCGGGGATGGCGTCGAGGTGGGCGAGGTTTTCGATGATGAGTCGGTCGCGGTCCAGGAACGCATGGTGGCGGGGGAGGTGGACGGTGTCGGCGGGGTCGATGGAGAGGGTGTCCACCCCGATCCCCTTGATGGGGAGCTGGGCCAGCCAGGCGGCGGCCTCCAGGGAGAGGACCGGGTAGCCGCCGAGGTAGCGCTCTTGCCCCCAGAAGCGGTCCCAACCGGTGAGGATGAGGATGAACTCCGTCTGTTGCAACAGGGCAAGGGGTTCGAGATGGGAGACCAGGATCTCGCCGGTCACCGCTCGGCAATCCACCACCCGGGCCGCCCCTTGGAAGTGGCTGATCGGGAATTGATCAAGGGTCTTTCCCCCCGGGATGAGGTGGGCCGGGGCGTCCAGGTGGGTGCCGGTGTGGGTGGTGAGGGTCAGGCGGTGGGCCAGGTAGCCATCGTGTTTGATGGTGGCCGAGGGGGCGATGGTCGGCTGTTCGTCACCGGGATAGACCGGCATGCCGGGGTGGATGGGGTGGGTGAGGTCGATGATGGGCATGGCGATGGTTGGCGGAATTTGCACGCCCTGGGCGTTGGCCCGTGGTATAGATGGGGGCTCAATGGATGACGGGGGGACGACGGCAACGGCAGGCACCACCCCGCGCCCATAAACCATTTCTTGGGAGACCTTTGTTGAGCAACCCGCGCATCAACCTCTTTAGCCAGCACTACCGCCGGAAATACGGGCAGCCGGTGGGCAAGATCGCCCTCGGCCTCGGCCTGCCTTGCCCCAACCGGCGGTTGGGGGGGTGCGTCTATTGCGCCCCGGCGAGCTTCACCCCCTACTATCTGCAAGGGGGGGATAGCATCGCCACTCAACTGGCCAAGGGGTTGCAATTCCTGGCCACCCGTAAGTTCTGCCGCTACTTCGCCTACTTCCAGCAGGAGACCGCCACCGCCGCCCCGGTTGCCGAACTGCGGGCGGCCTTTGGTGAGGCCTCGGCCGGTCCGGGGTGCGTGGGGCTCATTGTCAGCACCCGGCCGGACTCCCTGGGGGACGCGGTCCTGGCCGAGCTGGCGGCCCTGGGCCAAGAGCGGGAGGTGATCATCGAACTGGGGCTGCAATCGGCCCATGACCGGACCCTCAACTTCTTGAACCGCAACCACAGCGTGGCCGATTTTTGCGCCACCGCCCGCCGGGTCAAGGCGGCCGGACTCGCCTTGGGGGTCCACCTGATCATCGGCCTCCCTGGCGAAGGGGTGGACGACATGGTGGACACGGTGCGCTTGGTCGCCGATCTGGGGGCGGACGCCGTCAAGTTCCATCACCTGCAGGTGATCCGCGATACCCCCCTGCACCGCATCTATCAGCAGCGCCCCTTCCCGGTGTTCACTCCCGCGGCCTACCTCTCCTCTCTGGCGCGACTCCTCTCCCATCTCCCCGCCCAGGTGGTGATCCACCGGTTGTGGAGCTCCAGCGACCCGGCCATGCTGGTGCAACCCCAGTGGGGTGGCCTGGGCGCCCATGAGCTGCACGCCCAGCTTGCCGCGATCATGGAGCGCGAGGGGATCAGCCAGGGGAGTTGTTGCGCGCCTTCCGCTTCCGCGCCTGTTTCTGGGCCGTCTTCCACCGTTGATGCATCCACACCCACTGCTCTGGAAAGCGGCGGATGACCCGTTCGTAGGCATCGGAGCACTTCTGGGTGTTGGCCACGGTGTCGAGTTCGTCGTCACCGCTCTCCACCAGCTCCAACGGGGGCTCGCACTCGATGTGGTAGCTCAGGTCCGCTTGCAGGTGCATGAAGATGGGGATGATGGGGATGCCGAACTTCTTGGCCAACAGCACCGGGCCGGTGGGGGTGTGGGCCGCATGGCCGAAGAAGCGGACAAAGCACCCCTGCACCCGGGTGTCCTGGTCGATGAGCATGCCGATGGCGCACCCCTGGCGCAGGGAGCGGATGATCTCGCGGGTGCCGGCGCCGCGGGCGATGTTGGTGTAGCCTGCCTGATTGCGCATCTCGACCACGATGCGGTCAAGGCCCGGGTTCTCCATGGGGGTGCCCACCACCCGCAGGGGGTAGCCGTGCTGGGCCAGCCACGCCCCCAACAGCTCCCAGTTGCCGAAGTGGCCGGTGATCATCAGCACCCCCTGGCCTTGGGCCAAGGCCTGATCCAGGTGGTGCATGCCCTGGGCGGTGATGAAGCGGTTGATCCCCTGGCCCAGGATGACCGGCAGCCGCATGGTATCGGCCATGGCGGTGGCAAAGTGGCGATAGACTTGGGCGGCCAGGGCGTGGATCTCGGCCGCTGACCGCTCTTCGCCAAAGGCCATGGTCAGGTGGGTGATGGTCCGTTGCCGGCCCTGCTGGTCCAGCAGGAAGATCAGCCGTCCGAGCAAGCGCATCACCCCGATGGCGAGCCGCCGGGGGAGGAGGCGCAGGCCGGCGATGAGCATGGTCAGCAGGCGGGGGGCCATCCGGTCGCGGAGCTTTTTACGGGTGGGTCTCTTTTTCATGGAAAGGGTGGGTTGGGGTGATGGCTGGGATGTAGGGTGGGCAAGCGTTTCACCTGCCCACCGGATGCTGGTGACGATCGCGAGAACACAGATTCACCTCGATCGGGAACGTAATCCGGTGGGCAAGGTGCATCATGTTGCCCACCCTACCTGATTCGTTGCCTGCAACTTACTATTACGAACAGCAAAATCCTGCAACCGATTTTGTGCCTGGCTATGGGCATGCCCTCTCTTCCCGCACCAGGTCGCTCTTGACCTGGCCGTCCTGGAGGAGGACCACGCGTTGGGCCTGGTTGATGACGTTGTGGTCGTGGGAGGAGAAGACAAAGGTGGTGCCGAGCTCCTGATTCAAGCGGCGCAGCAGGGCCAAGAGTTCGGCCCCGGTGCGGGAGTCCAGGCTACCGGTGGGTTCGTCGGCCAGGATCAGTGGCGGGGCCGGGGCGATGGCCCGGGCCACGGCCACCCGCTGCTGCTGACCACCGGAGAGCTCGCCTGGCCGTTTGCGGCCATGGTCGCTAATCCCCACCAGGCTTAGGGCGTGCTCCACCCGTTGCCGGCGTTCCTCGCCCGCCATGCCGGCCAAGATCAGGGGGTACTCCACGTTCTCCATCACGGAGAGCACCGGGATTAGGTTGAACCCCTGGAAGATAAACCCCAGCTGGTGGCGGCGGAGGATGGCCCGCTTGGTAAGGGAGAGGGTGCTGGTCTCCTGGCCCAGGAACTCCATGTGGCCGGAGCTGGGCAGGTCCAGGAGCCCCATCAGGTTCAAGAGGGTGGTCTTGCCGGAACCGGACGGACCGGCCAGACAGAGGAACTCGCCCGGCGCTACGGTCAGCGACACCCCGGCCAAGGCCCGCTCTTGCTGTTGGGGGCCGAACAGCCGCCAGGCGTCGGTGAGGCGGATGATGGGGGCGGGCCTTAGGTCCATGACCATCTCACAGGTGGGCCAGGGCCTGGGCCGGGTCCTGGCGGGAGGCGCTCCAGGCCGGGTAGAGGCCGGCGGTGAGGGCGCTCAACAGGGTAAAGCCGTTGCTGGAGGCTACATTCCGCCAGGTCAGCACCGCCTTCAAGACGTGGTTGTTGCTGAAGTACTGGTTCGAACTGGTGAAGGCGGTGAGGTCGATGCCGTAGTGGGTCAGGTAGAGGCAGAGGGTAAGGCCGACGGCGCTGCCCACGAGGGAGGCGGCGAGCCCCAGGGCCAGGGCCTCGGCGGTGACCAAGCCCATGATGCCGGCCGGGGTGCACCCCAGGGCGGCGATGGTGCCGAACTCGCGGAAGCGCTCGAAGATGATGGTGGTCATGGTGTTGACGATGCCCATGCCGACGATGAGAAAGACGATGACGATCAGGATCAGCATGGTGGTGTCGTTTAAGGCGATGAGCTGGGTGACGTCGGGGGCGATGCTCTCCCAGGGCTCCACCTGATAGGCCGGGCCCAACCGTTGCTGGAGGCGGTGGGCCAGCTCCCCGTGTCCCGGCATCGGCACCGAGATGGCGATCTCGCTGATCAGCCCCTGGGCATCGAGAAGATCCTGGAGGCCGGGGAGGGTGAGGAAGAGGTGGCCCTGATCAAAGGCCGCCACCCCGGTGTGGAAGATGCCGCAGATCTGGAAGCGCCGGGTGGCCGGGGCCCCGAACTGGTCCTGGGTCATGATGGTGATCGGCTCGGCGAGACCAAGCCCCAGGGAGCGGGCCAGCCCCTGGCCGATCATCACCTCTTTGGGCGTGGCCGGGGCGGCCCCGGCCACCAGCCGCTCGTGGAGCACGGTGACCCGGCTCTCCTCGCTGCTGTTGACGCCGTGCAGGAGAACGGCGGCGCTCTTGGGGCCGGCCAGGATCAGACCGGTCCCCTTCAGGCGGCGGGCAAAGGTGGTGATGCCCATCCCGGTGAGGGTGCCGCTGACCAGATCCGCATCGGGAAGGGCCGCGATGTTGACGCGGTTAGCGGCAAAGCCCGCGCCATGGATCTGAATCACCCCGATATCGGTGGCCGTGGCCGTGGCGATCATGGTCTGGTGCAGCCCCTCTTTCAGGGCATTGAAGACCAGGAGCATGGCCAGGGCAAAGGCGATGGCGCCGATGGTCAACAGCGAGCGGCGGCGGTTCCTGGTCAGGTTGCGGCAGGCCAGGAGCAGGGTGATGCGGACGGCATTCATGCCGGCCCCTTGCTGGCGGTCATGGTCTCACTCCTCGATCAGAGCCGTGATCGGCGCCGTGAGCCACAAGGCCGCGCCAGGCTCCGGGAAGAAGGGGATGAGGTGGCCAACCCCGCGGATGGTGAACAGGAAGCGGATGACCCGCAGGGCCTGCCGCTCGTTGTAGGGGAAGCCGGCCTGGCGCAGGGCGGCAAACCCCAGCAGGGCCTCGCCGATGGCCTGGGCCATGACCCGCCGCACGGTGGCGGGGAAGAGGGTCTCCACGGCCACGGGGGCCAGGGCCTCTTCTCCCCGCCCTGCCAGCAGGGGGGCGAGCCGTTGCCGCTCCGTTGTCTCGCCCTGGTGGAAGACCGCGGAGAGCAGGTAGTTATGGTTACGGTGGGCCAGGTCCTCGTGGAAGTCGGTGAGGTCGTCGATGACCTGGAGGGCCATGCCGATGCGGTAGATGCCGCCCTCGGCGAGGCGCAAGGGGGCGGCGTGCTCGTGCTCCAACAGCCGGGGGGCGGTGAAGGCCAGACAGAGGAGCTTGCCGCCTTTATAGGAGTGGACGCTGGCCAGCACCTCCGCCGGGGTCAGGACCTCGGTGACCCCCCCCTCCTCCCTGGCCTCTTCGGCGCCGATGGGGACCATGGCCCGGAAGATGAGGTCGAGGAGGGGCTCCAGCTCCGCAGGCGGGATCACCCCCTCCGCCACGGCCTGACGGCAGAGCTGTTCCAGGATGCGGTCGAAGCAGAGGAGGTGCATGACGCTCTTGAAGCGGATGGCGGGCTCGGGGAGATTGAAGGGCAACAGCTCCTTGTACTCGTCGTCCAAGAGGTTGTCGGTGGCGGTGACCAGGCCGCGGATGGCGTGGTTGATCTGGCCGTAGAAGAGCCGGCGCGGACGCGTAATGCCGATGGCCCTGTAGATGGCGAGGAAGAGGGAGGAGAAGAAGTTCCGCTGTAGGTAGTTGAGGCGATTGGGCCGGGCCGGGGCCGGGGCCAGGTAGCTGGGCGCCATCATGGCCCGGAAGCGGCTGATGATGGCCTCTTCGACCTCTTGGTGTTCACGGCTGGCCAAGAAGAGTCTGCGTAGGGAGAGTAGGGTGGCAATCATCGGGGTGGGGGCGGTAACCAGGGGAAGAGGAAGGGGGTGCGCGCCCGGTAGGCCGGGTACGTTTCGCGAAAACGACGGGCCAGTCCCTCTTCCTCGCGGAGCAGGATGCGGACCTGCCACAGCAGCATCAGCGGATAACTTACCAGGAGCATGGCCGGTGAGCCAAGGGAAAAGACAATGGCCAAGGCCGCGAGGTCGTAGCCCAGGGTCATGGGGTGGCGGCAGAGGGCAAAACTGCCGGTGGTCACCAGCTGCCGGCTGGGGACCACCGGGCTTGGCGTGCCCTCACCCAATCGGGCGAGATCCTGTTCCGAGCGCCTGATCAGGGAGAGGCCCACGGCCAAGAGCAGCAGGGCCGCGCCCTGGGTCCAAGGACCATGGCGCCAGCGGGGCAGGGAGCAGAGCCGGTCCAGGGTGAGACCGGAACCGATGACCAGCCCTGGTAGCCAGAGCCAGTAGAAGAGGGCGGCCCGCAGGCGGTGGCGGAGGATGGTGTGGTCTTTGCTGGTGGTCATGGATAAGGTGACGCGGAGGCGAGGCAGGGCCTTCTTGGCTGAGGGGTATTGCGCTAACGGTCCAGGCCGGCTGGGGGCCGGGCCTAGGTGCTTCGCCGGTGCCTAAAGCAGTGCGAGTATGGCGGAAATCGGCTGCAATTGCAATCAGAAAGATGGCGGAAAAGGGGCTGGTATGGTAGTTCTACTCGGC
>CAYSFY010000016.1:0-13887 GCA_964430285.1 uncultured Desulfobulbia bacterium
AGGTAGCGGCGGCCGCCGCCGCCATCAGCGCCGCCAGTCAAGCCTTGGCCGGTGACGCCTCCACCCAGGCCACCGCCGTGCAGCAAACGGCAGCCGCCCTGGAAGAGAGCTCGCGCATGAGCCAGGAGACCTCGACCCTTACCGCCGGCTCCCAGGTCTTGATGAATCGCAACATCGAAAAGTCCGGCCAGACCTTGAAGGCCCTGGTGGAGTTGACCCGGAGCATGGACCAGATCGAGGAGGACAGCGACTCCATCCGTTCCATCATCAACACCATCGGCAGCATCGCCTTCCAGACCAACCTCCTGGCCCTAAACGCGGCGGTGGAGGCGGCCCGGGCCGGTGAGGCCGGGGCCGGCTTTGCCGTGGTGGCCGACGAGGTCAAGAATCTGGCCAACCGCTCCGCCGAGGCCGCCAAGACCACCCAGCAACTCCTGGACACCACCATCGCCCGGGTGGCCACGAGTTCCGAGGCCATCAAAAAGGTCAACCTCGACTTTGACGATATCGTCACCTCAGCCACCGGTATTGGCGACAAGACCAACGCCATCACCGCGGCGACCAAGGATCAGGCCGCGGGCCTCTCCGAAATCAGCAAGGCGGCCCAGGAGATCGAACAGATCACCCAGAGTATGCAGAACGCCTCCCAGGCCACCGCCGCTTCGGCGGAACAGCTCACCGACCAGTCCGAGGAGATGGGGGTCATGGTCGCCGATCTGGTCTCCATGGTCTATGGTTCGGATAAGGCTTTCATGATCAGCGCCACGGAAAAACAGGTCACCTGCTGGGAGATGAAGAACTGCCCGCCGGAACGCCGCAACTCCTGCCCAGCCTATCCCCAACATGGGGGCCAGTGCTGGATGGTGACCGCCACTCTCTGTGGCGGCAAGGAGCAGGGGTCATACCACGACAAGATGACCAACTGCAAGAAATGCAATGTCTATCTCGATGCCCATGGCCGGCTGATTTAGGAGCCGTCAGGAAATAACGCTCCCCCCCAACCTAAACCTTCCCGAGCTGTTACAACAATTGATCGTTGGTGCCGTCAACGGCTGACCGGTTTTTGCGGACACGACCTCCATGAGCCCAAGCATACAAACTGAGGCCTATCTCTCTCGGGGGCGACTCTTCTTTACCCTGCCGATTGCCCTGTGGCTCCTGATCCTGGCCACCTCGTTTTACTACAACTGGCAGCACCACAATCAAACCCTGATGGAGTTGGCCACGGCCGAGGCCCAGTCCAGCTACAACAAGGATCTGGCCTACCGGCGCTGGGCCTCCCTGCACGGCGGGGTCTATGTCCCGCCCACGGACCAGACCCCGCCCAACCCCTTCCTCTCCCACCTCGAAAATCGCGATCTGACCTCCACCAGCGGGGTCAAACTCACCCTGATCAACCCTGCCTACATGACCCGCCAGGTACATGAACTGGAGAGGGAGCAGTATGGCACCCAGGGGCACATCACCAGCCTCAACCCCCTACGCCCGGAGAACAGGCCGGACCCCTGGGAGAGCAAGGCCTTGCAGGCCTTTACCGCCGGCGCCAAGGAGGTGACCTCCAAGGAAGAGATCAACGGCCAGCCCTTCCTGCGCTTTATGCGGCCCTTGCTCACCGAGGCCTCCTGCCTGAAGTGTCATGCCGGCCAGGGGTACAAAGTGGGTGACATCCGCGGCGGCATCAGCGTCTCCGTGCCCCTGGCCTTTTATCTTGAAATGGGCAGGGTGCACACCAGGCAGCTGGTCTTCACCCATGCCGTCATTGCCGTGCTCGGCCTCCTCGCCCTCTGGGCCTGGCGCCGGCGTCAACAGCGTTACGAGCAGACGCTGTTGGCCAGTGAGGAGAAATACCGGATCGTCGCCGACAACACCTACGACTGGGAGTTCTGGTTGGGCACCAATGATGACCTCCGCTACATCTCCCCCTCCTGCCAACGGATCACCGGCTACAGCCAGGAGGAGTTTCTGGCCAACCCCGGCCTCTTCGAGGAGATCATCCATCCCGATGACCGCCCCATCTATGGCCAACACCGTCACCTCGCCAGCAAGGGCCAACAGGGGCCTGAAGAGGTCTGCTTCCGTATCCGCCACCGGGATGGGCACGAACTGTGGATCGGCCATTTCTGCCAGCCGATTTTCGATCGCGCGCAGCGGTTTTTAGGCGCCCGCGGCACCAACCGGGACATCACCGACAGCAAGCGCAACGAGGATGGGTTGCATGCCCGCATCGCCCTGCGCGAGTATGCCATGGAGCACGACCTCAATAGCTTCCTCACCAAGGCCGTGGACGAGGCGGAACGGTTGACCGCCAGTTCCATCGGTTTCATCCACTTTCTGGATGCTGATCAACAGACCCCGCGCCTGCGGATCTGGTCCACCAACACCAGATCCCGCCTGTGTAGCGCTGAAGACCAGGATGCACACCATCCGCTCACTACCGCCGGGGTATGGGCCGACTGCATCCATGAGCAGAGGCCCGTCATCCACAACGACTATGCCACCCTTGCCCTTCGTAAAGAGCTGCCCACCGGCCATGCCCCGATCATCCGGGTGTTGACCGTGCCCATCATCCGCGACAACCAGGTCCTAGCCGTCATTGGCCTGGGCAACAAAGCGGAAGAGTATACCACCAAGGATATCACCACCCTCTCGGACTTCAGCGATTCGGTCTGGGATATTGTCCTGCAAAAGAGGGCGGAGGAGGAGCGGGCAAAACTTGAGACCCAGCTGCGCCAGGCCCAAAAGATGGAGGCCATCGGCACCCTGGCCGGAGGCATTGCCCACGACTTCAACAATATCCTCACCGCTGTCTTGGGCTACGCCGAGTTGGCCCATGATGATCTCTCCGTTGACCAGCCCAGCCACGCCTACATCAGCGAAGTGTTGAAGGCCGGGGAGCGAGCCAAGTCCTTGGTGCAACAGATCCTGGCCTTCAGCCGCCAGAGCGAACAGGAGTTCAAACCGCTGCAGATTCATCTGGTGGTCAAAGAGGCGGTGAAGCTCCTGCGCTCCACCATCCCCACCACGGTGGAGATCAAACAGGAGATCAATGTCAACTCCGGCACGGTGCTGGCGGACCCGACCCAGATCCATCAAATCGTCATGAACCTCTGCACCAATGCCTACCACGCCATGCGCGAGAAAGGGGGCACCCTGGCCGTCGGCTTGAGCCCGTTGACCGTGGGCGAGGATGACGCCAAGGTCAACCAGTTTCACCTCTTGCCCGGCAGCTACATTCGGCTTGAGGTGAGCGACACCGGCTGCGGCATGAACCGGTTGACCCTGGAGCGGATCTTTGACCCCTATTTCACCACCAAGCCCAAGGGCGAAGGGACTGGGCTCGGTCTGGCCGTGGTCCACGGCATCGTCAAGAGCTGTGGCGGGCACATCACCGTCTATAGCGAGCCGGGCATGGGCACCACCTTTCGCCTCTATCTGCCGCGCTTGGCTGACCAGGGGCAACAGGATCAATGGCAAGAAGCGGTTGAATTGCCCCGGGGCCACGAGCGGATCATGGTGGTGGACGATGAAGAGACCATCGCCAGTATGGAGAAGACCATGCTGGAGGGTTTGGGCTATCAGGTCACCATCCATACCGACCCGCGGGAGGCGGTGATGGCCATGCAGCTTCATCCCGAGGCATTTGACCTGATCTGCACCGACATGACCATGCCCCACCTGAATGGCACTGAAGTGACCAAGCGCGTGCGGGTATTCCGCCCCGGCATGCCGGTCATCCTCTGCACCGGGTTCAGTGAGTTGATCAATGAAGAGAAGGCCAAGGCCCTTGGTCTCGATGGCTACCTCACCAAACCCCTGCTCAGGAGAGACCTGGCCACCACGGTGAGGGCTGCCCTGGACCGCTCTCCAACCGCCACGCCTCGTTAAGGCACGGGTGGCGGACCGGAGGAGGGGGAGCGGGGTGGCCCGCCGCTAAACAGCCGGCCCAGGGAGAAAAAGACCTGCTTGACCCCCTGCCAGATCCGCGGCAACAGCCAGATCGCCAGCAGGATCAGCAGGAAGAGCAGGCAGAGAAAGAGCCGCGGATGATAGAGCGCCGTCCACAGCCCGCCGATCACCGCCACATCCTCACTGATTGACGCCACCCAGTTGGTAAAGGGTTCGGGCGAGGCGTTGATCAACACCCGGGAGCCGGCCTTGGTGGCATGGCTACCGGCGGACAAGCCGGCCCCCACCAAGCCGGCGGCCAGGGCCAGCGGCGCGTTGACCTCGCCCACGGCGCCGGCGGCCAGCAAGGCGCCGGCAGGGATACGGATAAAGGTATGGATGGCATCCCAGCCGGTATCCAACCCAGGCACCTTGTCGGCAATGAACTCAAGGCAGTACATGCCGCCGGCGGCCATCATCACCACGGGGTTCGCCAGCAGCTGCAGGTCGGGCGGCAGCACCAAGTTGCCGGTGGCCCCCAAGGCGCCGAGCATAAAGATCGAGGCATAGAGATTGATGCCGCTGGCCCAGGCGACCCCCATGGTCAAGGCCAAGGTTGCGGTAACGGTATGTAACGGATCCATCGTTCCCCCCTCGGTTTTGTCGGTTTCGCAAAAACAGCTCAATCGACGCCGGCACACCATGTAACTTATTGATAGTACGTAGGCGGATGGCGAGTTTTTGGACTTTTTGCGATTCCATCAGATTTTAGTTTTCTCCCCACCAGTTCTCTTTCCTCCAGAGAACATCCATCATGCAGATGATACTCCAACAGACCACCGCCTCCCAGTCAAAACGCGCCAAACAGTGAGATTCTTTTTGACAAACCCAGGCCCCATCCCCTAGAGTGATGTCAAAACCTTGGTGGCGTGTTCCTGGCAACAGGAGATACCACACTGTCGCAATTCGCCGCTGTACCTACCGGATTAAAAGAGAACGTCTCTTCTCCGGCAGCGTTGAACAACCTTTATCACAGGAGTGCATTATGTCGAGACGATGGATTTCAAATTCCCTGAAAGTGGCCATGGCATTGATTTTGACCGGCGGCATCGCCACCACGGCTTGGGCGGAGGAGGTCAAGGTCGGGGCCGGCGCCGCGCCCACCGAAAACGTCTTCAACAAGATCAAGGAGCCCATGGCCAAGGCCATTGGCGTCAACGTCATGATCATTGACAACGGCCCGTCCCAGGCCTTGAAGGATCTGGATGCCGGCAAAATCGATGCGGCTGCCGGCGGGGTCACCTTCCCGGACTGGATGAAGATGATGGACAAGGAGGGCTACGCCATCCCCGACAAGAGTGTGTACAAGAGTCGCGTCATCGGCAAGGACGTGGTCAAGGTCATGACCAACATGGACGTTACGGTCAAGAGCCTGTCCAAGGAGCAGCTGGCCGGGATTTTTACCGGCAAGATCAAGAACTGGTCCGCGGTGGGCGGCCCGGACAAGCCCATTGTGGTCCTCTTGGGCAGCAAGATCCCCGGCACCCAGTCAGTCTTCCAAAAACAGATCCTGGATGGCGCCGACTACACCAAGGAGATGGTGGAGGGCACCACCGCCCCGGACCTGAAGACCAAGGTGGCGGCCACCCCGGGTGGGGTCTGCCTGGGGCCGATGTCGGTGCTCGACGCCACCATCAACGCCCCCGCGATCCCGGAGGTCGGCCGGCCGATCACCATCATCACCAAGGGTGAACCGACGGGTGCGGTCAAGCGGATGCTCGACTTCATCCGTGGCGAAGGGCAGCAGTATATTGTCAAGTAAGCGCCCCATAGCCCAACCGCCTCCGGTGCGTCCGGCAAACGGGACGCACACTTTAACCCCACCCACCATAAATCAGGGAGCAGCCGATGGTGAAGCTTAACGTAAAGACCTTGCGCGCCAAAATTCTCATGTCAACGGTGGTGATGACCGCGGTCCTCCTGCTCTGCCTTGGTGCCTTCATGATGCAGCGCAGCCAAGCGCTCCAGCGCGCGGCCCTAGACAGCAAGGCCTTGGCCCTGGTCTCACTCTTTACCGAGATCAGCGCCCCGTACATTGCCAATTACGACTACCCCTCCCTGGATATCTTTGTCCGGGAGGCCATCAAGGACCAGGATGTGGAGTGGGTGGTCTTCATTGACGAAAAAGGGACCGTGCTGACCACCGTCAGCCAGGAAAAGCCGGCTACCCAGGATTCGGTGGTCGTGGAGCGAGAGATCAAGGACGCCGACGGCAAGAACGTGCTCGGACGGGTCAAGTTCAGCTACCACACCAAAAGCCTCGCCACCCAGCGCAAGGAAGACCTGCAGGTCACCGCCATGGCTATCTTTCTGGGCGGCTTCCTGATGACGGTGGCCCTCTATTTCATCATCCACGGCACCACCAAAGCGCTGTTCGTCATTATTGACGAGATCGCCGAGAGTTCTACCCGGGTCGCCACTGGTTCCGATCAGATTTCTCGCTCCAGTCAAGACCTGGCCAGTGGCACCTCTTCCCAGGCCGCGGCCTTGGAAGAGACCTCATCCTCCCTGGAGGAGATGTCCTCCATCACCGCCCAGAATGCCGACAACACCAAGGGGGTCGAGACCTTGGCCAAGACTGCCAACCAAGTGGTGAAGGAGGCCAATCTATCCATGGCCGAGGTCATCGGCGCCATGCAGGAGATCTCCCGTTCCAGTCAGGAGACCTCCAAGATCATCAAGACCATCGATGAAATTGCCTTCCAAACCAATCTGCTGGCCTTGAATGCGGCGGTGGAGGCCGCCCGGGCCGGGGAGGCCGGGGCCGGGTTCGCGGTGGTGGCCGATGAGGTGAGGAACTTGGCCATGCGGGCGGCGGAGGCAGCCAAGAATACGGCCACCATGATTGAGGGCACCATCGTCAAGGTGAAGGATGGTTCAGCCCTGGTGGACAAGACCCATACCGCCTTCACCCAAGTCTCGGAGAACGTGGAGAAGATGAATAATCTGATCGGCGACATCGCCATCGCCTCCAGCCAGCAGGCCTTGGGGATCGAACAGATCAACAAGGCGGTGGCCATGATGGATGACGTGGTGCAGCAGACGGCAGCCGCGGCCGAAGAGGCAGCCGCCCAGAGCCAAGAGATGCGCCAGCAGGCCAACGTCCTGGAAGCGGTGGTGCAAAAACTCGAGGCCATGGTCGGCACCACCGCCACCACCACGCCATCCCCCCCCGTGGTGGTGGCCAAGGCCAAGACCGTCACCCCCTTACCCCCCCGCCCCAAACCGGCAAGAAAAGTTGCCGCGCCCAAACCCCAACGGGCCTTGCCCATGCGCACAGCGCCAGCGCCCAAGACGGCCAAGGCCGCCACCCCGGAAGAGCTCATCCCCATGGACATGGATGATGACGCGAACTTCCAAGACTTCTAGCTAACCCAGTGGCGGCGCAAACAGCTGGCGCCGCCACTGCCCCCTCCCTGGTCAACGCCACCACCATCATGGGAGTAGCCGCGGATATCGTCATCATTTCAGCAGGATCTCTGTTACTTATTACGGCAGCAACGGGGAACTCATCAAGGGATATGGCGAGCAGGCGGTTACGCTGAATCTTCTTGAGGCAATGCGCTTTATTACGGATATTCAGGCTCAAGGGCAGGGTGCGGACGATTAGCCTGTTGACCCTAGAACGAGATGAGAGAGCACCCCACCCCCAGCCAGCAAGGCCATTAGCCCTGTGGTCAACAGCATCAGCCGGGTGGCGGCCAAGATATGGCGGGCTTGGATCGGTTCCTCGGCGTTGCCGATGGTGGGCTTGTCAACCCTGCGACCAAAGTAGACGGCCGGCCCTCCCAGTTGGACACCAAGGGCACCGGCCACGGCGGACTCGGTCTGGGCGGAGTTGGGAGAGGCGTGGCAGCGTCGGTCGCGGCGCCAGATACGATAGGCCTGGCGCGGAGAATGACCGAGCAGGGCAGCGGCGCAGACCACCAGAATGGCGGTAAGCCTAGCGGGGAGATAGTTGGCCAGGTCATCCAGGCGGGCCGGGGCCCAGCCAAACTGGTGGTAGCGCTCATTCTTATAGCCGAACAGGGAGTCCATGGTGTTGATCGCCTTGTAGACCAGGGCACCCACGGGCCCCAGGAGGGCGGCCCACAGGATGGGCGCGGTCACCCCGTCGACCATGTTCTCCGCCACCGACTCCACCGTGGCCCGAGCTACCCCGGCCTCATCGAGCAGGGCCGTGTCGCGGCCCACGATCATGGCCACCCGTTGCCGGGCCACCTCCAGATCAGGGACCAGCAGGGCCTCGCGCACCCGCAGGGCATGATGGGCCAGGTCTCGGGCAGCCAAGGCGCTATACAGCAGATAGCTGGCCACGAGATCATGGGCCCAAGGATGAACCCGTTCGGCCACGGCCAACACTGCCGCCACCACCCCGCCCACCCCGGTCAGGACACAGACCACCGTCAACACCCCCGCCACCCGCAGCCTGCTCAACCGCTGCCGCCAGAACCCCTCGCACCCCTGGGCCAACCAGGCCATGGCCCTAACCGGATGGGGCAGCCACGGCGGATCGCCGATGAGGAGATCCAGGCCAAAGGCGATCAGGATCAAGGCCCCGCTGGGCAGTACTCCTCCCTCCCCTGCCGGCATCAGAGCTTAAGCAAGCGGTAGATGGCGGCCATGTCCAGCCGTTGCCGCACCGTGGCAGCCAAGCGATCCAGGGCGGGTTCGAGATCATAGGTGGCACGCTCGCCCTGATAGCTGCCCACCCCCAAACGTTCTCGTAGCGAGTCGATAAACCAGTGGCGATAGCCGTCGGCGTCAAAGAGGCCGTGTAGGTAGGTCCCCCAGATCAACCCCTGACCGGCGGCAATGCCGGCCGCCCCCTCGCCGACAAAGATGGTATCCAGGGCAGCGGCACCAGGCGTGCGCTCGGTCTGGCCGTGGTGGATCTCGTAGCCATGCACCCCTTGGCCCGAAAGGCGATGGGTCAAGGTCTGGCGGGTCAAGGTCTTGTCCAGGGCGAGGATGGTGCGGATGGGCAATAGCCCCAAGCCGTCGATGGCGCCGCTGGCCTCGACCCCGTGGGGATCGGCGATGGATTGCCCCAGCATCTGCAAGCCGCCGCAGATGCCGATGATCTCGGTGCGGCCGGTATGGGCCAAGGCCTTGATCTGGGCGGCCAAGCCGCTCGCCATCACATACCGCAGGTCGTCGATGACATTCTTACTCCCCGGCAGGATCACCGCCGCGGGCTGGCCCAGGGGGTCGCCCGCCTTGATCACCCGCAGCCGGACATCCGACTCGGCCAGCAAGGGCTCAAAGTCAGTGAAGTTGGCGATATGGGGGAGATCGATCAAGGCAATCTCCAGCGCATGGGCCTTGTCCTCTCCTTGTTGGAAGAGCCCCTTCTTGAAGCCCACCGAGTCCTCTTCCGGCAGACCGAGGTCTGGAAGATTGGGGATCACCCCCAAGACCGGGCAGCCGGTATGGGCCTTCACAATGGCAAAGGCCGGGTCGAGTAGTGCTTCTCGCCCCCGAAAGCGGTTGACGATAAAACCGGCCACCAGGGCGCGCTCCCACTCGGCCATGACCTCCATGGTGCCGACAAAGGAGGCGAAGACCCCGCCCCGATCGATATCACCCACCAAGAGCACGGGTGCCCCTGCGTAACGGGCCATGGGCATGTTGACGATGTCGTGGCGTTTCAGGTTGACCTCGGCCGGCGAGCCTGCCCCCTCCAGCACCATCACCTCATGCTCGGCCGCCAGGGAGTCATAGGCGGTCCGGGCCGCGCTGAAGGCCTGGGGCTTGTAGGCCACATACTCCTCCACCGCCATGGTGCCCACCGAGTGACCGTTGATGATCACTTGACTGCCCACCATGCTCACCGGTTTCAACAGCACCGGGTTCATGCGGGTGTCTGGATCGAGCCGGCAGGCCTGGGCCTGGACCACCTGGGCACGCCCCATCTCCCCACCTTCGCGGGTGACAAAGGAGTTTAAAGACATGTTCTGGGCCTTGAAGGGGGCGACCCGCAGACCGTCCTGTAACAGGATACGGCAGAGGGCGGCACTCATGATGCTCTTGCCGGCATCGGAGCTGGTCCCTTGGAGCATCAAGGCCGGGGTCTTTCGGCACGGGCGGATGACGGTGCGGGGGCGGAGGAGGCGGGACAAGGCCGCGAGCAGGGTGGCGTTCTCCTCCTCGGTGCGCACCGCGACCCTAAAGAAATCAGGCCCCAGGCCGGGGAAGCTGGCGCAATCACGCACGGCAATCCCCTGTTTCAGGAGGGCGTTCCCCACCTCGGTGCCGCTGCTAAACCCGGCAGGCAGGTGGTCATATCGGCAGAGCAGGTAGTTGGCCACCCCTGGATAGACGCGGATGCCGCCCAGGGCGGCCAACCCTTTGGCCAACCCTTGGCGGAGCCGACTGACCAGGGAGCGAGTATCACGTCCGTACTCCTCGTCGGCCAACACTTTGGCGCCAAAGGCCAAGGCCAGGGTGTTGACGCTCCAAGGCGGCAGTTGGGCGCGGATCATGGCGGCCACTGCCGGCTGCGCCAAGGCGAGCCCCAGGCGGAGGCCGGGAACGGCGTAAAACTTGGTCAAGGACTTCAAGATGATGAGATTGGCAAAATGGGCCAGGTGTTCGACCATGGTCGGCGGAGACTCGACAAAATCGATAAAGGCCTCGTCCACCACAAACCAGGTGGCGGGGAACCGGGTCAGCAGCGCAGTAAGCTCGGCAGGCGCGAAGGTGCGGCCGCTGGGGTTGTTGGGTTGGCCCACAAAGACCAACTCACCGCCGGTCAACAGGTCAGCCAACCCTTGCCACTCCATGGCAAAGCCGTTGGCAGCGGTCAAGGGCAGAGATTGGACCTCGCAGCCGGCAGCGATCATGGCCTCTTGGTAGCCGCCATAGGAGGGGGCGGGGATCACCGCCCGGCTGACCGGTAGGGCGCGCGGCAGGGCGTGGATGATCTCGGTGGAGCCGTTGCCGACCAGGACCTGATCCGGGCTGATGCCAAACCTGACGCCGGCCACTGCCCGTAACTCCTCATACCCGGGGTCGGGGTAGTGGAGCAGGTTCGCCAGTTGGCGGCTGATCAAGGGCCGCAGGTACTCCGGCGGCCCCAAGGGGTTGATGCTGGCGGAAAAGTCCAGGATCTGCTCCGGGTCTCGTCCGGCCGCCGCGGCCAGTTGGCGGAGGTTGCCGCCATGGGCCAGGGGGAGAGTGGGCCGATGCAATGGAGGGGGGTTAGACATGGGGGAGCATAAAAAAAATGGATGAAGTGACGATCCGCTTAGCAGCGACCAGAGTGAAAGGAGCCCGCAAGCAGGCAAAGGGTTACCACCCCGAAGCCAGGACCAGGGCGATCAGGGTCTCGGTCAGTTCGCAGGTGGCGCCCAGGGTGTCGCCGGTGGCGCCGCCGATCCGGGCCCGGCACAGGCCGGCAAAGCCGAGCATGGCCACCAGGACCACGGCCCCGGCCACCAGGCCGCTGCCGCCCCCCGCGTACCAGCAACCGGAGTAGAGCAGTCCGCCGGCCACCAGAATGACCTTTTTCTCGCCGGCCTTCTCATAGAACAGGGCGGCCCTACCCTCCGGCCCTCGCACGTAAGGGAGGAGGGCCATCATGAAGATCATCAGGCAACGGCCGGCCAGCGGCATCAGAAATAGGGCCGAGGCGGCCTCCTCCTGGGGCAGGCTGGCCAAGGCCGCGGTCTTCATCAACAGGACCATGACCAAGGCCACCACCCCCATGGTGCCGATGTGGCTGTCCCGCATGATGAGCAGCACCTCTTCCCGGGGGCGGGCGCTGAACAGGCCGTCAAAGGTGTCGGCCAGGCCATCGAGATGAAAGGCGCCGGAGATGGCAAAGAGCAGCAAGACCATCACCGCGGCGGCAGGCAGGGCCGGCAGCAGAGGCCACAGCAGCCAGCCGACAATGGCCATGACCAGCCCAATACCCACCCCCACCAGGGGAAAGTGGATCAGACTGCCGGCGAGGGTCTCCTCATCGCGGCCCAGATGGCCGGGCAGCGGGATGATGGTCAAAAATCTGATCGCGGCAACGAGGCGGGCCATCATTTGTCGGCACCGGCCACCGCCGCCTCGGCAAAGGTGGCAACCTCGGTGAGCACCCGAGCCGCCGCCTCGACAATGGGCATGGCCAAGGCGGCGCCCGTGCCCTCGCCCAGGCGCAGATTGAGGTCCAGCAGGGGCGAGACCCCCAGGTACTCCTGCATGATGCGGTGACCGTTCTCCATGCTGCGGTGGGCCGCGATGATAAACTGGGTGCTGGCCGGGGCCAACAGGTGGGCAATCAATGCCCCGGCCGTGGAGATGAAGCCGTCGACCACCACCGGCTTGCGCAGGGCAGCAGCCCCCAGGATGACCCCGGCGATGCCGCCGATCTCGAAGCCACCCACCTTGGCCAAGAGATCGAGGCCATCCTGGTTGTCCGGGCGATTCAGGGCCAAGGCCGCCTCGATCACCCGGATCTTATTGGCCAGTTGGCTGTCGTCAAGCCCGGTGCCGCGGCCGGTGACCTCTGCCGCCGACTGCCCGCTCATGGCGGCGACAATGGCGCTGCTGGGGGTGGTGTTGGCAATCCCCATGTCGCCGGTACCAAAGAGGTCATAACGCGCGCTTAAGGAGGTAACCAGTTCGATCCCCGCCTCCACGGCCTGTACCGCCTGTTCCCGGGTCATGGCTGGCCCTAGGGCCAGGTTGGCGGTACCAAAGGCGACCTTCTTGTCGATCACCTTGCCGGCCTTGACCAGGGCGCTGAGGTCGGCCGCCACCCCCATATCCACCACGATGACCTCGGCCCCGGCCTGCCGGGCCAGGGCGTTGATGCCGGCGCCGCCATTGGCGAAGTTGGCCACCATCTGCGGGGTCACCTCCTGGGGGAACTTACTGACCCCCTCCGCTGCCACCCCATGGTCACCGGCCATGGTGATCACCGCCTTCCTGGCCACGGCGGGGCGCATGGACCTGGTCTGACCCGCCAGATCCATGGCCAGATCCATCAGCCTGCCCAAGGCCCAATGGGGCAGGGCCAGCTGATCCAAGCGCTCCTTGGCCTTTTGTCGCCACGCCTCATCCTGCCCGCTAATCTGGTTGATGGTCGATTGTAAGAGCCCCATGGGTCGTCCCTCGTATGGAAAATAGATAGTTTGGCCGCAAGAAATCAGGTCAAGAGCCGGTCAATGTTGAGACTATTGGCAATGGCAAAAATTTGCTTAACGACGCGCCACGGTCGCCATGATGTCCGTTTTCCCGATCAGGCTACACCCTCACAGCCCATAGCCCGCACTTCACTTCATTTAATAACCACCGGGATGCCGCACACCACCTGTACTACCCGATCCGCCCCGTGGGCCATGACCTGATTGCAGCGCCCCACCAAGTCCCGGTAACGCCGGGCCAGGGGGTGCTCCGGCACCAGACCGCAGCCAACCTCGTTGGTGACCATGATCAACTCCCCGCCCCAGGCCCGGCCAGCTGCCAGGAGCTCCCGCGCCAAGCGGCCTACCTGCTCTTCGTCGAGGGTGCCGGCCAGGTCCGCGTAGAGGAGGTTACTGATCCACAGGGTGAGGCAGTCGATGAGGAGCGTGGCCGGGCTAGGCAGCGTTGCCAGCTGCGCGGCCAAATGCAACGGCACTTCCAGGGTCCGCCACTCCCGGTGCCGGCGGCGAAGTTGATGGGCCAAGACCCGGCCCGTCATCTCCGGGTCATCGCCAAGCGGAGGCGGACAGGTGGCCAGGAAATAACGCTCCCCCCCCCTGGCTTCGGCCAGGTCTTGGGCATAGTCGCTCTTGCCGCTGCGGGAGCCACCCACCACCAGGACAATGTTCGCCATCAACGTTCCATTTTGAGTAGTCACCAATTGAGCCCCACCAGCACTCCCTGCTCGCCATGGACCTCAACCACGGCCAAGGCGGCGGGCTTGACGGCAAAGGAGAGATAGCGATCAAAGGGCAGACCAAG
>CAYSFY010000016.1:13897-31816 GCA_964430285.1 uncultured Desulfobulbia bacterium
CCCGCAGAGCATGGCCCGAATCACCCCGCCGTGGCAGATGACCAAGAGCTCCTCATCGGGCAGGGCGACAATCGCCCTCTGGGCCGCCTGCACCCGCTGCCAAAAGGCCAAGGTGTGTTCGCCTTCCGGGAAACGAAAGGCCAGGGCATCCTCTTGCCACGCGTTGACCAGGGCTTGGTCCCGGGCCACGATCTCGGCAAAGGAGAGCCCTTCCCAACGGCCAAAGTCAATCTCCCGCAGCGCCTCCATGACCTCCGGCCGCAACTCCCGGCCGGCAAGGGCGATGGCTGCGGTCTCCCGGGCTCGACGCTGGGGGCTGATCAGGCAACGGGAGAGCGTGGCGGGGAGACGAGGGGCCAAGTGGGCGGCCTGCTCGCGTCCAAGTACGGATAGGGGGAGATCGGTGGCGCCGATATACCGGCCGGCATACTGCGCCCCTGTCTCCCCATGTCGGGCCAGAAACAATCGCATGGCATGACTCGTAAGGGTTATCAATCTGGCAGATAAAAAAACCCGGCATCGCCAACTACGCGACCCGGGTTTCAATGCGTGTCTGGAACCACGAAAGGCCCATAACCGATACAATTGATGGCCCGAGCGTGATTCTTGCCACGTAATCTGCTCGTGAAGCTCTCAGGCCGGTCTCCCGGCTTGTGGATCATCCTACTAACCGCCCCTTCCCATCCCCGTCATCCTTCCCGAGGAGCAGTGGTTTGTGGCGGCGTTCGTCCTCACTTACGGTTGCGGGGCAGCACCGGACTCACACCGGACTTCCCGATTATCCCCAAAATGACATACAGGGCACCTGAGAGCGCTATTTTTCCTTCATCTTCCGTCGTCCATCAGCCGAGGCCAATGAAAAAAATCCTTAGCAGTTCTTCATTTTTCTGTCAACAACAAAACCTGAATTTCATGCACCTTAGTCGGTATCGGGGATATCTCCCCTCGGCCAAAAAACTATCTGCCATGGCGAAAAAATAAAAGGTGCCGTTTTGCTCAACAGCCATCGGCACTCACGAACAAATCGACGAAATTCGTAAGGAATAAGAGCAATCGCTAGATTTTACGAGATATAAGTTATCAACAGATTCCGACAACTCATCCTAACAAAACGCTAACCATACAAAACCATGTCCTTTTTTAGGACAAAATCGCACACCCCTATTCACCGCCACAGAACAGGCCTTAGGGCACCAACACCTCGATTTTACATGCCCTGCCAGCCTGTTGAAAACTGCAAACGAGCACCCGCTGAAATCCATGCAGATCAGCTTTGACAGGGGTCCTTGATTTCTATTACAAATGGCAAACCAAAGGGGAGCACACCCACCACTATGTAGTATAATGAAGAGTTTCGGAAAATTCTTAAGATCCACGGCAGCACTCGAATTATGGTAGCAAACCGGAAGAGACGTGAATCAACCCTGAGCAAGCGATAGTGAGCGATATGACCTGGCAACAGATCTCCCACCACCTAGAGACCGAACTTTCGCAAGACCTCCACACCCTGTGGATCAAGCCCCTGACCTGCAATCGCTTTGACGATGAAGTCGTTGAACTGTGCGGTCCGGATCGCTTTTTTTGCTCATGGGTGGCGGATAACTTCCTCGCCGCGATCAAGGCGGCCTTGACCAGCCATGGCAAGGAGGAGGCCAAGGTGCTCTTTACGGTGAACGAGGGCAAGGGCCTGCCCACGGAGTTCAAGACCCAAGCCCCGGCAGCTAACCGGGAGCAGCTGTGTCTCCCTACTATTAATAAGGTCAGCACCGTGGTGCGCACCTTGAACCCGCGCTACATCTTCGACGAGTTCATCGTCGGCACCAGTAACGAGATCGCCTACTCCGCCTGTCATGCCCTGGCCTCGGGAGACAGATCCTTGGGCCAATGCCTCTACATCAGTGCCGGCACCGGTTTGGGCAAGAGTCACCTCACCCACGCCGTGGCCCACCACCTGCTGGCCCACAACCCGCGGGCAAGGCTCAACTACCTGACCGCCCAGCAACTCACCACCGACATGGTCCGTTCCATCCAGAACAAGCAGATGGATGCCTTTAAAGAGCGCTACCAGAGTTCCGACATCCTGTTGATGGAGGATATGCAGTCCCTGACCGGCCGGGCCAAGACCCAAGAGGAGCTGGCCTCCTTGCTGGATGTCCTTTTGGAGAGCGGCAAGACCGTTATCTTCACCGGCGCCCAGGCCCCCCGCGACATTGAGGCCTTGGCCCCCGGGGTCCAATCTCGGCTCTCCTGCGGCCTGGTCACCGAGATCTCCCAGCCTGACCTGGAGACCAGGATCATGATCGTCGACCAGAAGGCCAGAAATCTCAACTTGGAGCTGTCGGAGGAGTTGGCCATCGTGGTTGCCGAGCGGATCAAGGGTGATATCCGCCAGATCACCAGCGCCCTCATCGGCTTGAAGGCCAAGGCCAACCTACGTCGGGTAGCTCCCGACCTGGATATGGTCAACGAGGTGTTGGCCACCCTGGTGGGGCAGCAACAGAACCTGACGCCGGAGTCCATCCGTGACTATGTGGCGGGACAGTTCAAGCTCTCCGGCAACGACCTGCTCTCCAAGTCTCGCAAGAAGACGATCGCCTTCCCCCGCCAGGTCTCCATGTACTTCTCCCGCAAGTATACGGAGCGGGGTCTAAGCGAGATCGGCAAGGCCTTTAACCGGGATCACTCCACCGTGGTCCACTCCATCCGGGTAATCACCGAGTCCATGAATGAACAAGGGAGCATCCGCGGTCAGGTGGAACTCCTGGACAAGAAGATCAAAAGCCATTTTCTAAACGGCATCTAGGCTAAGCGGTTGTGGCTTAGGCGGTAGCTGTTTAGGGTGTTGGCGACAGAGGATGGGTGGTCCGAGACCTGACCAAACTATTCTCTTGCGATCCCTCGGCCAACACCGATGATGGCCTGCCGCCCATCGACCTCAAGCAGTTCCCCCCCTACCAGCAAACCTCACCATCACCTCTTCACCCGCGCTCCCCGAAGGAAGCTCCTTGCCGCTCCCCATCACCCCCAGCCCCACCCGGCCTTCTCTGCCGCCTTGTTGCTCATTGGCCTTGGGGCGTGGGCCTGTTGCGGCAATTACTTCCTAGCTGGCAACAATCATGGGCTGCAACAGCATCGCGTAACCCATTAGAATTAAACATAAACATCAAATTGGCACAGTAGCTGCAAGAGGACAGCCGTAGATATCCTTATACTGTTAACGGGGAACCCATTGTCCGATGACGGTTGCCTATCGTCATCACGGCAGAGATGAGAGTAGCGGCAAGCGGGCTCGATCACCCCCCCTTCCGCTTCCCATCGCAACAAACGGAACCGTTACCCGCTAACCCATTGCCCAGAGGAGCGCCATGGATAGTTTCACCTCTCTCTATAACGGGATCAGTGGCCTGAACAGCATGAGCCAAAAGCTCGGCGTGACGGCCAACAATGTCGCCAATGCCAATACCACCGGCTTCAAGTCGGGTTCCGCCAACTTCGCGGATATCCTGGAAACCACCCAAGGCAATGTCTCCGTGGGACTTGGGGTCCAGCTGGGCTCCATTGGTACTTCGTTCACCTCCGGGGCCATCGACAACACCGGCCGGTCAACGGACATGGCCATTAATGGCGCGGGGTTCTTTCAGGTCCGCAATAGCGACAGCACCACGGCGGACCGCTACACCCGCAACGGCGAGTTCGATCTGGTCGAGCACCAGGGCAGCGAGCCCAATGCCTATAATCTGGTCACCTCCGGCGGACAATATGTGCAGGGGATCAATCTCTCCACCGGCAACGCCGCCGCCACGGTGGCCAGCGACATCCTGATCAAAAGCACCACCTCCCAGCTAGCCACCAGTCAGGTCGAGGTCATCGCCAATCTGGAAGACAACCCGGCCCTGCTCGAAGAGGTCAACACCCCCCTGTTTGCCAGTTGGGACGGTAGGAGCAACGGCGGAGCCCTTGAGGAGACGGCTTACGACTACAAGACCTCCATGAAGATTTATGGTCCTGATGACGGAGCGGCAATCATGTCCTCGCCCTCCAGTTTCGACTATCTGACCATCTACTACGACAGCACCGCCAACCAGAATGAGAAGGAGTTTCTTCTCACCTGCGATCCCCCCCTGGACCAGAGACTCCTTGCCGACGGTACCACCCGCTACGACAGCACCACCGACAAAGGGGCCGGCGCCCTGCTGTACGGGATTCTCCACTTTAACACCGATGGCGACCTGAGCGACATCGAGTGTTGGCAGGTGCCGCCCGACGGTGTCCTTGACCCCACCAGCGCCAACAAACTCTCGTTGGGCCGCGGGGAGTCGTTCTATAATTTCGCCTTTAATTTCAATGGCGACCCCGTCAACTCCACCTCAACCGTCAACTTCGGCAATCTGCCACAGCCCCAGGCGATTGTCAGCCCGGGAACCGCCTATACCGACGCCACCACCGAGACCCCGGTCAATGCCCTCTCCTCCTGGGCCACGACCTATGACTCCCAGGGCAACCCGGCCCAGGCAGGCGACACCATCCGCTTCCAAGGCAAGGCCGGCGACGGCACGGTGAAGGACTACACCTACACCGTGGCCCCTGAGCAGACCATGGAGGAGCTACTTACCGGCCTGCAAAACCAGTTCGCCTGCACGGCGGCGATGGTGAACGGCAAACTGACCTTAACCGATAGCGTGGTGGGCGACAGCCAACTGTCGATTGACTCCATCACCTATGCCCATGCCGATGGCGCGACTCCGTTGACCGATCCCACCGTGGCCCAGTTTTTCGGCAGCCAGGGGGGGAGCTTTGCCATTACCCCAGAAGATCGCTACACCAGCGGACCGCTGGCCACCACCAACCATGCCAGCCCTTCCACCACGATCTTCCAACAGCAAAACGGTTTTAGCCGGGGGATCCTTCAGGACATTCAGGTCGACAAGCAGGGGGTCATCACCGGTGAGTACTCAAACGGGCAGGAGATCAAACAGGCCCAGCTAGTCCTTGCCGATTTCGTCGACCTCCAGGGGTTGAGGACCGAGGGCAACAACATCTTTGTCGCCACCGACGAATCGGGGCCTGCCCTTGTAAGCACCCCGGGCCACGGTACCTTTGGGGAGATAAGCAATAACACCCTGGAGATGTCCAATGTGGACATCGGCAAGGAGATGGCGGACCTCATCATCACCCAGAGGGCCTTCCAGGCCAACTCCAAGGCCATCACCACCTCGGACGCCATCTACGACAGCGTCTTGCAGCTGATCCGCCGTTAGGCAAGCATCTCCGCCCCACCCCCCAGCTCCCGCCAGCGATAACAATCCACCGTGTGGTCATTCACCATGCCCACCGCCTGCATGTGGGCGTAACAGATGGTACTGCCGACAAAGCGAAAGCCGCGCCGCTTCAGGTCCTTACTCATGGCGTCGGAGAGCGGGGTAAAGGCCGGGACCTCGCCCAAGGCCTGCCAGCGATGTTGCAGCGGCCTGCCCTCCACGAACCCCCACTGGTAGGCGGCAAAGGAGCCGAACTCCTCTTGCACCGTCAACCAGGCCTGGGCATTGCTGATCGCCGCCGCCACCTTCAGACGGTTGCGGACGATGCCGGGGTTGGCCAAGAGTTCGGCCACCTTGGCCCCATCAAAGCGGGCCACCCTTTCGGGGTCAAAATTGGCAAAGGCTGTCCGGTAGGCCTGCCGCTTACGCAGGATGGTGAGCCACGAGAGCCCGGCCTGGGCGCCTTCCAGGATCAAAAACTCGAACAACAACCGGTCGTCATGGACCGGCACCCCCCACTCCAAATCGTGATAGGCCTGATAGAGCGGGTCCATGCCGGCCCAGGCACAGCGGTGGATCAGGTGATTCTGGTCCATGGTCTCCTCCATTGCAGGGAACGGTGCAACGCCGTTCCGTTGATGATGTTCGTGTGCGGCGAACCGGGCGCGGCCCGATGGGGCCTTTTTGTAAGGACCTTGCATAATTGCCATTGCAGGAGGAGGGGAATAATGCTACCAAGCACTAGGTACGATAAGCCATTTGCAGACCAACACCATCTCCACCCCTTGGCTAAGCCTGTGTCTCTTTATAGCCTTAAGGGGTTAACCATCCCACAAAAATATGACAGCCAGCAAACAACTCCCCGTTCTCCTCTGGGCGCTCATCATTGGCATCGGTATCACCTTCTCCCTCCCTGCCCAGTCGGCCCGGGCGGAAGAGAAGCCCATCCATATCCTGTGCTCGACCTTCCCCATCTACCAGATCACCCGCAACGTGACCAAGGGCCGATCCGCGGCCCAAGTGGAGTTGATGATCCCGGCGCAACTGGGTTGCCCCCACGACTATGCCTTGACCCCGCAAGACATGCGCGCCTTGGCCCAGGCCGACCTCATGGTGATCAATGGCCTGGGGCTGGAGGAGTTTATCGGCCCCTCCATCAAGCAGGCTAATCCGCGCATTACCATTATCGACAGCTCCATCGGGGTGACCGAGACCATTGATTACGCCGACGGTCCAGGTCCGGGAGAGGACGACCACGCAGTCCATGAGCATCAGGGCATCAACCCCCACCTCTTTGTCAGTCCCCGCCTGGTCGCGCAAATCACCATGAACATTGCCGATGGACTCGCCAGGTTCGACCCCGAGGGGAGCGAGGTCTACCGCAAGAATGGCGAGGCTTATGCCCGTGAGATGACGAGGCTTGGCCAGGAGGTCGCGGCACTGGGGCCACATCTGAAAAACCGGCGGATCCTGACCCAGCACGGGGTCTTTGACTATCTGGCCCGTGACCTGGGACTGAGGGTGGTCGCCGTGGTCCAGGCCCACGCCGGCCAACAACCGTCGGCCGCCGAGATGCTCGCCATCATCAAGACCGCTAAAGAGAACAAGGCCGGGGCCATCTTCTCCGAACCCCAATACCCGGTCCAGGTGGTGGAGACCATTGCCCAGGAGGCCGGTATCAAGTCCGCCACCCTCAATCCGGTGGCCACCGGACCGGAAAATGCCCCCCTGGACTACTACGCAAAGACCATGCGGACCAACCTCGCCACCCTTCAGTCCACCCTGGGCACCGAGTAGGATGAGGCCAATCCCGCAAGCCAACGCCATTGCCGTCCACTTTGAGGGGGTGACGGTGACCTTGGGCGGGGTGCCGATCCTGGATGGGGTGACGGCCACCGTGCCCCAAGGGGGCTGCACCGCCATCGTCGGCCCCAATGGCGCCGGCAAGACCACCCTGCTTCTTGCCCTGCTGGGTCAGGCCCAGTACACCGGCACCATCCGCATCGCCCCGGGGGCGAACGGTGCCCCGCCCCGCATCGGCTATGTGCCGCAACGACTCGCCTTTGACCGAGGGATGCCGATGACGGTGGTGGAGTTCATGGTCATGGGGTGCCAACGGCTCCCCTTGTGGTTCGGCAGCCTGGCACGGCACGCGGAGCGGGCTCGGGCCTTGCTCGCCCAGGTCAGGGCCGAGGGGATTGCCCACCGCCAGCTGGGCGCCCTCTCGGGAGGCGAGATGCAGCGCGTCCTCCTGGCCCTGGCCCTGCAACAGAACCCGGACCTGTTGATCCTGGACGAACCCGCGGCCGGGGTCGACTTCCAGGGGGAACAGATCTTTTGCGAGCTCTTGGATACCCTGCGTCTCCAGCACTCTTTCACCCAATTGATCGTCAGTCACGACCTGCCCACCGTCACCCACCACTCCACCTATGTGATCTGCCTGAACCACAAGGTCATGGCCGCCGGTGCGCCCCGGGAGGTCTTGACCAACGAGACGCTCACCGCCACCTTCGGCCTGCACATGGGTCTGGTCGCCTCCCGCGCCATGCCGGAGGCCGGCCCCGGCTGCACCGCCTCCTGCTGCGCCCCCTCCTGTTTCCCGGAGAAGAGGCCATGAGCGACCCGGGTCTGCTCGCCACCCTGATCACCACCCTGTTGCCCTTTGAGTGCCTGCAAGCGCCGTTCATGCGCCAGGCCTTGATCGGCCTGGCGCTCCTGGCCCCCATGGCCGCCACCATGGGGGTACAGGTGGTGAACTTCCGCATGGCCTTTTTTGCCGATGCCATCAGCCACTCCGCCTTTGCCGGCGTGGCCCTGGGGCTCATCTTCGCGGTGAATCCCCACTGGAGCATGCTGGTCTTCGGGCTCATGGTCGGGGTCGGCATCATGGCGGTGCAACGGCACAGCGCGCTCTCCTCGGACACGGTGATCGGTGTCTTCTTCTCGGCGGTGGTGGCCTTCGGACTGGCCGTGGTCAGCCGGGACCGGAGCGTGGCCCGCGACCTCCAGCGCTTTCTCTACGGCGACATCCTGACCATTGATGACGGGAGCATCATCTTCCTCAAGCTCCTCTTTTTGGCGATCATCCTCTTCCAAACCCTGGGCTACAACCGCATGCTCTACATAGGCCTAAACCCGCTGTTGGCCGAGGCCCACAGGGTGCGGGTCGCCATCTATCAGTACCTGTTTGCCGGTCTGTTGTCGCTGGTGGTGATCTTTGCGGTGTGGGCCGTGGGCGTGTTGTTGGTGACCGCCCTATTGATCGTGCCGGCAGCCACGGCCAGGAATCTGGCCCGTTCCGCCGGCGGCATGTTCTGGTGGGCGCTCTTGGTCAGCCTGACCTCGGCGGTGACGGGGTTGATCCTCTCAGCCCAGGATTGGGCTCGGACCGCCACCGGGGCGACCATCATCTTGGTGGCCTCGGTGTGGTTTGGGGTGAGTCTGGTGGTGTGTGCTTGGCGGGGGAGGAGAAATGCGTGAGGATGGTCTAACCTAATGCGCCAGAAACAACCTTTTTCTTGGCAGAAAAAAATTGTCTTAAAAACTGGGTCCACTATAATCCCCGGTGGCTCTTTCTCTCCTTGGCATCGTTTACGGTTTGGATTGCTGCCCTATACATTGCCTCTGAAGAAGTTTCTTTCATGCCTATCCAGTTAGCACTGGTTGACACTTTGGGGGACTGAACTTTCACCATCTCATCCCGGATGAGTCGGCCTGTATCAATCGTCTAGAGCGTATCCGGTGCCCCCGAAGGCAGGTCAAAATCTTTCGGAATCAGACTAACCTGTGCTAACCGGATAGGCATGGTTTCTTTTTCACCTACCAAACAGTGACAACGTCGTCACGACGAAACTCATCATCTAATGATGATAAAGAGAAAAAAACAAAAAAAAGCCAAAAGGGGCGCTGAATGTCTCATCAGCGCCCCTTTTGGCTTGAAAATCAATCTTGAAACAGGAGTTACCTACTCGGCAGTAACAGTAATCGTGTCACCGGAATCTGCAGTACCGTCCGCATTAGAGTCACCAACAATTGTGACAACGGCGAGCGGTGTTGCTGTTTGTAAGCTCTCACCACCGCCGGTGATCGTAATACCAACCTGACAGGTGCCAACACCAATGCCACCAGCTCCTGTCGCAAAAGCAGCAACGGTGGGGCGAAACGGATCTTTTTTGTTACCTGAATTCAAATTGGCCACAACAGCAGTAGTCCTATCCGCTATAGGCTTGGCCAATTCGGCCTTCACCAACGAATGGGCGGCGTCCATGTTCGATTTACAGCCATTTATTTTGGCGTTCTTGATGTAATTCTGGTATTGCGGGATCGCAATTGCAGCCAAAATACCAATAATGGCAACAACAATCATCAACTCCACGAGCGTAAAACCTTTTTGATTCTTCATGCGCGTTCTCCTTAAGTTAAGATGTTTGATACGTCCGATGCCCCAGCGCATCATTGTAGTTGCAAAAACAATTAGCATATTATATGCCACACTTTCCATTAAATATTTTCTTGCTCATTACGGCAGCACTACTCATTATTTCAACCAGTTGCGCACAGGGCCAGACCTGTTTTGCTTGGATGACGAGATATCGTGTTGGCGCATACGACACAGCACGTCACTTAGTGACAATAAATGTCAAAAAAACTGTCGGCGGCCAAGATTGAGGCGAACTTGAACCTTCGCTCATTATCGCCCAACGGCGCAAGTGACTTAAGACTCTCTTTGATCCCTGATGCCGTTGCGTCAGGAAGTGCTCTGACGAGCAAGACATAATCAGGTAAGGAGACGGCCACAGGTCTTCAAGGCGGCATTGATCCTGCAGACATCAACAAACCGTGGCACTTAGGTCATAGGCAGACCATTCCCTTTCAGCTTTTACTTGGCAGTGACGACCATGGCACAATCACCAAAAGACGCCTTTTCCCGTACATACCATGCATCCCCCCACTATCTGGCTTTTTTCTTCATCTTCATCCTGTCAACGCTCACCTATCTGGACATCGCTAACCACAAGTTTGTTACCTTTGACGACAACAGAATCATCCTCAAGCATATCGACTCCTTTGAGGGTGTTACCATCAAAAATATCAAAAATATCATCCTGGATGACTATCCCCGTGAAGAGCCATTAATTGTCAGAGACCTCTCCTATCTCATCAACGCCTCTCTTTTCGGCCCACTGAACGCCCAGGGATATCTCGGCGGCAACCTCCTGCTGCACATGCTGGCCAGCTATCTGGTGTTCACCCTATCGCTTCTCCTCTTCCCGGGCCGCTATTGGCAAGCCATCATCACCGCCAGCCTCTTTGCCGTCCACCCAGTTCATGTCGAGAGTGTGGCCTGGATATCCAGCCGTAAGGATACATTATATAGCTGCTTTTTCCTGTCAGCCTTTCTTGTTTATGCCCAATTCATCAAGACTGATAAGACCTGTCTGTTATTGGCGTGTTCATTCTTGTACATCATGGCCCTCTTCTCCAAGTCTTCGGCCATTTCCTATCTCCCCATTGCCCTGCTATACCGCTATCTCTTGGCCCCAACAAAAAAATGGTGCTGGCAAGAAGCACTCCACTTTCTCCTCCTTACCACAACTTCACTGCTGTTCATGCAATGGTATGCCAAGGTGTTGACCCAGTACGGACTATTCGACATGCAACCTTCCCCCTCGTTGTTTAAGGTGAATCCGGCGCTCTGGGTGTTGCTGAATGCAGAAGTCATCACTTTCTACCTTGGAAAGTTACTCTACCCTAAAACACTCTCGGTGATATATAGTTCCCCTTCTCCAAACATTATATTCACCAATCTGCCCGATCTCATGCTTTCTCTGGCAACCTGTACTGTTCTCCTCTTTGCCCTCTACAAAATTAATAAGTTAACAGACAAAAGGCCTCTTTTTCTATACTTATGGTTTTTTGTGGTGTTGGGACCGTATCTCAATTGGGCAGGAATCAACATCTTTGTCGCCGATCGCTACCTCTACCTTGCGGCATTCGCCCCCATGGCAGCCGTAAGCTATCTCCTCACGACCCTTCATGCATGGTGCATGCTCCGAAGCCGTACAAACGGCAGCTTGCTCATCCTTTTCACATGCTTTCTCTGTACTCTATTGCTATCCAGGGGCATCAAGGCCACCGAGACTTGGTCAAATACAGCCACGCTATGGCTTAATGCGCTCAAGGCCGCCCCCTATCATGCCGAACCATACATAGGCCTTTTGGACCATGAGTTAGATGTTTACTACAAGAACCAAGGAGAAGCAAAAGGGACGGCGGCCTTGGCTAATGCCAAAAAGATAGCTGGACTGGGCTACCGAAGATTTTGCCCTCAGGACAACTGTCCACCTCAAGCAACCGGCATTCTTTATTACCTGGCAAAAATAGATTATGAGGAAGATAACGTGGCAGACTCTGCACGATATCTCAAACAAGGCTTACTCCTTAAGCCAGAGGATATTCACCTTAATTACCTGCACATCTATTTAGCATTGAAACAATACGACTATCAGGGGGCTCAAGAGGACATTGCCTTGATCAGGCAACAAGCGAACCCCAATGAATATGGAGAAATTCTCTCTAAAATCAACAACACCCTCGCTCCTTTCATTGAAGAAAAGCTGAAGGGCCAATAACATTCATCAGCTTCCAGCCCAAGGCTGTTGGCAAAACGCCATGTTATTCAACAGTTATCCATTTCTTTTTATCTTCTTGCCTCTCACCCTGGCCTGCTACCTAGCAAGCCCGATAGAAAGGCGAAACCTTGTTTTGACAGGGGCGGGCTATCTCTTTTATGGATACTGGAACGCCCCATTCTGCGTCCTTCTCCTGGCGCTGACCTCTCTAAGTTATACAGTCGGCAAAGAAATCTTCCTCTCCAAAAGTACCAGGAAGCGACGACTGATGCTCATTGGTGCTATCGCTATCAACATTATTGTCCTTGTCTATTTCAAATACGCCAATTTCCTCCTTGAATCCTTAGCCACTATCCTGCCCAGTGCCCATCTCCCCGTGGTGCATGTCATTTTGCCCATCGGCATCTCTTTTTATGTCTTTGAGAATATCAGTTATCTCGTCGATCTCTTTAGGGGGCAAACAACTCCAGCCAGATCCCTGATCGACTACGCCTGTTTCGTTGCCCTATTTCCCCACCTCCTGGCCGGCCCAATTGTCAGGTTCCAACAGATCCGCCAGCAGATCCAAGAACGAAGGCTCTCGGTGGACCAATTTGCGTCCGGGGTCGAGCGCTTTATCATTGGTCTCAGCAAAAAGGTCCTGCTCGCCGACACCGCAGCATCCATCGCAGATCCCCTCTTCAGTCTGGCCACGCCAGGAATGGTCAGTGTCTGGCTCGCTATCACCGCCTTCAGTCTGCAGATCTACTTCGATTTCTCCGGCTATTCAGATATGGCCATTGGTCTTGCCCGGATGTTCGGGTTCACCCTGCCCGAAAACTTCAACTACCCATACCAGGCACTGGGCGTCTCCGACTTCTGGCGACGCTGGCACATGAGTCTCTCTCTCTGGCTAAGGGACTATGCCTATATACCTTTAGGCGGGTCGCGGGTCCCGTGGCCCCGACTGGCCCTCAACATACTCCTCACCATGCTCATCTGTGGCCTGTGGCATGGTGCGGTGTGGACTTATGTCCTTTGGGGGGGGTATTTCGGGATCTTGCTGGTCATGGAGCGACCATTACGCCCTTTGATCCTTAGGATGAACCGCATGATTGTCATCCCTTGTACCTATCTTTTGGTCCTCATGGGATGGATCTTATTCAAGGCGAATTCCGTGGCCCAAGCCTGGCTTTGGCTCTCTTGCTTGATTGATTTCACAAATTTTACTCCATCTCAGCTCAGTCAAATGCCGATTGCCAAAGTGACCTTTATCGGCGGCACCCAATTGGCATGTTGGCTGTGGCCGCAGGAACTCCGTATAACACCTGCCCTGCTTCCGCTCTGGCAGACAGCTGTCGTTTTCATGTTCCTGGCCAGCACCCTGGTTATTCTTGGCCAAAAGATCTCACCATTTCTCTACTACCAGTTTTAGATTATGTTCACGCCCTCACCCTCCAGAAGCTTTGTCCTCACGATCATCTCTGTGTGGCTACTGATACCATCCATCGACATGACGGCTCGACTCATCCTCCCCCCATCCTTCTATGCCTACCGTGCGTGGGAGTTCATGACCGCGACCGATGGCCAGGGCGGCCCTTTCAAGCCGTCCTCAATATTCCAAGGCACTATTTACGGCGATCTGGCCCATATGCTGCACATTAGAAAGTTCCGCCGTTACCGCCATCAGACCTTCACCACTGACTCGACAGGATTCCGCAACCAGGAGCCCAGCCCTGGGACCACCTTCCCGATCGTGTTAGTCGGAGACTCGAACATGGCAGGTTCATCCCTTTCAGACAAGGAGACCTTCGGTCAAGTCCTTGGGGAAACACTGAATATCCCAGTCTACAACTTTGCCCCTTCCGGAATCCTTTCATTTCTAGCTGATGATCGTTTCCAAAAGAATCCGCCTAAGGTCGTGGTGTGGGAGGCAATCGAACGGACTATCAGCGCCGACGCCTTCAAGCCCTTCAGTGCCTTGCCTGCGAAAGCTCGCTTTATCAAGAATAAAGTAGCCACCAAGAAATTGCCTATGAATCAACCAAAATTTACCGAGTACTGGTCAAAAGAACTCTTCCATGAGATCGCCTGGCGCCTCAGTGGCCATCACGAAAACGTCATTAGTCATATTGATAAGAATTCAGGGATGCTCTTTTATCAGCTCGGAGTTCAGATATTACAACAGGACGCCAATCACCGTGGTCTGGATGATGTTGTGGAGGGGATCGTCAGGATCCACCAACTACTGGCCGATCGAGGCATCAACCTGATTTTTTTCCCTCTGCCCGACAAAGAAAATATCTATCAAGAACTGCTTCCAGAGGAGTACCGCCCATTCGAACACCCTGTCTACATCGAGAAACTAATCGCCACACTTCGAAACCAAGGCATCAGCACCATTGATCTCTACGGACCATTTCGGTCAGCAGCTTCCCTCTTCCTCCACTCACGACGGGAGAGCGACAGCCTGTATTTTCTGGACGACACCCACTGGAATGCTAACGGTGTCACTTTGGCAGTCAAGGAGACCCTCAGGCAATCAGATAAACTGCAAATCATTTCAGAGCAAAAGGTGGCCAGGCCATGACTGCGAAACCAACTACCACAAGGTTTCCTCGCTTTCAAAATACCCCTTCGGTATCACCAAACCTGCTGGCGTTTTTCCTGATTTTTGTTGTAACTATCGTGACCTACCTAGGGCTTGTGAACCACTCGTTTGTCGACTATGACGACCTGAGGATTATTGTCAACCGTATCGACAGCTATGACGGCCTAACAATTGACAATATTGTCTCGATCATCTTTCGTGATCACCCCAGGGAGGAACCGCTGATCATCAGGGATATCTCATATCTGATTAACGCCGAAATATTCGGCCCCCTTAATCCCCAGGGCTACCTGGCCATCAACCTGCTCCTCCATATCCTGGCTAGTTTTCTTACCTACCGACTATGCCTCGCCTTATATCCCGCCAGATACTGGATGGCTACCGTTACAGCTCTTCTCTTCGCCCTGCACCCGATTCACGTGGAGAGCGTTGCTTGGATTTCTAGCCGAAAGGACACTCTGTACACCTGTTTTTTTCTCGCCGCCATTTCTCTCTACCGAAGTTTTCTCACCGACTCAAAACGACTGCCGCTACTGGGCAGTTATCTATTATTTGTTTGTGCACTATTTTCCAAATCCTCAGCCATTGCCTTTTTTCCGCTCATTGTCAGCTACCGCTTGCAACTTTGCCCCGACAAACACTGGAAGGCTCAAGAATTTCTCTATTTGGGAGCGACAGCCCTCTCTACCCTGCTATTTGTGCAATGGTACCATTGTGAGCTGGCCAACTTCGGTGTCTTCTCCAAGCAAGGCCCACCCCTACTCCAGCATGATCCTGGCCAGTGGATCCTGTTGAATGCAGAGGTTATCAGCTTTTATCTGATCAAGCTGTTCTATCCGGTCAATCTCTCCATAATATACAATGAGCCCACCACACTCACCTTGTTCAAAGACCTCCCCTTTCTGGGATTCTCTCTGGTCATCGTCACGGCTATTGCCTTTCTCGCTATCAGGCTTTGGCAAAAACATGACAAACGCCCCTTGTTTCTGCTGAGCTGGTTCTTCATTACTCTCACGCCATACCTAAATCTGGCGGGGATCAACATATTCGTTGCAGACCGCTATTGTTATCTCGCATCATTTTCGGTGTTAGCCGCTACTGTCATTGTCCTTTTCAATATCTACACCCAATTCAGTGCCTCAATTAATCCTTCCAGGTATCATTTACACCACGCCGTCATCGCTGCCACCATCATGATGTGCACCGCCTTGTCGTTAATCAGCATCAATACGATCAAAGTCTGGGAGAAGACCGAGACTCTATGGACTAACGCCCTTCATGTGGCCCCATTACGATTAACGCCTTACGCGGCTTTAGCCAAGACCCTCCTCGCCACGTACGAAGCCAACCCGAATACCAATGATGCCCGGTTGGCCCTGCTTAAAGCCAAAGAAGTTACCACTGCCGGTTATACACGATACTGCAAAAACGATACGTGCCCCCCCTCACTGGCAGGTATTTTGCTGATGCTTGGCAAGATCAATTATTATGAGGGGGATCTATCTGCGGCCGAACGGCACCTCAAAATGGTTCTGTCCTTCAACGCAAGGAATCTTGCCGCTCTCCATGTTTACAGCTATGTACTCACCGGTCAGGGCAGGTATGGTGAGGCTGAAGATATGATCAAGGAGATTGAGAATGCTGCCGGTCCAGAAAAAAACAGAAAGATGTTAGCGGATATCCGCAGCCAGTTACGCCCCATGCTTGCCGCCAAGCAAAAAGCCTCCCAATCAGAGACGACCAAATAGGAATTTTGACAATGGATCAATCTGCAATGCAATGCCAACGCTACCCCTTCCTGAGCTATCGAACCAAGGTATGGCTGGAGATTATCAGATATATCGCCCGGGACTGCCCGCAGGTTGAAAACCTCCTGGAACTTGGTCCCGGCTACTGTGATTTCATCAACTACTTCCCGGCAACGACGAAGACCTGCGTTGACAGAAACGAGACAATGCGACAATATAGCAATCCAGGGATTCGCTTTGTCTGCGAAGAGGCCGGTCTGATCTCCGGTATCGCCAGTAGTTCACTCGACCTGGTCTTTGCCAGTAACTTCCTGGAGCACCTCGGCTATGAGGAGCATCAGGTTCTGCTGCCCAACATCCACCGAGTCCTTAGCGCAACCGGCCATCTTGCCCTGATCCAGCCCAACTACCGTTTGAATCCCGATCACTATTTCGACGATGCAACTCATCGTACCATCTTTAGCGACCAAAACATCTCCAACTTCCTGGATGATTACGGCTTCAAGATCAATAAACTGATCCCCAGGTTTCTCCCCTTTTCTCTTAAATCGCGCCTCCCCAAGTGGCCCATCCTCGTTCGCCTCTATCTGGCCTCTCCCATAAGACCGTTTGCCGGCCAGATGTATATTTTAGCTCAGAAGAGATAGCCTATGTGGAACAACCATAAAGTTTCCCTGATCTTCCCTACCTATAATGAGAAGTCATCCATACGTGCCTCAATTGAGGACTTTCAGTATGGCAAAATTGTTGACGAGATCATCGTGATCAACAACAATGCGGCCCCCGGTACAAGCGAGGAAGTCGCCCTGACCTCTGCCAAAGAGATCCACGAACCGAAGCAAGGGTATGGCGCCGCCATCCGTCGCGGCTTCAAGGAGGCCAGCGGGGACTTTATTATCGTGGCCGAACCTGACGGCACCTTTAAAGGACGGGATGTTGCCAAACTACTGGCCTACGCTGACGATTTCGACGTGGTCTACGGCAGCCGGACGGTCAAAGAACTAATCTGGGAAGGTGCGAACATGGGTCTGTTTCTGAAGTGGGGCAACTACGCCGTCGCCAAGATGATGGAGTTTCTCTTCAACACAACCTCGCTCACCGATGTGGGCTGTACCCTGCGCTGCATCCATCGTCGGGCCTTAAACCACCTGGAACCTTTGTTCACGGTGGAAGGCAGTTTTTTCGGCCCGGAGATGATGGTCCTCTCCATCCTGATGAAGATGAAGATTGTACAGATTCCGGTTAACTACACAAAACGGATCGGCAGTTCGTCGGTAACAGGGAACAAGATGGTCGCCTTTTATTTGGGGATCAGGATGATCCGCCTCATCCTCTCCTACCGGTTGCAAGGGATATTCCTCCGTGACCGCTTTACACGATATGCCGTCCGCCAACGAGAATCCTCCAAACTGCCATGAAGACTTCATTTAACTCGCTGAACAAGCCAGACCAATCATTACTGGAAATAATCCTTGCCCTTTTGGTTGTGATCTCGCCACTTTTACACGTTTCGGTATTACGCAATCCAGATCTGCCCCGATACCCCCTCCTTGCGGCAACGGCCGATCTCGGTATGTTGGCCTTTGCCCTAGACCTCTGGCATGGCCGCCGTACTCTGCGATGGCACCCTCTCCTGACCGTAGTTGTCGCCTTTTTTTTCTGGGCCATGCTCTCGGCTTCGTGGACACAGG
>CAYSFY010000016.1:31826-35807 GCA_964430285.1 uncultured Desulfobulbia bacterium
TTGAAAGCACCCAACTCACAGGATTAGTGCTGATCGCTCTCCTCTCCGCCCAAATCGGGGAAAAAAAAAATGCAATTCTATTGTTACTCTCATTGGCAACAATCAGCGCCAGCATCGTCGCCGTGCTGGGGTTATGGCAGAACTACGGTTTCAACCCCTTGGGCTTACGTGAAGGGACTGTCATGGCCTCAACATTTTATTCAAAAAATCATGCGGCAATGTATTTGGATTTTATCCTTCCAGCTGCATTCATCCTCGTTCTATTGGCCAAACCACCTGCCATCCAATGGCTCACAGCTACAGGACTCGCGTTGTGTGGAGCGTATATCCTTAGTGCTCGTTGCCGAGGGTCCTGGGTGGGGCTGACAATAGCTCTTCTTGTGTTGCCACTTATAGGCAAAATGGTTTTACCCCCCGAAGAACTCTGGAGATCGATTAAAGAACGTCGAGTGCCACTATTCTTGGCAACCGTTTTCAGTGTGACAATTTTCCTGCTTCCTGGACAAAATAACTCATCCTTGAGCCACGACGCCGCCGCAGGGCATGTTTTGAGCACTTCTGCTGAAGTCCGTTTGCAACTTTATCAAAATGCCCTACCCATGATTGCTGACAATCCCCTGCTCGGCACGGGATTAGGCTCTTTCCGCCAAGCGTATCGGCCCTACATGCACAGCAAGATCGACATTGCCGGAAACAAGGAAGATATATATATTGATCGGCTCCACAATGAGCCACTACAATATTTTGTCGAGCTCGGACTCATTGGTGGCCTATTAGCCCTTGCGATATATTTCGCCGCCTTGAGAACAGGAATCGTGGTCATGCACTCAAGCAATGACCGCGTCCAACGACTACTCGCCCTAGCCTTAACGTTGGGAATTGTGGCAAATGGAACACACTCACTATTTGATTTTCCCTATCACAAACCTTCGTCGGCAATCCAATTCTGGCTGTCCATAGGATTATTGGTAGGGATGTCGGCTTCTCTGGGCACATCTCGCACCGTCCCAACAACTAAAACCTACTCCGCTGCAGTCATGGTGATGGCGCTAATTTTTCTCGGCCATAATGCAGATTTTTACTTCCGTTATCTCTGCGGGAACTACCACACATTGCTTGCGACACAATACTTCGACGCAAAAAAATGTGCCGAGGCCATCCTTCATATTGACCAAGCAGAGCAAAAATTCAGTAACTATTGGGGAACCCATGCCATTCGCACAAGAATTTACTCGGCTTGCGAGAGAGACCCAGAACGTCTGTTTGATGTCATGAATGAAGAATTGGCCTACGAACCAACCAATGCCCGCGCCTTATTGACCCGTGCAGGTTTATATGGGAATTATGGGTTCTCCGATCTGGCCAGAGACGACTACATGCGAGTCACCAAACTCTTTCCGAAACGAGGTAGCGCATATTTGGGATTAGCACGCCTAGCGCTAACTGAAGACCGCACCTCCGAGGCCATCACTCTGCTCGACAGAGCGATTCTTAACGAACCAAAACTTCGTGCAGCCCTCACTCTCCGTACTCAACTGAGAAACAAGGCACTACCCTCGGCACTGCCACGATAAGGATTGTCGAAACAACTCATCGTGACCAACTATAACGCAAACATGGCAACAACTCAGATGAAGATTGTCCACATCCCGGTCAACTATACTCATCGTGTCGGCAGTTCATCGATGACCGGCAACAAGATGGTTGCCTTTGTCCTGGGGCTACGCATGATCCGCCTGATTCTCAAGTACCGATGGCATGGAGTCTTCACCCCTGGTCGCTTTCCCAAGTACACCGTCCGCCAGAGAGTGTAAACAAGGCGCCATGGGTAAGTTGACCAAAATCGCTCATCGATTAGCGATTGCAGCCGCGCTCCTCGCCACCGGCGGACTGTTGACTGAAGGATACGCCAACCAGTCTGGCAAGAGTCTTTGCCACACCTCGGCGTGCGCGATTGTGACAAAATTTGTCCGTCTTGGCGAGCCCCTGCTGTTGTCCCTTGGGGCGGGAATGTTTCTCTTGCTTGCGGCGTTTATCTTTTTTGCAGGACGATACGCGAAACAACCCATGGTCCGTTTCCTGCCCATCCTTACCCTCATCGGGGCCGCCGCCTTTGACGGGGCACTGCTGGGCTTCCAGTTCATTACCCTGCGCCAACACTGTCAACTCTGCATCTCGGTCGCCATCGCCTTGGGCCTAGTCACCCTGCTCTACTCCGCCTCACTCCGAAACTGGACCATCCTGCTGTCCGTTCTCATTGCCTGGACCGCCGGGTTTCTGGCCAATGCCATCCTCATCATGCCCGACACCACCGAGGCCCACAGCGGCATGATCTTCTATGAGCGCCCGGCGGCTAAAGAATTCGCTCACCCCCCAGTGGCCACCCTCATCTTCAGCCTCGAATGCCCACACTGCACCATGGTCCTTGAGGCAATGGCCAAACAAAATCTCCACAACATAACTTGGCGTTTTGCCATCACAGACAATTCCTTCACATCGTACAAGAAACTTGGTCTTTTTTATGCCGATTCGAAGACAACGACCAACCCCTTTCAACTCTTGATAGAGAGTAAGAAGAGTCAACAGGCCAAGTTGACAGACAACAAATTGTTGAAAAAATTTCCGGAACTGACCCGCCAAGCCAGGTCATTCCTTGCCAACAACGGGCTCAAGGCTGTCCCGGTTCTGGTCTTCAAGGAGCCTAACGACAAGATAACCATCATCCCGGGATCACCTGAAATTATCGAATTTTTAGGATCAATCAAGCTATGAATCCGTCATCGACCTGACTTTGCATTGACGTCCAAACAAAAGAGGGGCTTCCCATGGCGGGAAAGCCCCTCTTTTGTTTGGACGTCAGTAAAATAACTTACGGCAAGGCGCTGGTCATCTGATCGTAGTACTCCACGAATTTCTCCTTATCCTCGGACTCCATCAGGGCCATGGCGGTACGGGGATGCTGGTTCATGATGCCGGTGATCATATAGGGGATGTGGTAGCCCCAGTCGATCTTCTTCTGCCAGGGCAGGATCTGCTCCTCAATGGCCTTGATCAAGGGGCGCACCTTGAACTTGGGGTTCTTGAGAAAGGAGATGAGCAACTCCAGGGGGCAGTTGCCGGCGCCACGGCCAATGCCCAAGAGGGTGGCATCCAGGTAGTCGATACCGGAGATGATGGCGGCAATGGTGTTGGCAAATCCCAACTGCTGGTTGTTGTGGCTATGGATGCCGATGGTCTTACCGGGCAGGGCCTGCATGTACTTCTTGGCCAGGTGGTCGATATCCTCGGAGTAAAAGGCGCCAAAGCTGTCCACCAGATAGATGATCGGCACCCGACTCTTGGAGAGATCGTTCAAGGCCTCGTCCAACTCCCGCAGGCCGACGGTGGATACGGCCATGAGGTTGATGGTGGTCTCATACCCCTTGTCCTGACAGTGGTGGGCCAGATCGATGGCGGCATCGGCTTGGTGGGCGTAGCAGGCGACCCGGATCATATCCAGCGAGCTCTCCGCTTTTTGGGGGATATCGTGATAGTCGATGCGCCCGATATCGGCCATGGCCGAGAGCTTGATCTTCTTCTCGCGGTCCCCGATAATCCGCCGGATATCGCTCTCGGCGCAGAACTTCCAGGGACCGACCTCCTGCCTGGAGAAACACTTCTCCGAACTGATATAGCCGATCTCCATATAGTCGATACCGGCCTCGGTCAGGGCGTCATAGACCTCGCGCACAAAGGTCTCGTCAAACTGCCATTTATTCATCAAACCGCCGTCGCGGACAGTGCAATCAATAACCTTAATCCCGGGTCTGTACATAGCTGCCTCTCCTAGGCTAATCGTAATATTCCCGAACGCCACGCACCAAAGCGCCAACGCCGGACTGTTGAATTCAAATTAACAAGCGCGCAATTGTAAACGATCTTGTATCTGACGGCAATGATCAATAATTTTTTTCACATTCCGGCCAATGGCGGGCAGATCGT
>CAYSFY010000016.1:35817-37150 GCA_964430285.1 uncultured Desulfobulbia bacterium
AGGCGCTGACGCCAACGCCGTTGACCCCGGCGGTAAAGTAGGCCTCCAGAGAGTCAAAAGTGACCCCGCCCACCGCCACCAAGGGCAATGAGGCGAAGGGGCCGCGCAGATCATGGATGTAGCGCGCCCCACCCAAGGCATGGCAGGGAAAGACCTTGATCATGGAGGCACCGGCAGACCAGGCGGCATGTATCTCGCTGGGGGTCAAGGCCCCGGCCACGATGGGCACGTCCACGGATCTGGCGTACTCCACCACGCGGAAATCAAAGTTTGGCGAGACCAGAAACATGGCGCCACAACCAACAGCCCGTTTCGCTTCCTCCACCGTGCACACCGTACCCATCCCCAGGGAGCGGCCGGCCGGCACCTGATCCCGATTGCGGGCAATGATGCCCTCGGCATCCTTGGTGTTCAGCGTGACTTCGAGGGCGGTAAGCCCGGCGGCAAACGATACCGCCATGATCTCACTGAAGAAGGCCTCCTCCACCCCACGCAGAATACCGATTACTGAAGCAGCGAAACCAGTGGTCTCTTGGGCATCCTGTTCTCGCTTGACCATGATCACTTGATCTCCGAAAGCGGCCGCCAGTCCATCTTGACCAGCCTGACCTGGGGGATATCCTCCTTGCCGAGGCCAAAGAGGCTGGCAACCAACTCCATGGGCTTCACCCCAACCTTGGCCGCCTCCACCATGAAGGTGATGGCAAGCACCCCAGAATCGATAAGGGCCATGGCCTTGACCATGGCTCGGGCATCAATGGTGCGCCCCTTCTGCTTGCGTTGGACGAGGAGGGGATACGCGTCCTGGGCCATAAACCCTTGCACCACCTGCGGGTCAAAGGGGCGTGGGGCTGTGACCTGGTAGTCGATCTCCATGCTGGCGGACTGGGTGGCAGGCCCAAGCACCACGGAAATCACCTTGAGGCCAGCAGGCATCTGGTGGTTAAGGCGCACGCGCCACTCATCCAGATCCGTCAGCGGGGAGTCGGTCTCAGCGATGCAGTATTCGGCCAAACTCTCCACCCCCACCGACAAGGCGGGACTAAACGAGATCTTAGGGAAAGGATTAAACCCCTGGGAGAAGAGGACCGGCAGGCCGGCCCGTTGCAGCACCCGAAAGATGACCTGCAACAGTTCAAGATGGCCCAGGAATCTGGCCTGATCCCGGCGCTGGTAGTGAATCCAGTAGTGATAGATGGGACGCGAGGCCTCACGCTTGGGCGGTTCCTGGTAGGCCGGGACCGGGGCCATCTCGACTCCGTGATGGACCACCGGGCGGATGGTCTTGAAATCACAGAGCCCGCGCTGTTGACAACCATGATTACGGCAGTCT
>CAYSFY010000017.1:0-1275 GCA_964430285.1 uncultured Desulfobulbia bacterium
GAGCAGCGAGTCGGTGCCGCGCTCCCGCAGGGGGGGCAGCTCCAGCTCGATGACGTTGAGGCGATAGAAGAGGTCCTCGCGAAAGAGGCCGTCGCTGACCGCGGACTCCAGGTCCTTGTTGGTGGCGGCAATGATCCGGGTCTCAAAGGGGATCTCGCTATTGCCGCCCACGGGGCGGATCTTGCGGTCCTCCAAGGCGCGCAGCAGCTTGGGTTGCAGGGCCAGCGGCATGTCGCCGATCTCGTCCAGGAACAGGGTGCCCCCCCGGGCCTCCAGAAAGAGGCCGGTGCGGTCGCTCTTGGCATCGGTGAAGGCCCCGCGTTTGTGGCCGAAGAGTTCGCTCTCCAGGAGCATCTCCGGCAGGGCCGAGCAGTTGATGGCCACAAAGGGGTGGCCGTTGCTGTCGCTCAGCTGGTGGATGGCCTGGGCCACCAGCTCCTTGCCGGTGCCGGACTCCCCCCTGAGCAGCACCGAGGAGCTGCTGGCAGCCACCCGCTCCAGCTGGGAGAAGAGGTCGTGCATGGCGGAGCTCTCGCCGATGAGCTTGGCGAACCGCTGCTTGGCCTCCACCATCTCCGACAACCGGTTCAGTTGCCGCTTGATGTCATGGTGCTGCACCGCCCGGTCAAGGGTGATGGCCAGGAAGTCGATATCCACCGGCTTGGTGATAAAGTCGTAGGCCCCGGAGCGGATGGCGGCGATGGCTGTATCCAGACTGCCGAAGGCGGTGATGATCACCACCGGCAGGTCGGCATCATAGGCCCCGACCCGGGCGCACAACTCCAGGCCGTTCATCCCCTGCATGTTCAAATCGGTCAGCACCACATCCACCTCTGCTTGCGGCAGGCGGGCCAGTCCCTCTGCCGCCGACAGGCTCCACAGCGGCTGGAAACCGTAGCGCTTGAGCCCGGATTCCAGCATCTCGCACATGCTGATGTCATCATCAACGATCAAAATTCTTCCGTGCATGTTCTTGGCTACTCCTTTTCCATGAAGCTCCCCCTCCCTTGACGGGAGGGGGTTGGGGGGTGGGTGAATGGGCACCATGCCGGGCAGCGGCCAACTTCCCCCCCCACCCTAACCCTCCCCCGCGAGGGGGGAGGGGATTTTAGTGTAATCCCCGCTGGTGGAGGACGGGGACTATTTGGCACCTAACTTGGCCGGGGCAATCTGTTACGCGGGCAACGGTGCCGGCGGATCCGGGTTCTCTTGATTGCCATGCAGCGGCAGGTAGATGGTGAAACAGCTCCCCTGGTGGACCCGGCTCTCCACGGT
>CAYSFY010000017.1:1285-13274 GCA_964430285.1 uncultured Desulfobulbia bacterium
GCCGTGGTGCTCCTGGATGATGCCGTGGGCGATGGAGAGGCCGAGGCCGGTGCCCTTGCCCACCGCCTTGGTGGTGAAGAAGGGGTCGAAGATCAGTCCTAGGTGACCGGGGGCGATGCCCTCGCCCTGATCCCGCACCTCGACGGCCAGGTACGCGGCCTCGGGGGCCAGGGGCCGCTCCGGGGGGCGCAACCGCTGTTGGCGGATGGAGACCAGCAGCGAGCCCCCGTGGGGCATGGCCTGGATACCGTTCATCACCATGTTGATCATCACCTGCTGGATCTGGGTGGGGTCCACGGCAATGGGCGGCAGCGGCCCTTGGGCCTCGCAAGCGAGCACGACCTCTTGCTTGTGGGCCGAGTTCTTCAGCATGGCGAAGACCTGATGGACCAGTTGCTGGAAATCCACCTCCACCTGATGGGGCGGTCGGCGACGGGCGTAGTCCAGCATCTGGCGCATGATGGCGGTGATCCTCTCGCTCTGCTGCACGATGATCCGCGCGTTCTCGGTGATCTCGGCACGGGGCATGGCCTCGTCCGCGGCGATCATCTTGGCCCGGCCGGAGACCACATTGAGCGGGGTGCCGATCTCATGGGCCATGCCGGAGGAGAGCTTGCCCAGGGTGGCCAACCGTTCGGCATGGCGCAGCTGATCGATGGCCGCCACCCGGGCCTCGGTCTCGGCCAGCAGCTTCTTTTTGGTCTCGAACAGCCGGGCGGCCATGGCGTTCATCTCCCGGCCCAACTCGGTGATCTCGTCGTTGCCGTCCATGATCAAGGGCCGATCCAGTTCGCCGCGGCCGATGCGCCGCGCCAGGGAGACCAGGGCCTGCATGCGGCGGCCCACCAGCTGCTGGCCGGTGATCGCCCCGAGGAAGGCGATGGCGATGACCAGGATCAGACCGACCACGGCCAGGCGGATGGCGTTCTCCAGACTCTGCCGCTTGAGGTAGGTGAGCGGCTGGGAGATGCGGACCGCGCCATGCAGTCCATAGTGGGCGACCGGGCAATAGACGAGCATGGTCTCGGTGCCGTTGAGCAGACGCTCCCGGTGGGCCACCAACTCACCGGCCAACAGGCGCTCGATCTCCCGGCGGTCGAGCTGACCGGCGCCGGCCCTCTCCTGCCCGGGGTCCAGCCACACCCAGGCGCTCTCCACCTTGAAGGTGCCGGTGTTGGCGTCCTTGATAATGGCCATGGCCCGTTCCTGGCCGCTGGCCTGCCACACCTCGGTCACCGAGGCGGCCACGGTCCGGCCGAGAATGCTCATGTCGTGGATCATGTCCACCTCCATCTGCATCGCCTCCCTGCGGAAGGAGAGAAAGCCGAAGATGGAGAGGACCAGGATCAGGGTGCCGACAAAGTAGAGATAGAGTTTTCTGGCGAGTTTCATGGTGTGTGTTGGGCTGTGGGGAGTCTGTTCCTGGCGGGGTGAGGGCCTTGCCGGTGTTGTAATGCAAATTTCTTTCCATCTCAACCCTAACCCGGGCACAGGGTGGAGGGGATTGATTGAGGCGGCGGTTGCCGAGTAAGCGTATCTGTGCCCAGGAGCGGGTAATCGTATGTAACGGATGAGTCGCCGGAGCCATGATTAATCCTCGCTGGTGCGCGAGGGGATCAATATTCCGCCCGATTCGACAGTATCACAGCAGAGGGCGGAAGAGAAGATGGCAATCGGCCCCATGGAGAGGGGGAGGCAGGGGCAGACCCACCTGGAGCCGGAGTTCATTCTCTGCCAATGAGACTTTTTGCGAGGAGCACACGCTGTCACGGATCATCCATTGTTGGCCACGGTTTGAGCTGTAATCGGCACGAGCATATCCTAAAAGAGGCGATGACCTCCAGGGCTAGACGCCAATGCCAATGCTCTCGGCATCTCCGCCGACCCAAAAGACGACTACCAGACACCCGCATTAAAATGCGTTGATTTTATTGAGAAATTAATGATAGATTCCAGGCCTAACGATAGCGGACTTATGGTCTGGGCCGGGACTGAACGCGAAGGAGACTGGGCGATACTGGGTCGTATTTTTCACCGTTACCCCCTTACTATTGCAGTAAGTGGACGGAAGACCGCCAACTGGCAATAAAAGGGCAGAGTCTTTGCGGATTTTTCCATGTATTCATGTTTGATATCCGCCATAAGCGGATAATCAGTCTAGCTATATTTGGTGATATGATGGACAAAGTTATGCTTAATTAAACTGTTGGGGGCTTCCACAATGAACCATGCCAATGTGCTGACTGAATGCGAAGAACTGTTGATTGGCACCGCCGTACTCAACGCGCTCAATCTGCTATTCGAGAAAGATGGCCAGCTTCTTGTCATCAACGCCTCAGAGCAAGCTATCGCGGCGAAGCTTGCCCAGTATCTTCAGCCACACTTCCCCAATTACAATGTGGACGTTGAGTACAACCGCATGGGAAAGGCCCCGAAGAGAGTTGCTTGGAGTGAAAAACCAGACGAGGTGTACCCCGACATCATTGTTCATGTCCGCATGACCGATACGAACATCCTCGCTATTGAATTGAAGAAGGATTCAAATCCCGAAAAGAAGGACAAGGACATTCTTAAGTTAAAGGCATACCGGCGCGAACTCGGATATGCTCATGCGCTATTTGTCAGGCTAGGCGTGGGGAAGGAGTCGGGTACTATCTCCGAGTGTGAATGGGTTACGCAATGACATTTATTGCAACTCAAAACTTAGAGCTAATTGTTCTTGACCATTTTGCTCCCAACCCGGCAGGCAACCGGACTTGCGCGAAAAGTCGCGCAGGCCGGTTGCTTCTACGCTCCGACTGTAGAAAAAGGTCGGACAACGTGAAATTGGCCAGGTTGTTTTTGATATTTTACTAGTAAACGGTCAATATCCTACAGACTCGTTAGTGCTTAAATAAGACATGGAGGTTAATTTGATGAGGTATTTAATTACATTGTTGATTCTGCTGTTGCCATTCACCGCATTGGCTGATGATTTGAAATCAAAAGATGATATAAGGGCTCTTTCAAAAAACATCATGGAAAAAGTTGCTCATGACGAAACAGTTTAAGCTCTAAAAATACTAAAACCATATTTCGTCATACCTGCTTCAGAGTTCGAAGTTATGGTTGAGCAGTACAAACTTCAAGCGCCAGCAATCAAACAGCGATTTGGAGAAACTGTAGGGGTAGAATTGATTGGCGAAAAGGAGGTCGGGCAGTCGTTAATGATGATTTATTACATACAAAAATTTGAAAAGACAGTGATGAGCTGGAAGTTCTATTTTTACAAGCCTAAAAACAACTGGGTCGTTTCTAGCTTTTTTAGTGATGATAAGCTTCAAGAAATTTTTAAATGAGGCGCTAGCAATAGTCCAGTTTGGCCAGTTTGAGTTTGCCAGTTTGGGGTCGAACCGAGATAACTGGCTGATATGATGTAGTGATGCTGCCCTGTGTCGTGCGTAACTAATTGAAATCACTAGGCGACATAGTCCATTTGAGGTCCAAAATGGACGATATACAACTGAAACGGTAAAAATTGCCGAACAATTAGCGCATTCTCCTCAGCGGCCACACAAAAGAAGGGGGCATACCGCAACAACGGCAGCCCCCTTCTTTCTTCTTGCAACCCTTCATTCGTCAGTCCGAATCCACCGTTCAACGGGGAATCCCTGCTGGTAAGGATGAGTTTAAGAGCGCGACACTGTTTCAGTGTGAGCCCTGTCACCGGCAGCCGGGCGGTCCACAGGGCCGAGGGCCACGCAATCATACTTCACTGCACGTCCTCCCGCTCTCTTGCGCTCACCCTCACCGACCTTCTCCTGTCCGACCTGGCTAGAGAATGCAATACTCTTCGGGCATCTTAACGGCCAGGAAGTCCACTTTTTCGATTATCGGCGGTTGAGACAGCAGTTCACCTGCCCGGGCCTTCAGGTCGGCGGCAAGCCGGCCGGCAAGATGGGCCTCACGGCCCGAGTTGTCGTCAAAGGCGTCAAAGATCCCGAAGGTTTTGGGACCCAGACGGATGCCAAACCACGCCTCGGTATCCGGCTCCTCCTTGACCAACTCCAGGCCTTTTTTCAGGAAGGCCTCGACCTCGTGTACCTTATTGGGTTTCGCTTCTAAGCGAACGAACAATCCGACATTTACCATAATTAGACCTCCTTCCTTTATATGCTTTTCATCGGCCCCCTCCTTCCGTTGCCTCAATCATACAATAAGCCTTCGTGCCCCGATGGCATAGGGGGTAATGAAATCTCGGCCGTGAACGGGGCCGGACCGACGTTAGGCTGATCCCCGCACCCGCTGGACCAGCCTGGTCACCCCCTCCCTACTTGGCAAACAGCGGCAGAAATTGTCCGTACCCCTCGGCGCTCAGTTTGGCCACCGGGATAAAGCGTAAGCTCGCCGAGTTCATGCAGTAGCGCAGACCCGTGGGCGGTGGTCCGTCGTCAAAGACGTGGCCCAGATGACTGTCCCCCGCCTTGCTGCGCACCTCGGTGCGCACCGAGAACAGGTGCCGGTCCTCACGGGTGACGATGTTCTCCGCGACCAAGGGTCTGCTGAAGCTGGGCCAGCCGGTGCCCGAGTCATACTTGTCCAGGGAGCTGAACAGGGGTTCGCCGGAGACGATATCGACATAGATGCCGGCCTCCTTGTTGTCCCAGTAATCATTGTTGAAGGCCGGTTCCGTCCCCTGCTCCTGGGTCACCTGGTACTGCATGGCGGTCAGCCGGTGCCGTAACTCCTCCGCGCTCCACGGCTTGCGCTCCTTGCCCCAGATGCCGTCCAGATACTGGTCGCGGCCGGAACCGTTACGGTAGTACTGATAGCGGAGCGGGTTGTGGTGGTAGTAGTCCTGATGGTACTCCTCGGCCGGGTAAAAGGGCTCGGCCGGCAGGATCGGCGTGACTATCGGCGCCGGAAAGACGTGCCGGGCATCAAGCGCCGCCTTGGAGCGCTCGGCCGCTGCGCGCTGGGCCTCATTCAGGTAGAAGATCGCCGTGGTGTAGGCATGCCCCCGGTCGACGAACTGACCGCCGTCATCGGTGGGATTCACCTGCATCCAGTAGACGGCAAGCAGCCGGTCGTAGGAGATGAGCGCGGGGTCGAAGGTGATCCGCACCGCCTCAAGGTGGCCGCCTGCCGCGTAATCCTCGTAGGTGGGGTTCACGGTGGAGCCAGCCGTGTAGCCGGAGATCACCGACCGTACCCCGGCCAACCCTTCAAAGGGCTTCTCCATGCACCAGAAGCAGCCGCCTGCAAAAATTGCCGTTGCCAACTTGCCGTCATCGCCGGGCCCCTGCCGGCCTGCCTCGCCGTTGGCGGTAAAGGCGCTGTACAGAGCGGACATGGCCAACAGCGCCAGGGTCATGAGGATAAGTGTCTTTGTCATTGTCGGACCTCCATGCTGTTTTTATCCGCGGCGGCATCGCCGTGATCGTTCGTGGGCATCGCTGCCGTGGCCTTTGACTGCTTCAGGGGCTGGATCAGGGTGCCGGCCCTGACTAGAGTCACTTGGCCATTTGCTCCACCGTGACTAGGCCAGGGGCAAAAATCACGCGGTTGACCTCGTTCATCCCCTGCCCCCCGTGTCTCCTCATTGGATGTTCTCTCCGGGGCCTCGGGGGGATCTGCTCTCTTGCCTATATGATAACCAGGGGATGTAAAGAATAAATCACCCCTGTGTCATTATTTGCCGGTTTTGCAAAAGAGGTCATGGCGTTGGCGACCAGGCGCTGGCCGGAGTTGAACTCCACCGGGGTCAGGTCAGTGCCTTCGTCGAGCACCAGTTCCACCTCCGGGCCCTTGCTGTTGCGCCAAGGAGAGCCCCTTTTTTATTAGGGACATGCGCTTATTGTATAGAGGAAGGATAACAGGCAGTCGGAAAGTTACCTCGACCAATGGACCGTTATTCAGGTGAGACGATGAAGGGTTCTATATTTCTGCCGATTATTATTTTAGCCATGTTGGCTGGAGTTATCGTGCCTGGGCGGACTGTTCAGGTGCAACCGATCCAGGGTGGTGGCCAGATCCTGTTGAGCTTTTTGGACGTTAATCGATTGACCAGGGTGCCACAGCCTCCACAACAGCGGCAACGACAGTTGCAAAGGCATCAGGAGAGGCAAGAGCAACAACTGCTCAACCAACAGACGCGCCGGCAGCAAACGTTAGGCCGCACGCAGTTGAGGTTGCAAGAGAGCCAGGAACGCCAGCAGCGGCAACTTGAAAACCGGCAGTATCGGCTACAGCAACAGGTGGGAGATCAGCAGCAACGGCGAGAAGAACAGCTGTTCAACCAACAACGGATACTCCGTTAGCCCATCTTCTTGCGGACGTAAGTGGATGAGCTGCGCGGGAAAAATCTTGTGTGCACTCCGCAAGTGAGTTGCCTCTGCTTTGGCTGGCCAAGCAGGGCGCTCACTCGGCGGCGGTGTTGGCCTACCGTCGCTCTAAGCGAAGGGGGGCAGACTCCAGGTCCCTGGCTCTTCAGGGTATGTTGCAGACGGAGGAGACCCGCCATGCGAACTCTCTCTGTGTGGCCAGTGGGGGGGGCGGAGACTGTGGTCCTGTTCACCGAGTGGAATCAGTATCGCGCCTGGACCTGGCCAGGTCCAAGGCGGTCATGAGCCCGTCAATCTTTATTGATTTGCGCAATGTTTACGATCCCGCTATAAGATGAAAGAGGTCGGTTTTGACCATGTCGGTGTGGGCAGGCGCTAAGCCGTGAACTTCTGTCAAGGAGTGGAGATGTTTGGCTCGGAATCCTGTTACTGACCGCTCACCTTGTGGGACACTTCCTTGCGGTTCCTTTATTATTGGAACTGCGAGGTGTGGTCTGATTGTTGCATTTAATTTTGCCGGGGATAGGTATTTTTTTCGATGCGCTAATGCAGACCATCAGATAGAGGTTTTACTATGAAATGTAACGATACCAACGGCTATCAGTGTCCCTACTATGCTCATTGTACTCAGGAGTGTCTGATGACCAACGGTGGCCTATACATCCCCATGCCGGAACACATCAACACCCTGTGCTCAACCCCGCGCTATGGACAGTGTCACCACTATCGGCACGGCTGTGTGGCTATTAGGGAGGTGGCCACCCAGTTAGGGTATGCCAACGACGTCAGCCGCAGGCGGTATCCCCGGGTCCAGGAGCGGATACCCATGCAGATCACGGACTATAGCCACGATGGACGTGGTGCCAACATTTTGGATAGTGAGGCCTTTACCGTGGATTTGAGTCTGGGGGGCATTCGCGTGGAGAGTCGAGTGGCCTTGCCGGCACAGAAAAGAGTTGCCTTTGTGGTGGGCCAGAACGGTAGTGGCTCTTGTTGGGATGGTCTGGGGGAGGTGCGGTGGACCGAAAATATTGGCGTCGGGGCCTTCCAGTCCGGATTAATTGTTACTGATCAGAAGACATTTCAAGCACTTGGCAATCATTTGAATCTTCCCGTTTTACCTCCTCTGTAGTCTTCTTGGCCTTGGTCGAGGGCTGCTTCTCGGCAAGGTATCAATACCGCCTGCCAATTTATCGTTGTGCCATTTTCCGGGATTGGGAAAAAAAATCCGTCTGGCAGGAAAATAATATAATTTAGTAACAATTTTGATGTGTTGCGTGTATTAGTGCCCCCCATGGTTATGATGCGTCTGGGCCAGAGGGAGTGTTGTCTCCGCAGTTGCGCGGAGAAGAGAGCGTTCAGTTCTGGAGTATGGGACGGACAATGCCCAGAGGGCTACTAAGCAGGAGAAGAACGGTATGGTCAAGTCAAAGGAAGAGTGGCGGCTGGAGTTGCGGGACACCCCGCGCGCCGATGGGGGCGGTAAGATTGCCGAGGCGGTACGCAGGCTTGAGCCCTACCGGCAATGCCGCCAGATCTTTATCGCCCCTGACCCGGGGCTCGCCCAACTGCGCATCAACGCCCTGCTGGATGGCAAGGAGTTGATTGTGCCCGGGCCCGGACTGAAGGAGGGGTTCTATCTGCTTCGCCCTTTTCGCATTGCCTTTGGCCAGCTCTCCTTTGCGGTCAGCCTGAAGGGGATACCGACCCATGGCCAGTTGTTGCCGCATCGGGAGTTGGCCCAACTCTCCATTGGGCTGTTGATCGCCGAGGCCCTGGCGGTCGATGGCCAAGGGAACCGCTTGGGTGATGGCAGCGGTTTCTTTGATCTGGCCTGCGCGGTCTTGCATCAGGCGGGGGCCTTGGCCGAGGCGCCCGCCATCTGGGCCACCGCAGTTGCCCACCAGCCGCAAGAGCTACCCATCGACCCCTGGGATGTGCGCATGACCGGGCTGGTCGCAGCCCATGGATTGGTCTCTTTTCCCCCGGTGGAGCGCATGCCGCGGATCGTCTGGGAGCAGCTGTCGCGGCAACGGATCAAAAAGCTTACCCCCCTGTGGAAAGAGTGGGGGCGGACGTCGGAGGGGATCAAGGAGTCGGCGGAGTGGAGCCGGCGTGAGGGAGAGATTCCCGTTTCGGCTTAGCCGCCGTTTAGGCCTTGTTCTCCTTAAAGATCGGTTCCAGTTCGCAGCGCTCGGCATAGGTCGCGATCTCCTGCTGGAAGCGTTTGACATAGGGGCAGTCCCAGACGGCCAGGACCTTGCCCTCATGGCGGTAGGCCGGGATGGCGCCGGTAGCACCGTCTAGGTCGTAGGCCGGGGTGCGATCGAGGATGTAGGCGAAGATCTGCGGCCGGCGACAGACCACGGGGCGCTCGGGGTAGATGGCGCAGGCTCGGCTCGGTTGCAAATGGGGGCAGGCGCTCTGCCGGGGCAGGATCATGCTCCAGCCGGAACGCCAGTGGTAGAGGGCCGGGCCGTGGTCATGGAAGGGAAGACCCTCGATCATGAGCCCGGGCTCGCTGTCAGCGGTGACGGCCCGGCTCTCCGGGGTGTCGTTGCACCCTAGGGGAAAGAGTACGGTCTCCGCGGCATCCAGGGGGATCTCAAAGAACAGCTGCCGTAGATCCGGGCTGGGGCCGGTACAGCACAGCGTGCAGCCGCAGGGGCCGCAGAGCAGGCTGTTGATGGTCTCCAACTCCCGGGTCACCACCTGTTGGGCTATCCATAGTTCGATGGCCTCCATGGCGGCCAGGGGGCTCGCGCCATGATTGAACACGGCATAGTTGGCCGGGGTGTGATCCTTCAAACGGTGGAGTTCGGTCAACAGGTCCAGGTAGGGGACCAGCGCCCGGGCGGGTTCCTCGTAGCGCACCACCGTGTCGATGGGCTCGTTCAGCTCGGCCACCAGTTCGTTGATGGTGGCGAAGGGGCCGGTGAGGTAGAGAAGCTGCACCAGGCGGATCAGGGGAAGGATTGGCTGGGAGAGGCGGTCAAGACCTGCTTGAAATTGGGTTGTATCCATGGTAGTGGTGGTGGGGTTAAAGGGTAAAGGGGCGTTTGCCCCTCGGAAATAATATTCGCTACGGATGATACTTTTTTTATGGATGAATTAAAACAGCAGGCCTTGACCGAACACCTGGCGGAACTGCGGAACTGCCTGATTGTCTCCCTGGTGGCGGTCCTCATCGGTTTTGCGGCGAGTTACTCCTTTGTTAAGGAGATCGGCACCTGGTTCCTGAAGCCCTTGGTGGATGTCCTGCCCCAGGCCAAGGCGACTTTGGTCTTCACCTCGTATCAGGACGGCTTTTTTTTTATCTAAAATTGGCGGTCACCAGCGGCATCCTCGTGGCCTCGCCGGTGATCTTTTTGCAGATTTGGCGATTTGTGGCGCCGGGGCTCTATCGTCATGAACAGAAGGTCCTCCTCCCCTTCACCCTCCTCTCCAGCCTCTGTTTCTTGGGTGGGGCCACCTTCGGCTATTTGGTGGTCTTCCCGCCGGCCTTCAGGTTTTTGATCAGTTACACCTCGCAGCACCTGACGGCCATGCCGTCGGTGAACGAGTATTTCTCCCTGGCCCTCAGGCTGCTGATCGCCTTTGGTGTCATCTTCGAGTTGCCGGTGTTCATGGTGCTCTTGGCCAAGGTCGGTCTGGTCAATACGGCCTTCTTGAACAAGAACCGCAAGTACGCCTTCCTGCTCTCCTTCGTCATCGCCGCCATCCTCACCCCCACCCCCGATGTGATCAATCAGTTGATGATGGCCATCCCCCTGGTGGTCCTCTATGAGATCAGCATCGTCGCCGTCTGGCTGTTCGGGCGCGCGGTGCTCCCCGCGTTCAAAAAAGAGGGAGACGCGGCCGTCTAGTCCACCCCTTCAAAGAGCGAGAGTTGTTTGCTCGCTGCTCGCTTTCTCCCTGCATGCCGGCTGTGGGTGATCTCCGTGGCCGGGAACTCCCCCAGAAAACGAGACGGTTCCATGACCACGGGTTTGCCATGGCGGCTTCTGCTCTGGGCCGAGGTCAGCAGCAGCTGCTCCCGGGCTCGGGTCATGCCCACATAGAGGAGGCGGCGCTCCTCCTCGATATCCGCCTCCCGGCCAGGCGGCAGATGGGGCAGCACCCCCTCCTCCAGCCCGCAGATGAAGACCACCGGGAACTCCAGCCCCTTGGCGGCGTGCAGGGTCATCAAGGCCACCGCCTCGGCCCGGGGGTCATAGATGGTGCTCTTGGCGTTGGCCCTGAGGTGTTGGGCCAAGGCCGTCAGGTCGTGGCCAAAGATGCTGGCCAGATCCAGGAGGCGTTTGTGCTCCACGGTGGGGGCAAGGCCTAGGGTGGCGAGCAGGGAGTTGAGGGCGACGTGCAACTCCTGCTGGTCAAGGGTCTGCCTGAATGCAACAATGCCGCGTTCTAGCTCCGTGAGCATGGCTTGCGCCTTGGTGGCGAGGCCTAAACCCGCAGCCGCCCGGAAGAAATCCGGGGCTGAGGCCGGCAGCTGCTCCAGGGCGGTCAAGGCCGGTTTGGGGAGACCAACCCCCTGGCAGAGCAGCAGGTGCTCGGCGACCGTAGCCAGGCCCGCGGCCGCCTGCAGCCAGTAGTAGATCGCGCTCACCCCCTGGGCCATGAAAAAGGGGGGCGCCCCCACCACCTGGGCCGGAATGCCGCGGCGCTCCAAGGCGTGGGTCAAGGCCTCGGCCTGACTGTTTAGGCGGTAGAGGATGGCGATGTCGCCAAAACTCCGCTCCCGCCCCTGTTCCCCGCCCCGGCCCGAGTTGATGGAGAAGTGGCAGACCCCGCCCATGATCTCTTCCAGGCGTTGGACCACGAATTCGGCCTCGGCCTTGGCCGTGGGGGCCTGGTGGTATTCGATGCTGCCTTTAAGTTGGACCTGGGCCTGGATCTCGCGCTCCGCATGGCTGCGGTTGTGGCGGATCAGGGTGGTGGCTGCGGTGAGGATGATGGCGGCGCTACGGTAGTTTCTGGTCAGCGGGATGGCTGCGGTGTGGCCGGGGAGGGTGCGATTGGCGGCAAAGTCGTGGAAAAAGGCGGGATCGCTGCCGCGAAAGCCGTAGATGGCCTGGTCCGGATCACCGATGGCAAAGAGGTCGGCACCTTGGGCTAGGGCGCGGACCAGTTGGTACTGGGCGTGGTTGACGTCCTGGAACTCATCCACCAACAGCTGTCTGACCCCTTGGCGCAGGGAGGCCATGAAGGCCTGATCCTGAGTCAGCCGTTGCAGGAAGAGGGGGATCACCCCATCCAGGTCCACCAGACCCTGGGCCGTGAGGGCCTGGAGATAGGTGCTCACCTCCGGGCTGGGGGCCGGTCCGGCTGGGCCCGTGTTCAGCGCGGTGAAGTGGTGATCAATGGCGGTGGCGAGCCGCTGCCGTTCGTTGTGGCTAACGGAGGGGAAGAGCTGGCGGAGGATGAGTTCCCGGTCCTCGGGGCCGGCAACGGTGAGCCCTGGCTGCTCCTGCCGCAGCCTATCCAGGCAGAAGCGGTGGAAGGTGCCGACAAAGACCCCTTTGATCCCCAGCCGGCCGAGGCGCTCGTCGATCTCGGCAGCGGCCCGGTTGGTGAAGGTGATGGCAGCGATGGCCGCCGCCGGGACCTGGCGCCTGGTGACCAGGTCCCGGACCCGTTCCACCAGGGTGTGGGTCTTGCCGGTG
>CAYSFY010000017.1:13284-13960 GCA_964430285.1 uncultured Desulfobulbia bacterium
CACCAGGATCAGCGGGGCCTCGCTGGCCACTGCCTGCTGCTGTTCAGGGTTCGGCGTACGCTCGGGGGTCGGTGCCACCGGCCGCTGCTGGGGTTTGCTGATCGAGGTGGCGGCGGCAGGTTTGGGCTCGGCTTTCGTCCTCTTGGCCCGGGTGAACAGGCTCTCCTGGCCGCTCAGTTCGTCGATCTCCCCCGGCTGAAAGACCCGGATGCGGCCAAACTCGCCGTCATACCCCGCCTGGCGGATGACCCGACCCTGCCTGATCCTGGCGATGGCCTCGCCCAGCACCGGGGAGAGGTGGTTCAGCTCCTCCAACGGGGTGTGGCGCAGCAGGGTGAACTCGGCGCCAAAGCGGTTGATCAGCTGGACATAGAGGGACTCCACCCGTTTGGTGGCCGGTCCCTGGCCCAGGAGCTCGCCCAGGACCTCGGGCAGGGGCACGATGCTGGCGAAGCCCGGTTGTCCCGAGGGCACTACGGGGGTGGCACGGTCGGCCAGCTCCATCACCCGGTGGCTGACGCCGATGGTCAACGGCCTCTTACACACCGGGCAGAGGCCGTCAAGGGCCTGGGTGGCCAGCGGGTCGAGGCAGACCTGGCAGAGGCGGTGGCCATCGTGGTGGTACTTGCCCTCTTCCGGGAAAAACTCCATGGTGCCGCTAAAGCCGTTGCCCGGG
>CAYSFY010000017.1:13970-15222 GCA_964430285.1 uncultured Desulfobulbia bacterium
TTGGAAACCGCCTGGCTGCGGGTCTTGCCGGGCGCGGCGCAGGGCGAAAACGACGAGGTCGGTGCTGAAGAGGTTGACCTCGCGGCCAAGCTTAGAAGGGGAGTGGCAATCGGAGTTGGAGATCAGGGTGAAGCGGTCCAGGGCGGAGACCAGGCGGTTCATGGCCGGGTCGGAGGAGAGCCCGGTCTCCAGGGCGAAGATGTGGGGGGTGAGATCGCCGTAGCACTCCTCCACGGTGTCAAAACCGGACTTCGAGCCGAAGAGCGAGAACCAGGGGGTCCAGATGTGGGCCGGCACCAGAAAGCCGTCGGCCGTGGCCTCCAACAGGATCTCCAGCAGGTCGCGGGAGTCGAGCCCCAGGATGGGCCTGCCGTCGGAGGCGATGTTGCCGATGGCGGCAAGCCTCGCGTTGATCCGCTCCGCCGCCGCGAAATCCGGGACCAGGAGCAGGTTATGGACCTTGCGTACCTGGCCGTGGCGCTTGTAGATGCAGGAGATCTCGGCGGTCAACAGAAAGCGCACCGGGATGGCCTCGGGGCGGATGCCGCTCAAGGCCGGAGGGCAGTTCTCGTCGCGCAGGCGGAAGAGGCCGGGCTCGGCGGGGAGCAGAGACTCTTTCAGCTGGCGGAACCAGGCGGGGTGGGTGAAATCGCCAGTGCCCACCACTTGGATACCCTTGACCCGGGCCCAGGCCCACAGCCCGGCCAGGGTGCTGCCGGCACTGGTGGCCCGGGAGTAGGGAGAGTGGATGTGGAGATCAGCCAGGTAGTCCATGGTGGTCGTCTGGGACCCGGGAGGGGTCAGCCCGCCTCCCCTTTTCTGGCCACGAAGCCCGAGAAGTTGAACCACTGGACGAACTGCTCCACCTCGGTGAAGCCGGCCTGGCGAAATAGCTCCAGGTTTTCGGCCGTTGAGAAGGGGACCAGGACATTCTCCAGAGCCTCGCGTTTCTTGGTGATCTCGATCTCCGAATAGCCGTGGCAACGCTTGAAATCCAGGTAGCAATCGATGAAGGCGCGGTTGAAGCCCGGGGTGTGGCTGATGGTCTTCTCCGCGACCAGCAGTAGGCCGCCAGGGCGGAGGGCAGCGTGCAGACGGCGGAGAAAATCCGGACGCTGCAAGGGGCGGATAAACTGCAGGGTATAGTGGAGGATGATGGCGGCGACGGGCTGGTCCAAGGGGCAATCCAGGATGTCGGCCTGGATGAAGCGCAACTGCTCCTGCCGCGAGTAGGCCTCGGCCTTGAGCCGGG
>CAYSFY010000017.1:15232-19353 GCA_964430285.1 uncultured Desulfobulbia bacterium
ACCATGGCGGCGGAGCTATCCACGCCGCAAAAGTGGAGGCCGCGCTGGGGCAGGCGGCGGGCCAGTTCGATCAGGGTGGTGCCGGTGGAGCAGCCCAGGTCGTAGATCAGGTCATCGGGCCTGAGGGTGGTGGCCAACAGGCTTGCCGTCATGGCGATGGTCTCGTGATAGAGCGGCACGCAGCGCTCCAGCATGTCGTCAAAGACCTCCGCCACCTTGGGGCTGAACTGGAAGTCCTGACCAGGGGCGGCCGGGTCGGTAAACAGGGTGTCTCTCATGGGACAGGCAAACGGGGGTGCGACTAAAACGAGATCTTGTGTTCCTCGTCCAGGTCGGGGTTGGGGCGATAGATGAGGGCGGTCTTACCGAGGATCTGGACCACGGCGGCGCCGGCGGCGGTGGCGAGCTCACTAACCGCCTGGGCACGGTCCAGGGTGCAGGTGTCCTGGATGCGGATCTTCACCAGTTCATGGGCGGTGAGGTTGTCTTGCACCGACTTGATTAGGTTGGCGGTTATGCCCTCCTTGCCGATCATGCCGAGCACGGTGAGGTGATGGCCCAGACCGCGCAGGTGGCGGATCTCGCGGCCGGAGAGCTGGGGGATTTTTATCTTTTTAGCAGCAGCCATGGGCTTGACTCCAAAGGGGATAGTTTGACAAGGATTTCCCTTCTTATTGCGATCCGGGCAATATGTCAATGATTGTCGGTTTCGCAAAAACCGCTCAACCGACGCTGGCACGTCATGGAACTTCCTGATAGTGCGTAGGCAGATGGCCAGTGTGGGGAGTTTTTACGAGACCATCAATGATTGTCGGTTGCGCGAAAACGGCGCAACCGGCGTCGGCACTGCAGCTGACCTGTGGAGATGGGGTTGGCGGAGAGCGTGGGCATGGCATTTTGGCGAGACCCGCAATGATTGCGGCCTGGATCTTTGGGTGCGCGCCTCCCCGTGGTCATGAGTTTCGGCTTGACAAGTTACCGGTAAATAAGCATTGTATTAAATGATTACCACACTGTATCAAGATGGGAATTCGGAACAGCCCTTGGCTGAAGGAGATCAGACGATGCGCAAACGAATCATGGTGACGGCAGGGGGATTGATCATGGTCATGGTAGCGGGGATGGCCTTTGCCCGCCCGGCCAAGCGGCTGGACCCGCAAACCCAGACCTGCCGCGTCTTTACCCCGGTGGTCATTGAAGAGGGCGCCCGACTCTTCCGTAGCGTCTGCAAAAGTTGCCATAGCCGGGATAGTGAGGCCGGTGCCCCGTTTTTGCACTCCGAGTCCATGATCTCCAGGGCCTGGAATCGTGTCTTTGCCACCCGTTACCCCGGCTGTGCCAAGGATGGCTCCTGGGCCGCCTTGAGCGACGAGCAGTTGCGGCGGGTCAACGACTTCCTGTACATGAATTCTGCCGACTCGTACGACCCCAATAGCGGCAAGGACTGTAGTTGATGACCGCAAATTCTCCCAGTTTGGGAGAACAAGAAGCCTCCCCGGGCCCGGCAGTTGCGTAGTGTGCGCTGTCGGGCCTTTTTTTTAAATCCGCGCGCAATTCCAGCTTACGGGGCGACCCTGGTGATAGGGCATGACGCCGTGGAAGGGCCTGGGGTCCTGGTCAAAGACCATGGGCAGGAAATAGCGGTCCCCCTCCCACATGGGGAGCCCCGCCAAGCCGCTGATCGGCTGCCAGCCCAATGGCCCTTCTTCGTTTTCGCGGAAGGGGGTCCCCTGGAAGCGGTCGATGCGGAAGATAAAGCCCAGCCAGTCTTCCCCCTGAGGACCGAAACCGGGCCAGTTGATGGTGCCCCGGAGGGTCATCTCCTCGCAGAGCACTCCCGCCTCTTCCAGGATCTCCCGGCGCATGCAGCTGACCACGTCCTCGCCCGGCCGCATCTTGCCCCCCAGGCCATTGTACTTGCCCAGGTGGGCGTCATGGGCGCGGCTGATGCGATGGACCAGCAGGGTCTGTTGCCGGTCGGGGGAGATGACAAAACCCAAGGTGCCGATGATGGGCGTGTAGGGCATGGCGGGTCCTTAGTTTGAAGGGAATAGGCGCGTCGGGTCTGATGGCCTGACGTGGTTCACTTATTCCACGGATCCCAAAAAAATTCCAGCGGAACGGACTGCTCTCGCCAAATTCCATCAACACGCCACCCGCCTACGTACTGTCAATCACTCACCTGGGGTGGCGGTCGAGCGGTTTTTGCGGAACCGGCACAAGCGGCCCCATTGCCGTTGCGTCAAAGCCGAGAAATTGGTACCCTAACGCCAGAGAAGAGCCCGTGGTTGCGGGTTTAAAAAACGACATGCGGGTGGTTCAGCCTAACGCCAAAACAACCTGGGCCATTTTCGAGAATTTGAGAGAGAAGGATCCCGATGAGTATATTGATCGTAGATGATTCGCCGCCGGTCATCAGACTGTTGCAGGCGACCTTGGAGAGGGCAGGGTATGCCGATATCCTCTGTGCCGACTGCGGGGCCGCGGCCCTGCGCCATCTCGGGATTGAACCGGCGAGCACCGCTGTTTCGGCGGTGGAGTGCATCCTGTTGGACATCGTCATGGCGGGCATGGATGGTATCGAGGTCTGCCGGATCATCCGTTCCCATCCGCGCTACACCGATACCCCCATCATCATGGTCACGGTCATGGACGAGGCCGAGACCTTGCGGGATGCCTTCATGGCCGGGGCCCAGGACTATATCACCAAGCCGGTGCGCGAACTCGAACTCGTGGCCCGCCTCAAGTCGGCCATCTCCCTGAAAAAGGAGATCGAGGCCCGTAAGGCGCGGGAGGCGGAGCTCCTGCGCTTGACCGAAAAGCTGGCCGAGGCCAACACCCTGCTGGCGGAACTGACCATCACCGATGACCTGACCAAGGTCGGCAACCGCCGCTATTTTAAAGGGTGCCTGGACAATGAGTGGCGGCGCTCCTTTCGCGATGCCGCCCCCCTCTCCGTCATCTTTGTGGCCATCGATCGCTTCCGCGAGTTTACCGAGAGGTCGGGGCCTGGCAAAGGGGACGAGTGCCTGAAGTTGCTTGCCCAGGTGATGCAGATCTCCTTGCGGCGGACCACCGACTATCTCGCCCGTTATAGCGATGATCAGTTCGCCATCCTCCTCCCCAAGACCGCCCTGGCCGGGGCGCAAACCGTGGCCGCCCTGATCAGGCGCAGTATCAACGAACTCCAGATCAAGCACCCTGATGGCCGGTATCTCACCGTCAGCCAAGGGGTGGCCGCGGTCATCCCTTGTGGCGAGATGGCGATCAGCAACCTCATGGTCATGGCTGAAGAGGCCCTTAATCAGGCCCGGCAAGAGGGAGGCGATCATGTCATCTGCGCGGATCATGGCCACGACCATGCCTAGGACCAACGCCATCGCCAGGGTCCGAGCAGGGAGTGGGCAGGCGGTTGCTCTTCGCTTGTTCCGTCGGCAGTACCTCTCTCTGTGGGCGCTCTTGGTCTGCTGCCTGCTCGGTGGCCTGACCCGCCCGGCAGTGGCGGCGACCGAGCCCTTCCCCTGCTACTCCTGCATTGAGCCCAATGTGGCATTCTGGAAGATGGTCTACACCCAGTACCCCACCACCACCGGCCTGATCCATGACAGCTGGGACCTGAAGGTCGTCTACGAGGTGATCTCCCTTCAGGGTGACGGCATGAGCCCGGGGGGGCCGGGTTGCGAACAGCTGATCAAGAGCAGCAAAGAGAAGTACCGCCACATCCTCCTGGACCTGGCCGAGGGCAGGGCTCTATCCGACCCCGAGCACCAAAGGGTCGCCGCCCTTTTCGGCTCGGGGGTCAAGCCCGGGGTCCTGCGCGCGGCCGCGGACAACATCCGCTTCCAGCGTTGCATGAGGGACCGTTTTCAGGCCGGCATCGTGCGCTCCGGCCGTTACCTCGGCCAGATCAAGGAGATCTTCCGGCGCTCTGGTCTGCCGGAGGACCTCGCCTATCTCCCCCACGTGGAGTCCTCCTTTGACTACTCGGCCTACTCCAAATCCGGGGCCGCCGGCATCTGGCAGCTGATGCCGGGCACCGGTCGCCGTTTTCTGACCATCAACTCCACCCTGGACCAGCGCCGTGACCCCATCCTGGCCAGCCAGGCCGCGGCCAGCTACCT
>CAYSFY010000017.1:19363-33663 GCA_964430285.1 uncultured Desulfobulbia bacterium
GCCATAGGAGTCTCGATAGTTGGCCCCTCTCCCTGACCGCCTACAACCACGGCCCGGCCTCCATGGTCCGTGCCAAAAACAGCCTGGGCACCTTTACCCGGATCTACCAGGAGTATGACAACAAGAACTTTGGCTTTGCCTCCAGGAATTTTTATGCCGAATTCCTGGCCGCCCGGGAGATCGCCAAGAATTACCGCGCCTACTTCCCCAACCTGCGCCTGGACGACCCGGTGCGGATCAGGACCTTCACCGTCAACCGGGCCGCCGGCATCAAGGTCTTGAGCCGGCACCTCAAGGTGGATGACGCCACCCTGGCCGCCTTGAACCCGGCCCTGATGGAACCGGTGTGGAGCGGGGGACGCTATGTCCCCAAGGGCTACCGGCTCAATCTCCCCCCAGGGGGCGGGAGGCAAGGGTGCCATCGCGGCACTCCCCCCCGACCCTTCACCACCACCCCGGGTCGCGCGGAAGACGCTCCCCGCCCATCGAGTCAAGCGCGGGGAGACCATCAATGCCATCGCCCGCCGTTACGGGGTCACCCCCCACTCCTTGCTGGCCAGCAATCAACTCGACCGGCGCGCGGTGATCACCGCCGGTCAGCAGTTGAGAATTCCGACCTCTGAGCGGACGCAGGCGAGAAAGGTTAAGGTCAGGCCTGGCGGCAAGGGTGGAAATGAGCAGTCGTAGGGGAGTGCAGGGGAACTCTCTCGAGGTAGGGTGGGGGAGAAAAGAGATGCCGAACACACGCCAACGGCAAGTCCTGCTGACGCCATAGTGCCTTGACCGGAATGAATAGTGCCGCCCCAAGGCCAATTCTTGCAGAACTGCTTTCTCCCCATCGAAAATAGCCTTCACCGCCAGCTCAATAGGCCGAATTTGCCGGCATCTTGTCTTTGTTGTCCCTCTCCGCCTCACTCCCACTGCTAAAAAAGAAATCCCCCGAGTAACCTCCTTCTTCCCCTTCTCTCGCGCTCGTTGTCCTATGTTCATCACCTCCGCGTGGCTTGCTTGGCCTCACTGAAAAATGGTGGGAACTGTGCTTGGTGGTATTGGTAGCCGTGCGTGCTGGTGAGGAAGGGCATAGGCGTTTTCCTGCCGGGATGCCGCTGCACACTTCAGGAGTATTTGAACTCAATGGTCTCCAGCAGCTACAATCGAGGAGTCCCACCCCATGGTCTGAGCCTGGGTACGTGGGGCCGTCGTTGCAAGCCCTCGGTAGTTGCGCTACACATGCTTAGTTGATAGCCATGGTTTATCCAAAAAAATAATTCATGCATGGCAGTTTTGTAGTTTGCTAGTTGTAGACCATGATATTTTTTTATTGTAACGATGTCGTGCATGTAGTAATTACCTAATTGTATTAATGAGGAAATTGTCGAAAACTAAAACTGGTACCTAGTATTGTTATAGCTTTTAGTCTGATAACTTGTTGGTATTAAATATAAACACCAAGATGGTGTGTGAGGAGCAAATGGAGACACAACGAGGCCTCTCAAGTTGGTTACCTTCCCGCTGAATTCTTTAGGCCTGCACTCTGAAGTTTGGTGCCTTTGGCCGCCTGGCACTTGGTTTTGGATAGTCTCCTGCCCTTTTTGCTCCAGTGCGGCACGGTTACGACAACTATGTTTAAACCGTCGGGGTGAACACCTTCCGGGAGGACAACCCGGTTAAGGGCGGAGGATGGGGACATATGGCGAGAATGTCAGGAATGAGTTTGGCAAATCGTATTGACCAAGGAGTTGACTGTGAAATTGATTACATCATGTAATGGTTTTTCTCTCTTCTGGCCGCTCTTTTTGACCCTTATCGTTTGGCCCTCGTACTCTCTGGCCGAGACCGGTATCGACATCCGTGTTGACGGCATACTGGTTGAGTCCAACCCCGAGGCCCGCTTTATCGCCGCAATCGATGATTGCACGCGGCTCACCTCGATCCTGATCCAGGCCGGCGAGACCAGGGAAACGGTCGCTCCCTCCGAGACCTCCCGGAAGGAGGGTTCGGCCACGGCCTGTGAACTCAGATTCTCCGGGGCCGGTCAGGGCCGTTTTTCGCCGCAACTCGCATTGACATTTCAAGACGGGAGTACGCAAGCGCATGCCAAGACCTTTCAGGTGGAGAAAACCGCCCCCTTAATCAGTTGCGAAGGGGTGAGTCTCAATAAGGTCGGCGATAGTCAATTGCTGACCGTCAGTGGTCAGGCAACCGATGACACCGACATCACCTATGTGGGTTTTTCGGTTACCGGGGTGCGGGCCTCGGAGTTGCGGGCGGCGGGCGGCATCGTGGATCAAGCCCGTAAGGCTGCCTTTGCCAAGACCGATGGCCTGCAAAAGATCTACCCGGTCATCGAGGGCCAGGAACGTTTTACCCTCTCCCTTGCCGTGCCGTCGGCCTTGGACATGGAGGCCATGGCCCACGATGGGGTCGTGCTGCTGGACATGGTGGCGGTGGACAGCTCCGGCAACCGGCAAACCCTCTCCGAGATTGCCTTTACCGGCAAGGATGTCAACGAACAGGCCTTGGGGCTGCACGCCACTCCCGCCAGGATCGTATTTACCTCTCTTTTCGAGACCGTGACGATCATGCCCGTTGTCAACTTTCAGTTCCGAGGCGAAACCCCCTTGCCCGGACTTGGCACCGGCGTGAGCTACCTCTCCTCCCGTCCCGATCTGGTTGCCGTGACCCCGGGCGGAGTGGTCTATCCGCTCTCCGAACAAACAGCAAGCGACATCACCATCACCATACGCTACCCGGGGCTTGAAGACGTGGTCATTCCGGTGGCGATCGATCTGAGTAAATCCTTGGCCTCCCTTCATGTCAACGGCCTGGATGCCGCCGGACATTTCGTGCTCGACCGGCTCAACGCCTATTTCCCCCTCCCCCCTATTATCGGTGTGTTCAGTGACGGGAGCGAGACGGAAATTGGCGATCAGTTTCCCTTGCAATATCTCTTGGGCGAGGGGGCAACCGGCATTGTCGAGCGCGATGAGGCCCATGGGGTGATGGCCAAGGCCCAAATCCCCGCGCAGACACCCGTGACCCTGTCGGTACGCGTGGCCAACCGGGTCAACGTCAGCGTGGCTATCCCCCTGGTGGCCGCGGATGCGATACCCGCCCTGGAGCTTGATGCCCCCCAAGAGGTCATGGCTGGCGGACACCTGTCCATGATCGCCCATCCGCAGGACGATGTCGGGGTGGCTGAGGTCCGTTTCCTGATGGATGGAGCCCTGGCCGGAGTGAGCAAGGCCCCCCCGTATACCCTGGAGATGGAGATCCCGGTGGACGCCGACGCCCGCACCGTGACCTTCAGCGTGATGGCCGTGGACACGGCAGGCCAGGCCAGTGCGGCGATCTCCCGGCCGGTTAGGATCACCCCCCCAAGGGAGATCGCGGTCCCGGCAATCGACATCGATTATCCGGGGCAGTTGGAGCGTTTTGTGGAAGAGAGTCCCATCCGTTATCAGGTGAGTACGCCCCTTGCGGAAGGGGGGGAGTCCGGTATCAGCCGGGTGGAGTTTCTCCTGGATGGCAAGCGGGTGGGCACGGCCGCGTTCTCTTTTTTCGAGGAGCGGCAAATCCCCTCGGCCAGCGGAAAAATGGAGAACAAGCGTTTCGAGGTATGGCGGTACGACGGGGTGTTGGCCGCCAGTGCCCTGGCGGAGACCAGTCAGGGGGTGAGCGCCGTGGCGTATGACCAAAACGGCGGTGAAGGCAAGAGCGCCGGTCGCCTGATCAAGATCATCGAGAAACGAGCCCCGGAGGTCAGGCTGACCGCGCCCGTGGCCGGTGCCTCGGTGAGCGTGGGCCAGATGCTGGCGGTTGGGGTGGAGGTTGGAGACGACACCCTAGGGCTGGGCACCACCGTTGAGCTGCTGGTCAACGGACAGGTGTGGGAGCGGTATCGGTATCAGGACGATACTCGCCGGTTTTTGGGCGGGAGTCTGGATGTTGAGCGGAACGCCCATACCTTCAGGGTCCCGGTAGCGGATACGATGCTGGGCCAGGACATCAAGATTGAGGCGAGGGCCACCGACTTCCACGGGCTCGTGGCCAAGAGCGAGCCCCTGGCCATAGCCGTCAGGGCGGACCAGCCACCCAGCATCGCCCTCTCCCATCCCGTGACCGGGGCGCACTTTGTCTCGGGTCTGCCCCTTGAGATTCGGGCCGAGGCTACGGACGACGTCAAGGTGGAGCGGGTGGACTTTTATGTGGACGACCGTCTGGTCGGTTCGGACTCCCAACCACCCTTCAGCTATCCATACCAAACTGCCCAAGGCCTGCGTGTGGAACAGCCCGTCAAGATCAAGGCGGTGTCCATTGATGGCAAGGAGCAGGCGACAGCAAGCGCCAATTGCTTGGTCACCTTGGGCCAGGACGAGACGCCGCCGGTGGTCAATATCGTCTCGCCGAAGAGTACCGGAACCGAAGGGGGAGAGGTGCTGGCCGAGGTGATAGAGAACTCGGAGGTCGTGGTCAAGATTGCCGGTTATGACAATGTAGAGGTCAAGGAACTCACCCTGCGCGGGGTGGAGAAGCGTGGCAGCGGCTATTACCTGACCGGCAACCCGGAGCATCTCCTGACCGGGGAGAGTTTTCCCGTCGAGCAGATCCCGGGGGCTCTCCGCGCCTACTCGGCCTTGAAACTGGTATCGGTACCCCCCTTCTCCCACGCCGAGGGGGTGCGTCACGACCTCTATCCGCTCCAGATCACGGCAACCGATCTGGCCGGCAACACCTCCACTGCCAAGCTTGTGGTGGCGGTGGGGGCCGACGCGGCCCCCACTCTGGGCATGGTCCATGGCGACCGGGCCACTTTTTTTCCCCGGGACAGGGTGAGAGTGGATGTCCAGGCCTTAGACGATAGGGGGGTCACGGCGGTTGAACTCTCCTGTTTTCTTGATGATGCGCCAACCAGTTTTTATGCCGATACCCAGGTGATTGCCGCCCAGGCCATCAATGTGCAGGCGCTCTTCGAGCTCGATCTGGCGCCGTTGGGGATCACCAACGACCATCATGTCGTGCATGCCCGTTTGACGGCCATCGATAACCGGGGGCAGCGCTCCGATACCCAGGGTCCTCTGCTCTTCGATTTGCCGATTATTCCGGACACCTTGGCCCCCCGGGCCGGAATCGAGGCCCCGATCCCCGGATCAACCCTCTACCATGGCGAGAAGATAACCCTATCCTGGAAGGCGGTGGACGAATCCGCGCTGGCTGCGGTGGAGATCAGCGCGGACGGAACCACCCTCCTGAAGGAGGAACCCAACCAGGCGATGGCCAAGGGTAGTTTCCAATATACCCTGCCCGCTGCGGGTGATGAATTGGTCTTGCACCTTGCGGTTGCCGACGTCTTTGGCAAGACGGCGAGCAGCGAATGGCGCTATCCGCTCACCAGCGATACTCGACCCGCCATTTCCTTCCGCAACCCTGCCCCCGGTTCCCGCCTAGCCGAGGGCGAACCCTTTACCTTGAGCGCCGCGATTACCGATAACCGGCAGGTGGCTGCCGCGCTGTTCTTCATTGAGCAGGGTGGCCAAACAACCTTTTCCAAGAAGTTCAGCGCAATCGAGATCGCCGCGGCCCAGGCGGCGGGCAGCTATCTGTCAGTGGGGATGCGTGTCCCGCACCGGCCGCAGGATGGCGGGCCAGCCCCGGAGATCGGCATCTTGGCCACCGACGACTCGGGCCTGCAAACCCGGGAACTCCTCGAACTGGAGATGGTAGATGACTTGGAGCCGCCGGTCATTACCCTTGATACCCCGGACCAGCCCCTGTCCTTGATGCCGGGAAGCTCCTTTGAGGTGCATGGCAGCGGCGAGGACAACACCTATATCAACGGCGTCGAGCCCCTATTGGTTGATAGCCAGGGCAGGGAGACCGTGCTCTCCTGGGCTACTTTTTCCCGGCAGGATCGGATGGAGACCATCAGGGTCCCTAATCCCCATGCCCTTGGCTCCATGATTGCCGGGCAGCGTTTTTACCTGGCATTTGATGGACGGATTACGATCCCCGCCACCTATTTCTCCCATGTGGGCGAGACCTTCACCCTGAAATTCAAGGCCAGGGACAACGGCATCAACGTCACCGCCACACCCGGCATCGCCCTCACCATTCTCGGGGACCAGGAGGTGCCGCAGATCACCATCCTCTCGCCCACAGGCCAGCTCTTCGAGAAACAGAGCGCAAGCGCCGCAGTTACCCTCTCCGATAATAGCGCCATCGCCTCCTATACCGTCTCGCTGGCAGGGGCGACGGGTTCGCCCCTGGCCCAGGCTTCCGGCCTGAATCAGGCCGAGGTCAAGGTAACCGGAGTTGACCTCGATCTTTCGGCCTACGACCCCCGGGACGAGAACCGGGACCACTTCTCCTTGGTGGTGGAGGCCACCGACACCTCGGGCAATAAGGCCCGGGAGGTGGTGGCGGTGGAGGTGCTGGCGGACGAGAGACCAACCGTGAGCGTTATGGATGCCGTGCCGGAAAACCCCTTACGGGGGGGCATGGCCTTACAGACCATAAAGGCCCAAGACGACTATGTTGCCCCGGGTGTTGCTTCCTCCTTTTATTCCGTGTTCACCACCCTGGACGGGTTCGAGACCCGCGCCCCCGTCGGCCAGATCCTGGTTGACCAGGGAGCGGACGGCAAGTCCATGCGCAGGACTCCCTTTATCGCCTTCAACTACCCTGAAGGCGGGGAACTCTCCGGCCGTCTGTTGCTCAACAACGCACCCGCTATCGAGTACCAAAACAACGCCTTGACCGTCTGGCCGGCCCCTGGCCCGGAAGCGCCCCATACCCTGCAAGTGGAGTTCGGCGACACCCAAGCGATAACCTACACCATCAAGGCTTACAGCGAAGCGGAGTGCGAGGTCGCCACCGCCGAATTTACCGTGACCGAACCGATCGTGGATCTCTCCCTCTACGCGGACGAGCGTACCAGCTCGCTAGCGATCGTCCCGGAAGTGAGGGATGCCAACGGCGAGATTGTGGATACCTTTATCAAGGCGATTCACGTGGACCTGCAGAGTGTGGCGAGGGTGGAGAGCTATTGGACCGGAAGCCAGAATCGGGAGGTTGCCGCCGGTGTGCCGGTCTCGGTGATGGTGGCGGGTCCCGAAGGCAAGGCCCTGGTGGCCGCCCATCCCGTGCAGGTGATCAACGATGCCTATGCAGTCCAGTATGGCACCAAGCTCTATCTCCCGCCTGATGTGGATCTGCAGAGTTTGCAGATCCTGGGCCACGCGGTTGATCGCCTCTCGGAGCAACGCGGTCCTATCGCCCTCCAGGTCCTCTCCAGCCGCTTGACCCAGGCCGACGAAGAGCCTCCCTCCATCCTGGTGACGGCCCCGGCCAACGGGGTCAATGTCGTCCCTGGCGAGAGGCTGGAGATCAACCTGCATATCGACGACAACAGCGGCTCCATCGCCAGGCTCAAGCTCTATGAGAATTACACCTCCCTGGTCCGGGAGATTGGTGGCGCCTTTGGCCGGCAGGAGTACTCGATCCCCTACCAGGTCCCGGAGCGATTCACGGGCGGCGAACTCCACCTTCTAATCGAGGCCCAAGACCATGCCGGCGCCACGGTCTCCCGGGAACTCACCTTTCCCATCCTCGCCAATGAGCCCCCGCAGCTGGAGCTGCAAAGCTTCTCCTCCTATAAGGTGGGGGGAGGCTATCGCAAGGTGTTGAGCACATCCGAACGGGTCAATTATGGGGAGTTCTGGCTGCGGGCTGGCGAGGAGTTCCGCCTCGGCGCGGCCTTGGCCGATGACTCCGGGCTGCGGCAGTTTGCGATTTATCGCCTCGATCGTTTCGGTGGGCGAGAGCTCCTCTTTACTCGGGAGTTCGGCAGTGAGTGTCCCGACCCTGCCGTGCGGGAGGCGGACATTGCCGCCGAGTTGACCTTTGATCAGGCGGAGCCTACCGAATATGCGCTCCAAGTCACGGACAACCAGGGCCACGCCACCAGCCGCACGGTTTTGATCCACCCGTTGATGAACATGGCCCCAGAGGTGCGCATCACCTCGCCGGCCGCGGGGCAGTATGTCGTGGCCGGTACCTTTAAGATCAAGGTCGGCTTGGTGAGTACGGATGATCGGGAGGTGGGGACGGAGGCGGTGGAGTTTTACGCCAATGGCGTGAAGCTCGAAGTAGGCTCACCCCTCGAAGACCAAGGCGGCATTGGCGGGGAGGGGGCGGTGACCCAGGCCTATGCGTCGATGTACGATGCCATTGAGGCCAAGTACTCCGTGGCCATGGCGGATGAGTACGGACGGAAAGGGAGTCCCCATGCCAGGGAGTTCGTCACCACCCTGGAGGTGCCCTCCGGACTTATCCGCTTCAATGAACCGGTGACCCTGACCGCCCTGCTGCGGGATTCGGAAAATGCCGTGGGCCGACACGAGATCACCTTCTGGGGCGCGGCCGACGAGATCAATCCGGAGGTGGCGGTGATTGCCCCGGAGGTGGGATACGCTCCCACCGAGGCCTCCGATTTCACCTTGGCCTTCAGAGGATTTGATAATGTCAAGGTGGCAGAGATGGAGGTCTCATTGGCCTATGGGGCCAGGGGTACGGACGGCGTCTACCACAAAACCCTCTTTGGTGCGCCGCTGCGGGCGGTCAAGGCCATTGAATCCCAGGATTTTGAACCGATCACCACCCTGAACGTGGACACCCCTGAGTACCAACAGCTGATCAGTGTGGTCAGGCTTGCAGAGATCGCCGCCCAGGTCGCGGCTCAGGACCCCGGTTTTGTGGCGGACAACGAGACCCGCTACGACCTCTGGCTCAAGATCCGGGCCCGGGACGCCTCGGGCAACGAGCGGGTCAGGCAGATAAGCTACCCGGTGCGGATCGACGAACGGCCGGTGGTGGATATTCTCTCGCCGCTGCACGGCGCCAAGGTCGTCGAGGGCAGCGCCTTGGCCGTGAATATCAACGGGTTTGACGACGTGGGTCTGGACTCCTTGCGCCTTACCGTGACCAAGGGCGCGGCTGGGGAGGAGATTTTCAATATCCTTACTCGACAACCACCGTACCAATTCCAGGTGCCGGTGCCGGCCTTTGCCGCGCAAACCCCCGGGGAGAACATCCTCCATCTGACCGTGGAGGCGATAGACGGCTATGGGGTTAGGTTTGGCGATCGCGACAAACACCGGGCCACGGAAGAGATCAATCTCGAGGTGGTCCGTGATCAGTTGCCCACCGTGGCCATCGGCTATCCGCTGAACGGGGCGGACGTGCTTGAGGGCAAACAGCAGTTGATTCAGGTCAACGCGGTGGACGATATCGGTTTGGATAGCGTGGTCTTAAAGGTACAAGGTCTGATCGGTGGGGAGAGGACCTTCACGGATGTCAACTTTCCCTATGAGTTCCTGCTGCAGATCCCCTATGGACAAGCCGGCCAGGATCTGCGGCTCACTGCCTCGGCAACCGAGAAACGGTTGCTGGGCGATGCCCGTTCGGTGGTGACGCCGGCAACAACGGTGGTGCATGTGGGCAGGGACCTGGTGGCACCGGAGATTGTCGTGCGTGCACCCGCGGCCGAGGGGGCCACGGTGGTGGAACGGCGGGGGCTGAACTTCGCCGCGGATATCTCCGACAACGTCGGCGTGGGGATGGTGGAGATCGCTCTGCTGGCCGACCGCAACAATGACCAAATGTTCAGCGATGACGAGGTCGTCAAGCAGACGGTTATGACCAAGCCGCCCTTCCAGGGGAGTATGGTCATGGGGGTCTTGGATGATTACCGGGCCAAGGGCACGGACCTTGACCGGGTCTCTCTGCTCTTGCGTCTCCGTGCCGGCGATGGAGCCGGTAACCGGAGCGAGGCCACCCGGCCGCTGACCTTGATCGGCAATGAGCCCCCGGAGGTCACCGGCGTGCGCATTCTCGATTCCCAAGGGCTCAACCTGGGCGAGGGCGCCAGCGAGATTACCGAGGGACGGGCCATTGTGGTCAATGTCCTGGCCAGCGACCGTGAGGCCGGGGTGGACTCGGTGCGCCTTTACTCATCCCTGGGGCAGGCCGAACCGGCCGTGTTGGGGAGCGACGAGGCCGCCCCCTTCCAATTCCATTACCAGGTCCCGATGGGGCGGGTGGGGGAGGTGTTGCGTTTCCGGGCCGAGGCCAAGGATGTCGACGGTTATGACTCCCCTCGTTCCGTGCCCCGCACCCTCACCATCGTCGCCGACCGGCCGCCGGAGGCCAGGATCGTCAAACCGGCCAACGACGAATCGGTGATCGTCCAGGGCCAGGACGTGGAGGTCATGGTGGAGGCCATCGACGACCTGGGGGTGGAGGGTATTGACCGGGTCGTCTTTTATCTCAACGACGACCCGGTCCGCACCGTCTATGACTCCTGGTCCAAGACCAGCGGTTCGGCGGCCCAAGAGCATATCTACCGCGCCCTGATCAGCCCGCCTCCGGGCGTGGAAGGCTTTGCCCTTCACGCCGTGGCCTATGACAAGCTCGGCCATTCCTGCCGTACGCCAACCGTGCGGGTGGGCAGGGTTGAGGATACGGTGGCACCGAAGCTCTCCCTCCTCGCGCCGGCGGCGGGTGATATCCTGACTACGGGAGAAGCGATACGCCTCGTGGCCGCGGTCGATGATATCGGGGTCGAGTCCGACCGGCATGTCCTGGCCCATTTTATCCGTGAGTATCAGGACCCCCGGGATGGCGCCTGGGTGGTCTTGGCGGAGCGGGAGGTGGAACTGCGGCGTAACGACACCCGGCTGGGCAATGACACCACCCCGGTCAGCGACGAGGACAACCACTATTATATCTACTGGGCCGACTTTGTGGACGGCGATATCCTTACCCGCACCGATGGCCGAAATGAGCGGGTCCGCCTACAGACTAGGGTAGAGACCCCGGTCTCCCCGCCGGTGGTGGTGGAGACCCGGCACGAGATCGGTCAGCCGGTGGCCGAACGGCGGTATCTGCTCTTCTCCGCCCCGGGTAACGACGGGTCAGTCACCCTTGGGCAACTGGAGGCAGCCCAGGGCGTCTATTACACTGCCGTGGATCAGTTCCGGGGGGCGGGGCGTCAAGGTGCCCTGGTGGCGGCCTGGGCCTCCCACGACCCAATGCGGATGGAGCCGGATCTCGGCAACCTGACCATGTCGGAGTTTGGCACAACCACTACTGCCCGGACCGGGTTGTTCATCGCGGACGACACCAATGAGGGGGTGATCGGGCCGGATGGGAGCCACCTTGTCTACTCGGAGTTGCTCCATGACTCCTCGGAACTCTTCGCGGGCACCATCACCGAGCTGTGGGCCGATAGCGACTTCGTGTTGGCCGCCAAGTCCGGGGCGACAGGTCAGGAGGGGGCAGGGGAGCTGTTGATTTTTACGGTCAAAAACGGCGACAACAATTTTGGGCTCCCCTACCTGCTGGCGGGCCGGGTGGAGATGCCCTATGCCGAACTCTACGGCGTCACCAGGAAGGACGATCTTGCCCTGATCGCCAACGGCAAGGGCGGGGTCCAGGTGATCGATATCAGTAATCTCGCCGCCCCCTATCACGTGGGGTACATCAAACCCAACGGTCTGGCCAGGGATGTGGCGGTGTACGACCACTATGCGGTCATTGCCGCCTCCAACGAGGGAGTGGTGATCGCCGACCTGCTGGATCCCACCATGCCCATTGTCGCTCGGGTCGACACCATGGGCGTGGCCAACCGGCTGTTTATCGAAGGCCACCGGGTCTATTGCGCCGACATGGCCGGCAGCGGCGGCGTTTCGCAGTTGAGTGTCATCGATCTTGCCGACCCCTATGCCCCGGTCGTGGAACGGACCATCGCCCTTGGTCCGGCGCGGCCCGATTTGGTGGCCGATGGCGTCTACGACGTCGTGGTTACCGGCGGCAAGGCCTTTGTCACTGTCCACTACTCGGACCAGGAGGATGCCCCGGCCCAGTCGGTGGTGGAGATCATTGATCTTGGCCAACTCGACCAGCCGCTTACCGATGCGACCATCCCCGCAGTGATCCATCGTCTCGCCACGGCGGACGACTTTGCTCCCCGGGGCCTAACCGTGGCCCGCGGGGCGCTCCAGGTGGCGGCGGCCAAGGGCGGGATCGCCAGGGTGGAACTCCCGGCCCTCTCGGTCCTGGGACACTGGCCGGAGAGTGGGGCGCGGGATCTCTCCACCCTGATCGCACCGATCTCCGTGGAGCTTTCCGGGGTGTTGCCGCAGGACACGGATCTGAGCGCCTTTGTCCGGGTCAACGAGATCGATCCGCTGCTGGGACCGGAGGTCAGCGCAGCATTTACCATCGGTTTTGGCCTGCGCGCTGGAGAACCCGATCGTCGGGTAATCGAGCTGATCCGGAAGCCGGGGGTTGAGCTTGCTCCCAACCGCCAGTACTTCGTTACCGTGAGCCAAGGGCTCGCGCCCTTGACCGGCCTGCCGCTGGCAGCCGACTATAGCTTCGCCTTCTCCACCTCGGTGGCCGGCCATGCCTTGGGGCCGGACATCGAAGCGATCGAACCGGCCCATGGCGGTATCGACGGCAATACCCCCATTGTGGTGAGCGGCCGGAATTTTGGGCCTCACCCGGAGCTCTATCTGGGGGGCCAACGCCTGCTGGTGGAGCGGGTGGAGCAAGCCTCGGTTGCCGGCGACCCCGTTGACCGGATCATGGCCCGCACCGTGGCCAACTATGCCGGCCCCGCCTCGGTGCGCGTCGTTGGCGAAAATGGTCTGAGCGATGAGGTGGTCGGCGCCTTTACCTATGTGGATATCCTCCAGATCTCCTTTCTCAATCCGGCCGTGGTCCGCGTCTCCCAGGCGGGGGTAAGTGACCGGGTGGAGGTGGTGGGCTACGGTTTTCATGACGGCGTGCGCCTGCGGGCCTGGCCCAGCGGTCAGCCCGACCGGGCCATTGAGGACCTGGTGGACCAGGACCGGCTGACCCTTTACAGCGCCGAAAAAATGGCGTGGGTGGTGCCGGCGTTCGGCGCGTCTTACCGGGGCTTCGTGGATGTGGATATTCAGGACCAACAGGGGCGCCGTGATTACCTGCCCAATGCCCTTTTTTATGGACACCTCCAGGAGGACCGGCAATTGGAGCCTGCCAAAAAGGCCGAGGCTGTCCCCGATCCCTTGAAATTGCCTCCGGGCGATATCGTGGACATCGCCTCCGATGCCAAGATGGGGCTGATCTACGTGCTGGGTGAGGGGCGAGAGATCCCCAATCCGGCTCAGGTCCACGATATCGGCGCCATGCACGACGACTTTCCCCCTGGCTGGATCTCCTTGGTCCACTACAACCGCGACGATCTGGGCAATGCTGCGCCCATGCATAATCTCGGTTACTACAATCTGCCCCAGGAGCTCGCCCCCCAGGCCATGTTGCTTGGTGAGCAGCATCTCTACGTCCTGGCCAGCGGCCTGCACTTCCCCTATATCGATACGGAGTATGAGGATCAGAAGTGGTTGCTGGTCTATGATCGCGAGGATCGCCTCCCCGGACAGGGGGGGGAGGAGGATGTCGCGGCCAAGGATCGCGACATCCGTTACGCCTTGCCGCTTAGCTTTGCAGCGGACCCGACCCTGATGGCCATGCGCGACCGACTCCTCTTTGTCGGGTCCGGCAGCGACGGCGTCGCGGTCATTTCGCTTGCCGACCCACTGCGGCCCGCGGTGGTCACCATCTTGCAACAGGGCCAGGCCGATGGCCAGGAGATGACCATCGCTCCCACCGCCTTGCAGGTGATCGGTGAGACGCTGCATGTGACCCACGCCGGCGGGGCGCGGTTTGTCTTTGACATCAGCAAGCCCTCTCTGCCGCAGGTCGGCTACGACAAGAGCGTGGCCGCGCTCACGGAGGTTGTGCCGGGCAATTCTGTGTTGGCCGCAAGTTCCGGTGGGACTCTCGATTTTGGTCTCCATGATGTGGCCAGACCCAACCATTTCCGCGCCCTGGGTGCCTATGATCCATGTGGTTTCACCCTGCCGGGCAAGGTGGTTGACCTCTTCACCAAGACCACGCTGGCAGGGACCAATGCCCAATTCATGGATCGAGAGGGCCTGATCAACAGGGCGTACATCTCGCTTTTCGATACCAGCCGGCCGCAGGAGATCTCCCTGTTGGACGCCTTCTCCTTTACCCTGAGCGGGGATAAGGAGGCGGCGGATCGCGAGGAGTTCGATACGCTCCGCCATTCGCTCCTGGCCGATGACGGTCTCCTGATCGTGGCCTCGCGGATGCCCGTCGTCAGCGATTCGTGCGCGAACGGGTACCGGTGGTCGGGGTTGTCGACCTTCCCCTTCGTCGGCGTGGGATACGCC
>CAYSFY010000017.1:33673-37059 GCA_964430285.1 uncultured Desulfobulbia bacterium
GGCCTCGCGGATGCGGCTGTTCATGGTTGACACCTTGACCGTTGATCTGGTCGCGTCCACCCCGGCGTCAGGGAGCACGGGGGTGCCGGTCGATGGCGCCATCACCCTCGGGTTCACCCTGCCCATCGATGCCATTGCCGTTCCGGCAGGCAAGGTCCTGGCCGATTATATCTCCCTGGCCATGATCTCCGGCACGGAGAGCGGCGAAGAGGTGCCCTTTACCTGGAGCATCGATAGTCAGGACCCGGCCCGCCTGATCATCACCCCGGTCGGTGACCTGATCCCGGAGAGCCGCTATCGTCTGGAACTGAAAGCCGAACTGGGCAGCCGGCGCGCCTTGGGGCTTCCCGGTCAGGTGCTGGAGTTTACCACCGGTCGGGATAACACCCCGCCACCGCGGATCCGCTCCGTCACCCCTGCCATGATTGACACCACGGGTGGCATGGTATCGGTAAGCGTGGAGCATGGCAACGAACCGCTCTTTCTGGTGGCGGGCAGGAACGCCCCGGTATCCTCATCGACTACGACCTCCGCCACCGAGACCGTCTACCAGATCGAGGTCCCGGCCAATGTCGCCGGACCGGCCAGCCTGACGGTCACCAACCGTGGGCACGCCACGGACACACTCATCAATGCCGTGCAATACATGGCGCCGCTGGAACTGACCTCCCTCTCTCCGGTCCAGGGCTCGGTAAACGGGGGGACCGCGGTGACCCTTGCCGGCAAAGGGTTCCGGCCCGGGCTCTCACATCTCACTGTCAGCTTCGGCTCGGTCCTTGTGCCTGACCACGATGTCAAGGTCCTGGATGCCACCACCCTCTCCATCATCACGCCCCCTGGCACGATCGGTCCGGTGGCGGTGACGGTGACCCTGGACACCGGGGTCAGTGCCACCCTGGGGCAAGGATTTGTCTATCAGCAGCCCATCCAGGCCAACATTGCCGACAGCGGCAAAGGAGAACGGATCTACGATATGGTCCAGGACCCCACCGGGGAGTTCTTGATTGCCGCCGCCGGGAGCGCGGGGCTGAAGATCTACAACATCAACGCCTCAACCTTTACCGGGGACCACAATCCCGATGAGTTGCGGCACCTCATCGACGAAGACGGCGATGGGCGCGACGACCGGGTTCTGGCCCGGATCCCGTTGCCGGACGGCTATGTGGCCTTGGGCGTGGACACCTATTTTGAGAACGGCATGGACCGGCTCATGGTCAGCGCGGCAAAACCGGGCGACTCCGCGAGCGCCCGCCTCTTTATCGTGGGTCTGGATGCGAACGACCTGGGCAAGAGCACCATCATCACCTCCCTGCCGCTGCACACCAGTTTCGCCCGTGGTCTGGAGGTGGCGAACAACCGGGTGGTGGTGGCCATGGCCGAAGGAGGGCTGGGGTTGGTGGATATCCATCTCCAGACCAAGGCCTATCTCACCTCGCATCTCGCCCTGCCGGAGGGTGATCAGGCCCTGGATGTGGCCACTATCGGGACCGCCCCTGAGGACGCGGCCCTCTACGCGGTGGCGGCAGGCAACTACGATATCGCGACCAACCGGCTGCTGGACGACGAGGGGAGCACCGGCGGTGCCCTCTATATCGTGGAGCAGGGGGTGGACGACGGGTTGCAGGTGGTGGCTCAGTTGCCGGTAGCGGCCAGCCGGGTGGTGGTCAGCGGCACCATGGCCTATCTGGCCTCGGGCCGGGGCGGGCTTATCCTGGTGGATATCGCCGATCCCCGCTCCCCCCGCATCGTCTCCCGCATCAACGCGATCGGCCCGGTGTTTGACCTGGATGTCAAGGGCAATACCGTTTACCTGGCCCAAGGGGAGAAGGGGATCATCAGCGTCGATGTCACCGACCCCCTGCACCCGGTCGTCAGCCGGGGCATGGAGGCCTTTGCCGGCAACGTTATCGAGTCGGTGGTGGCGGGGAACTACTCGGCCATCGGCGGCGGGGCCGGGGATAGCGAAGAGACCGGCACCATGGTCCAGGTCACCCCGGATGTGCTCCTCAAGCTCTTTGCCGTAGACCCGGTGAACGCCATCCTCGACCAAGACGCCCTGGGCAGGCTCCAGATCCGTTTTCGTTTCAACAAGGCCATCGACAGCCCGGAGCTCAATCCCGCCACCGATAACCCCAGACGCTTCAAGTTGCTGGATGGGGAGGGCCGGGAGATCCCCTTCTCCCTCTCCATCATTGGCAACGATGCCCTGCTTACCTTGCCGCCGGACCATGGCCTCGCTGTCGGTGCCCCCATGCTGGCGGTGGCCATGGCCGGTATCGAGTACACCAAGCCGGTAGCGGGCCGCCAGATCCCTCTCTACACCCTGGCCCAGGAACAGCGCTGCCAATTGACCTATCGGGGCAGCCGGCCCGATGCCATCCAGCTGACCACGGTGGTGCCCCGGCGGCTCCGCCAGGATCGGGCCGCCACCCTGACCCTCTCCGGGCTCGGTATCCCGGCGGTCAAGGAGCGGGTGCGGGTCTTTATCGGCGATCGCGAGGCGCAGGTCAGCGATAGCCGCTCGGACGCCGAGGATGAACGGCTGGCCATCGTCACGGCGCAAACGCCGCCTCTTGCCCACCCAGGCCAATACGACGTGAAAATAATGGTCGAGAAGGCCGGGGTCTGGGAGAGTGCCACCCTCTTTGGCGGAGTGGTCGTGGATGCGCCCCTCGTCTTCCAGAGCCTCACCCCCTCGTGGGGCCCGGTAACCGGTGGCACTACCGTGGTGATCCGGGGCCAGGGGTTTGAGCCCGGCAACACGGTGATGGATGGCCTACGGGTGCGGATCGGCGATGTGCCGGTGGCCGGTATCCGGGTCCTCTCCACCGAGTATCTGGAGGTCGTTACCCGGGGGGGGCGCAGCGGCAGAAACGCGGTGCACGGGGAGGACCGTTACGGCAATGTCACCACCCTTGACGGTGAACAGGGTTTTGGCTTTGGCCTCCGGTTTTTGGCCACTTGCAGTGTGGGCTTTCACCCCTCTGACCTCCATATCGATCAGCAAACCGGACTGGCGTTGACCAACGGCGGTTACCTCAATGAGGGTTTCGTCTCCCGTCCGTACGCGGATACCTTCCTGCCGGATAACTTCCTGGCCGCTACCTTTGATATTCAAAACCCTGGCCAGCCCCTGTTGGTGGGCGGTGCGTCGGCCCTGCCCGGCGGGGCTCGGGGCAATGAGGATATCCGGCGCTTTGTCCGTTACCGTGCCCTGCAACATCGCGAGGAGAACAGCGATCTCTCGGTCGAGGAGAAGGCGGAACTGACGGAACTCGCAGGGAGTGATCTGGCGGTTGCGTTGGATTCCGCTAGGGTATTGCCCATCGACGAGATAGAGGAGGGGGTACCCCATAAGCGGTTGTATGTCGCTGCCGGCAGCGGGG
>CAYSFY010000018.1:0-4489 GCA_964430285.1 uncultured Desulfobulbia bacterium
AAGGATGGAGACCCCCTCCGGCAGCAGGGCAAGGAGATCGACCAACAGCCGCGCAAAGCTGCCGTCTCCGCCATGACGCATGTGGGCCATGGCCTTGCGCCAGGCCACCACCACCCCGAAGTAGTTTTTTACCGCCATGGTCACCCGCAGTTGGCCATGGGCCTTGAGCCTGGGCAGATTGATGAGCAGGTCATGGTCAAAGAGATCAGCGGCCACCATCACCGACAGGCCACTGGCGGTGGTCAGCCGTTGCCGCCGGCTAAAGGGGGCAATGCTGACCGGTAGCCCCGCCAAGGCCGCCGTTATCCCGCATCGCTCCATGACCACGGCTCCGCTGCCAAAGGCTGGCGAATCGCCCACCGCGACCCTGGCCCCGTGATCGCAACACCACTCCGCCACCGCGCGCACCACCCAGGGATGGGTGACCGCAAGGCCATCGCCACCCGTGGCCGCCACCAGATTGGGCTTCAACAACACCCTTTGGCCAGACCCCACCGTAAAGGACAAGGCCCGCAGCAACTCATCGACCTTGAGCTTCAATGCCCCGGGGTCGTAGCTCGGGCAACTGGTCAGGGCGACCATGGGGGATGAAATTCTCACCGCTCTCCTTACTTGCGCTGCGCAGGTTGGTTAGCCATCCCACGACGGAGTTGTTACGAAGTCCGGCAAGGATACCGTTTCAGAAACTTTTTTCAAGAGATGATCGGAAGAGACACTGTTTTTTTTGACATTATGCCAAATATTTGATCATGATAGCCTGAGTTTACGTTTTGTAACTGCACAAGGGGCCAAATTGATGTATTAGCAAGACCATCCCCTCTCCTTCACCCTTCTTGGGTGATGCACAAGGGGAGTAAGCCCTGGGGCAGGCGAACGATCCCATGACCGCCCCCTGCTCTCGGCTGGCACCATCATGGCATAACTTTTGCTGTACACGACAACAGGCCCCACCCCCTGGTGCGCGGGAGCAGCACCCTGGGTGGTCCACCCCTCCCCGCTCATCACCAAACGGACGTGACCCTCGGTCCACACAGAGATTGGAGAAAAATTCATGGCTGCTGCAGAGGCAAGAGACGACGGCACGGAAGAGAAACCGAAGAAAAAAGGGATGTTAATGGTCATCATCGGCGTGTTGCTCATTGCCATTGCCGGTGGTGGTTTTGTTGCCTATAAAAAATTCCTGGCCCCGCACCCCGCCATCTCGGCAGAGGAACAGGGCAAAAAGGAGCCGGTGGAAAAAGAGGGGGAGATCTTCGCCCTGGAGCCCTTTGTGGTCAACCTCTCCGACCCCAAGGGCAAGCGCTACCTCAAGGTCACCATCACCCTGGAACTGGAAGCCGCCCCGAACGTCAAGGAGAAGGTGGAGAAGGCCATCCCCAAGATGCGCGACATGGTGATCATGATGCTCACCAGCCTCACCTTCGAGGAGGTCATGACCCCGGAAGGCAAGATTCGGGTCCGGGACGATCTCCTGGAACGCTTCAACTTGATCCTCCGCCCGGAGCGGGTCAAGGACCTCTATTTCACCGATTTTGTGGTCCAGTAAGGACAGCCATGGAACAGATACTGAGTCAGGACGAGGTCGATGCCCTCCTCAAGGGAATTTCCGGGGGTGACATTGAAGAGCCGGAAGAGGCGATTGTTGAGGAGACCCTCGCCCTCTCGACCTATGACTTCAGCCGGCAGCAGGGGATATCCCAGCTCAAGATGCCGGCCATGGATGTCATCAACGACTCCTTCCTCCGGACCATGCGCAGCTCGCTGGCCAACAGCCTGCGCCGGATCATCGACGTCACCGCCGTGCCCATGGAGCTGGAACGGTTTGGCTCCTTTGTCCGCACCCTACCGGTCCCCAGCAGCCTACAGATCTTCAAGATGGACCCCTTCCGGGGCAACGCCCTGTTCGTGCTGGAACCCAAACTGGTCTTCGCCCTGGTGGAGACCTATCTCGGCGGCTCAGGGGCACGCAATGTCAGGATCGAGGGCCGCGACTTCACCTCCATCGAGCAACGCCTCATCCAACGGGTGGTCAACCTGCTGCTCACCGATCTGGAGAAGGCGTGGTACTTCCTCCACCCAATTCAGGTGCAGTTCATCCGCAGTGAGATCAACCCCCAATTCGCCAAGATCTGCGAGCCGGACGACATCGTGCTGATCAACCGCTACGAGGTGGACATGGACCGCTCGGTGGGCAGCATCACCTCCTGCATCCCCCTCTCCAACCTGGAATCGGTCAAGTCCAAACTCACCACCGCCTTCCAGCGCGAGCAGAGCGAGGAGGACATCCTCCTGGCCAGGACCCTGCAGGAGAATATCAAGAACGTGCCCATTGAGTTGAAGATCGAACTGGGCCAAGCCATTATCCCGGCAGGCGACATCATCGAGTTGCAGGTGGGCGACATCATCCAGCTCAATCGCCGCAAGGATGACCTGCTGCCGGGCTACCTGGCCGGAGTCCGCAAATTCATGGGCACCCCCGGCATTCGCCGGGGCAGCAAGGCCTTTCTGATCAAGCGGAAGGTCTTTGACCGAGAACGGGAGTAATCACCACAAATGAGCCATCAGGAGAACAACCATGGGTAACGACAGCAATTCCGGCGATGACTGGGCAGCGGCACTGAGCGAGCAACACGGCAAGACGGCGAGTTTCGCGGAACTCGGTGCCGGCACCACCAACGAGGAGGGGAGTCAGAATCTCGAATTTCTGCTGGATATCCCCCTGGAGGTCACTGTTGAACTGGGCCGCACCAAGATGATCATCAACGACATGCTCCAGCTCACCCAAGGGTCGGTGGTCGAACTCTCCAAGAACGCCGGCGAGACGGTGGAGATCTACGTCAACCAAAAACTGCTCGGCAAGGGCGAGGTCATCGTGGTCAACGATCGCTTCGGGGTACGCATTACCGAGATCATCAGCCAGGCCGAACGGGTCAGGAACATGGCCTAACCATGGCAACGACGGGCACAGCGAGACCTTACCTCCGCCTCCTCGCCGGCGGGGCCTTGGCCGTGGTGGCCATGACGACAGCCACGCTGGCCGGTGAACCGCCCCCTGCCGCGGCCATGCCGCTCTCCGAGACCACCTCGCTGCTGACCGCCATCGCCAAGGTCACCGGCTCGCTCATCGTGGTGATCGGTCTCATGCTCCTCCTCCTCCATGTCATCAAGCGCACCGGTCTTGGTTCGGGGCAGACGCGCAACGGCTCGGCCATCACCGTGCTGGAGACCAGGATGGTCGCCCCAAAAAAATACATCACCATCGTCGAGATCGCCGGCCAGTGCTTGGCCCTCGGGGTCACCGACCACGCCATCACCCGGCTTGCCGATCTCGGCCCCGAGGCCATGGCCCGACTGACCTCCCCCTCCGCGCAGGCTAACCCCGCGGCCAGCTTTGCCGGCCTGCTCCATAGGTCGATGCAGGCGTGGCGGCAGGCGCCACCCCCGGCGGAAGGGGTGGCGCCGCGAAGCAACCACGAGAACAAGACCGAGGATGCCCCATGACCTCAAGAACGCAACACCCACCCCTGCCCCGCCGCTGGCCTCTACTGCTGGCAGCCCTGCTCGTGCCGCTTACGGCCATCGCTCTCCCCACCGTGGTCCAGGCCCTGCAACTGCCGACCATGCAGATCGGCCTGGGCGAGACCACTAACCCCAAACAGGTCTCCGTCCTGATCGAAATCCTGTTGGTGTTCACCATCCTCTCCGTGGCCCCGGCCATCTTGATGATGATGACCTGCTTCACCCGTCTGGTGGTGGCCTTCTCCTTTCTGAAGAAGGCCCTGGGCACCCAGACCACCCCACCCAACCAGACCCTGATCGGCCTCTCGCTCTTCCTCACCGTGTTCATCATGGCCCCGGTCTTCAGGCAGATGAACGAAACCGCCGTCAAGCCCTATCTGGCGGAGAAGATCTCGCTGGATCAGGCCATGGAGACCGGCATGGTGCCGCTCCGGAACTTCATGTTCAAACAGACCAGGGAGAAGGACCTGGCCCTCTTCCTCTCCCTGGCCAAGGTGAGCAAGCCCAAGAATAAAGAGGAGGTCCCCACCACCATCCTGGTACCGGCCTTCATGATCAGCGAGTTAAAGACCTCCTTTGAGATCGGCTTCATCCTCTTTCTCCCCTTTTTGGTCATCGACATGGTGGTCTCCAGTGTCCTCCTGGCCATGGGCATGATGATGCTGCCGCCGGTGATGATCTCCATGCCCTTCAAGCTCCTGCTCTTTGTCATGGTGGATGGCTGGAACCTGCTGGTGGGCTCCCTGGTCCACAGCTACGGAGTCTGACCATGACCGCCCTGCAAGCCATCACCCTAGGCCAAGACGCGACCTATATCACCCTGCTGCTGTCGGCGCCACCGCTGTTGGTCGGTCTGGTGGTGGGCCTCGCCATCGCCATCTTCCAGGCCACCACCCAGATCCAGGAGATGACCATCACCTTTGTCCCCAAGATCGTGGCGGTGATGTTCGCCCTCATCTTCTTCGCCTCC
>CAYSFY010000018.1:4499-7383 GCA_964430285.1 uncultured Desulfobulbia bacterium
CCAGCGGATACGGCCGAGCACACCTGCAGCGATCATCTTCTTCGCCTCCTGGACGTTGATCAAACTGACCGACTACACTCAAGACCTTTTGGTGCGTATTCCGGAACTGATTCGCTAAAAAACGGGCCAGCGGCCCGAGGCATCCGGTGGGCTGGTGCCTCATTAGCCCACCCTACCCGATTTACGATGCAGATTTACGGTGCATCCATGCGCCTTAAGACCTTTAACCCTTTAGCCCCAATGCCCGATACCGCCCTCCTCCATTGGACCCTGGACCACATCCTCACCCTGCTGGTGGTCATGACCCGGGTGGGGTCCCTGGTCTTCCTGCTGCCGGTCATTGGCTCCAGCAGCGTGCCGACCCAGGTCAAGGCCCTGTTCACCCTGGCCCTCTCCCTGCTGCTGTTGCCGGTGGTCCCGGTCTCGGCCGCCCTGCTGCCGGAGACCGCCATGGGCTATGGGGTGTTCGTCGCCACCGAAGTGACCTTTGGCGCCACTCTCGCCTTCTTTGCCCGGCTGATCTTCGACGCCACCGATCTGGCGGGGCAGATGGTCGGCATCTCCATGGGCATGGGCATGGCCGGCACCATGGACCCCGAATTCGGCGCCCAGGTCTCCCTGGTCGGCACCTTGTGGAATATCCTCGCCATCCTCATCTTTCTCGGCATCAACGGTCACCACCTCTTTTTCCGCACCCTGGTGGAGAGCTTCACCTGGGTGACACCCGGCTCCATCCATCTGGGGAAAGCGACCCTGCTCGGCGTTATGGAGGGGGTCGTGCACATGTTCGTCTTAGGCATCCAGATCATGGCGCCTGCGGCCGTGGCCCTCTTTTTGACCCATGTGGCCATGGGCGTAATCGCCAAGACCGTGCCCCAGGTGCCGATCATGATGGTGGCCATGCCGCTGACCATCGGCATCGGCTTTATCTTTGTCGGGCTATCGTTGACCTATTTTCTGCCGCTGATGATCAAAAACTTCGACCTGATGGGCCAGCACCTCACCAAACTGGCCATCGGCATGGGTGGGTAGGCCATGGCGGACGAGGCAAGCGGCCAGGAAAAGACCGAGGAACCCACCTCCAAGCGTCTTCAGGATGCCAGGAACAAAGGGGACATTGCCAAGAGCGTGGAGATCCCCTCGGCGGCGGTGCTCATGGCCAGTCTCATGGCCATCTACCTAGGCCGCGATTTCATGATCAACTCCCTGGCGGAGATGACGGCCCACTACCTGGCCAACGCCGACACCATCAGCCTGCTGCCGGACACCATCTTCACCCTGACCCTGGAGGGGATGAGCAGCATGGCCATGGTCGCCGGGCCGGTGCTGGCCGCGGCCTTCGTCACCGCCCTGGTAGCCAACTATGCCCAGGTGGGGGTGATCTTCTCCACGGAGAAGATCACCCCCGATTTCACCAAGATCGACCCCATTGCCGGCCTGGCCCGTAAGTTCTCCATGCAGACCCTGGCCGAACTGATTAAATCATTGCTGAAGATCGGACTGATCGGCTATGTTGCCTTTTCGGAGGTCAAGAAGGCCCTCCCCGGGTTCATGCCGTTGATGGACCAGGAGCCCTATCAGATCATGGCCTTTGGCGGTCGGACCGCCTTCGCGATCTTTTTAAAGTGCGCCCTGATGATTGCGCTCCTGGCGATCCTCGACTACGCCTTCCAGCGCTGGCAGTTCATGAAGAAGATGAAGATGAGCAAACAGGAACTCAAGGAAGAGGCCAAGATGACCGAGGGCGACCCCCAGGTCAAGGGGCGCATCCGCGCCATCCAGATGCAGATGGCCCGCCAACGGATGATGGAAGAGGTGCCCAAGGCCCAAGTGGTGATCACCAACCCCACCCGGCTGGCCATCGCCCTGCGCTACGATGCCGAAACCATGGTCGCCCCCCTGGTGGTGGCCAAGGGGGCCGGGGCCATCGCCCAAAAGATCCGGGAAGTCGCCACCGCCCACGGCATCCCCTTGGTGGAGAACAAGCCCCTGGCCCAGGCCCTGTATCAAGCGGTGGAGGTCAACAAACCGATCCCCGAAGAGCTCTTCCAGGCCGTGGCCGAGGTCCTGGCCTACGTCTTCTCCACCAGAAAACGCAAGGCGGCATAACGAACCATGGCAGAGAGCAGCGCAACAGCCGACGCCAAGGGCGCCTTCAGCCTCGACCTCTCCAGCATGGTCATGGCCGTGGGGGTGGTGGCCATCCTCATGGTCATGATCGTGCCGCTGCCCACCATCCTGCTCGATCTCTTGCTCTCGGTCAGTATCACCATGAGTCTGGTGATCCTGCTGATGTCCATGTACAACACCAACCCCTTGAACTTCTCCTCCTTTCCCTCCATCCTCATGCTCACCACCCTCTACCGTCTGGCCTTGAATATCGCCTCCACCCGCTTGATCCTGCTCCATGGCCATGAGGGGAGCGGGGCCGTGGGCGAGGTCATCCAGTCCTTCGGCGATTTCGTGGTCAGCGGCAACTACACGGTGATCATGGTGTTGATCAACTTCATCGTCATCACCAAGGGCTCCGGTCGTATCGCCGAGGTGGCGGCCCGCTTCACCTTGGACGCCATGCCCGGTAAGCAGATGGCCATCGACGCCGACCTGAACGCCGGCCTGATCGACGAAGAGAAGGCCAAGACCCGGCGGGCCGCCATCTCCCAGGAGGCGGAGTTTTACGGCGCCATGGACGGTTCGGCCAAATTCGTGCGCGGCGAGGCGGTGGCCAGCATCGTCATCATGATCATCAACATCATGGGCGGTCTGTTTATCGGCGCCATCCTTGAGGGGATGGACATCTTCCAGGCCTTGCAGACTTACTCCATGCTCACCATCGGCGATGGCCTGGTCTCCCAGATCCCCTCCCTGATTATCTCCACCGCCG
>CAYSFY010000018.1:7393-14704 GCA_964430285.1 uncultured Desulfobulbia bacterium
GACATGAGCATGGGCGCCGAATTCGCCAAGCAGTTCGGCATGCAGCCCCAGGCCTTGGGGGTCGCCGCCGCCATCATCGGCCTCTTCGGGCTGGTGCCCGGCCTGCCCCATGTCCCCTTTCTCATCCTCGCCATGGTCATGGGCACCATCTCCTACCTCACCTTCCAACAGAAGGCCCGAGCCACGGCCACCGCCGAAAAGGAGGAGAAAAAGCCGGAAGGCCCCCCTCCCGGCTCGCCGGAGACGGTGGACGCCCTGCTCCCCTTGGATATCCTCCAGCTGGAGGTCGGTTACGGGCTGATCCCCCTGGTGGACGAGACCCAGAAGGGTGACCTGCTGGAACGCATCCGCGGCATCAGACGCCAGTTCGCCCTGGACATGGGGCTGGTGGTGCCCTCGCTCCATGTCCGCGACAACCTGCAGATCAAACCGGATGAGTATGTCCTGCTGCTGAAGGGGGTGGACATCGCCCGAGGCGAGGTGATGATGGGCTACCAGCTGGCCATGGACTCCGGCACCGCCAAGCGGCAGATCGACGGCATCCCCACCAAGGAGCCGGCCTTCAACCTGCCGGCCCTGTGGATCCACGAAAGCAAAAAAGACGAGGCGCAACTGGCCGGCTACACCGTGGTCGACCCCTCCACCGTCATCGCCACCCACCTCACCGAGGTCCTGCGCACCCATGCCGATGAACTCCTGGGCCGCCAGGACACCCAGAAACTTCTGGACAACCTGGCCAAGACCCACCCCAAGGTGGTGGAAGAGCTGGTGCCCACCGGGCTCCCCTTGGGCTCCTTGCAGAAGGTCCTGCAGAACCTTCTCAAGGAACGGGTCTCCATCCGCGACCTGTTGACCATCTGCGAGACCCTGGCCGACTACGCCCCCATGACCAAGGACACCTCCATCCTCACCGAGTACGCGCGCCAGAAACTGGCGCGCTCCATCGTCTCGGCCCTGACCGATGAAGAGGGGCGGCTGTCGGTCCTCACCCTGGCCCACAAGATCGAAGACTTCATCCGCGAGTCCATCCAGAAGAGCGACCAGGGGGTCTACCTCAACATGGAACCGAACTTGGCGCAGAGAGTGATCGAGGCGACCCAGGCCTTGGTGGAGAAGGTGACTAACGAGGGCTACCAGCCCATCATCCTCTGCACCCCGGTCATCCGTCGCCACCTGCGCCACCTCCTGGAACGCTTCATGCCCCAGGTGATTGTCCTCTCCAACAATGAACTGACCGGCCAGACCCAGATCCACTCCCTGGGGACGATTGAACTTACGCTCAAGAAATAACAACAAACGAGGCGATCGGTGCCAAGGGTGTCAGCAACGGAAGCTAACGCTATTGCCCGTGGCCAGGCCACGATGGAGTCCGTTCTTGTCCCTAACGGACTTCAGCCTATCACCTAAACGACCCAAGCAGCTCATTTGCCTTCAACCATACCCTCTGCGGTCATAAACCAATGCGCATAAAACGATTCGAGGCCAAAGACACCCAGACCGCCCTGGCCATGGTCAAGAAGGAGCTGGGGGAAGACGCAGTGATCCTTGCCACCCGTTCCCTCCCCCCGGGCGACCAGGGCGGTCGCTCCCGGATTGAGGTGGTGGCGGCCATGGATTACGACCTGGATGAGATTGAAACGGCAGCGTCGGCAGCCCCAAGCCCTCCCGCGCCGGCCTACGGTTACCAGAGCGTCCGCCGGAAACCCGTGGACGAGCCGGCCCTGTCCCCCACCCCGGGCGTGCCGGAAGAGGTCCTCCTGCCGCCGGCCACCAGCGGGCCACATCTGGAGTCCCATGACCTGCGCCTGCGCTTTGCCAACCTAATGCGGCAGGGGGCTTCGGCCAAACCGTCACCGGTGCGTTACCGACCGGAGGAGATTACCCCCAGCCAGCCCAAGCCCAAGGTCCGGCAGCCCGACACCGCCGAGGTCCAGCAGTGGCGCGACGCCCTGGTGGACAAGATCCAGGTGACCGACACCACCAACCAAGGAGCGAATCTGATCGCCCTGGTCGGCGCCACCGGGGTGGGCAAGACCACCACCGCCGCCAAGCTTGCCGCCTGGTACACCCTGCGCCAAGGCCTGCGCGTGGCGCTGCTCTCCATGGATTGTTACCGCATCGGCGCCACCGACCAGTTGCGCACTTACGCCCGCATCATGCGCCTCCCCTGCGAGATCGTTCTGCGCAAGCAGGACTTGGGGCGTGCCCTGGAGCGTCTCCGGGACCGAGACATCGTCATCATCGACACGGCCGGCAAAAGCCCGTACGATGACGCCCATATCCAGGAACTGCAAGAGTGGTTTACCCCCTGCCCGGGCATCGAACCCCACCTGGTGTTGAGCGCCACCACCAAAAAAGAGGACCTGCAGACAGTGATCACCGCCTACGGCAAGCTCGCCGTCACCGGCCTTATCTTGACCAAACTGGACGAGACCCGGGCCTACGCCGCCCTCTGCCAACAGGTAGTGGCGTCCAGGCTGCCGGTGGCCTATCTCTCCACCGGACAACGGGTGCCGGAGGACTTCATGGTGGCCTCCAAAGAGTTCCTGGACACCTTGTTCAAACAGGGGTGGCCCGCTGCCGCGCCGTTGATGACCACCAAATTCGCGTAAACAAGATGAGGGAGACCATGACCCAAGCCGACACTCTTAAGACCATGATGCTCAACCGGACCCTACCCCGGCCCAGGGCCGCACACCACGGGCCCCAGCCCCGGGTGGTCTGCGTAACCAGCGGCAAGGGCGGGGTCGGCAAGAGCAACCTGACCACAAACATGGCCTACGCCTTGGCCCGTCAGGGCAAGCGAGTCCTGGTCCTGGACGCCGACTTGAACCTGGCCAATGTGGACATCCTTCTGGGGCTCACCCCGAAATTCAATCTTCACCACATGTTCACCGGCGAAAAGTCCCTGCGGGAGGTGATGATCGAAGGCCCCGGCGGCATCCTGATCCTGCCGGGAAGTTCAGGGATCATGGAACTGGCCAACCTCACCGAGACCCAGAAGCTCTATTTCCTCTCCGAGATGGAGGAGTTAAACCAGCAGCTGGACATCATGCTGATCGACACCGCGGCCGGGATTAACGAAAATGTAATCTACTTCAACCTGGCGGCCCAGGAGCGCATTGTCCTCTTGACCCCGGAACCGACCTCCCTAACCGATGCCTATGCCCTGATCAAGGTCCTCTCCTCCCGCCACGACGTCAAACGCTTTTCCATCATCGTCAATCAGGCCCAATCCGAACGGGAGGCCCTCGCGGTCTTCCGCCAGCTCAGCCTGGTCTGCGACCAATTTCTCGGGACACTTTCGCTGGACTTTCTCGGCCACATTCCTTATGATAAAAAGCTGATTCAGGCAGTCAGGAGTCAGCGTTTGGTCACCGTTCTCTTCCCCGAGACCCCAGCCAGCCGGATGTTTTTCAAGATCGCGCAACAACTGCTCGCGAGCAAACCCGAACCCACCACCGACGGCAACATCAAATTCTTCTGGCCACAGTTCTCGTAAGCCATGACCAAACCGCATCCGCAGAAGTTCAAGGACTACACCCGGGCCTATTTTACCGGCTCAGGCCAGCTCTCCCCGGAAAGACGAGACGAGCTGATCTTGACCTATACCCCTCTCATCAAGTATATCGCCACCCGCTTGGCCTCGCGCCTGCCCCCCAGCATCTCCGTGGACGACCTGATCAGCTCCGGCATCATTGGCCTGATTGACGCCATCGACAAGTTTGACCTGACCAAGAATGTCCAGTTCAAGACCTACGCCGAGTTCCGCATCAAAGGGGCCATGCTCGACGAACTCCGCTCCCTGGACTGGGTGCCACGCTCGGTGCGTGGCAAGATCAGCCAACTGGAGAGTGCCTACAACGCCACGGAACAGAGGTTGGGCCGCGCCGCCACCGACGAGGAGATGGCCAAGGCCATGGGCATCTCCCTGGAGGAGTTTCACAAGCTCTTGGACGAGACCAAAGAGGTCTCCTTCATGGACATCGAACTCCTGAAACAGAACTCCCCCGAGATGCGGGGCTCGAGTTTCGCCGACCTCCTGGAGCAGGACAGCCTGGACCCCTTCCTGGCCCTCAGCTTCTCCCAGATCCGCGGTCTGGTGGCCCAGGCCATCACCGAGTTGCCCGAAAAAGAGAAACTGGTGGTCTCGCTCTACTACTTTGAAGAACTTACCATGAAGGAGATCGGCCTGGTCCTGGACTACACCGAATCACGCATCTCCCAGATGCACAGCAAGGCGGTATTGCGCCTGCGCACCAAGCTCAAAAAGGCCCTCGCCTGAAGTCCATCAGTCACCGCGTTGGTTGTTTATTGCCGGTGGCGCACCCCCCCCTCGCGCAACAGCGACGACCATCTTGTTGCTGGGTTGCTGATCCCTCTTGAACCGTTGATGGAATCGCAAAAAGTCGTGAAGCTGACCATCTGCCAATGTAATTTCAATAGGTTACGGGGCGTGCCAGCGACGGTTGAGCGGTTTTTGCGAAACCGGCAATTGTTGAAGTGAACGTGCAGTTCAAACATCAACTTATTGGTCAAGGAGCCCCCTTTTCGGAAGGCGGTAAAAGTTTCCTTCTAAAATCAGGGTTCCTCCCACACAGAAAACCGGCACCCCCAGCCTACGGGCACCCCAGTCACCACGCCTTAATTTCACCATTGGTAAAATTTCATTGATTTTGTCCTCGATTTTTATATATGATGGGAACAACTTGGGTGGCAGGCTGCCGAGAAGACATGAAACGCCCGGTGACTATGATAATTTTAGGGTTTGAGAGGATATAATGCCGGATACCAATATCAAGGTTCTTGTCGTTGATGACTTTGCCACCATGAGAAGGATTGTGAAAAACATCCTTACCCAGCTTGGCTACAAAGCCATCGTGGAGGCCGACGACGGCACCACGGCGCTGAACGTCCTCAAGCAGGAAAAAATCGGCCTCATCATCTCCGACTGGAACATGCCGAAAATGACCGGACTTGACCTGTTAAAAAATGTCCGGGCCAATCCCGAGTGGGAGAAGATCCCCTTCATCATGGTGACCGCCGAGGCCCAGCAGGACAATATCATCCTGGCGGTCAAGGCCAAAGTCAGTCAATATATCGTCAAACCCTTCACTGCCGACACCCTTGGCGAAAAAATCAATAAGGTCTTAGGCTAAGCCGTTGTCACCAATCCCCTGTTCATTGTGGATCGCTCAAACTGCGTAAGCAGTCAGCAGGAAGGTTCAGAATAGTACACGTTATTGACTAACGGCTCCTAACCAAGAACTCCAGCATGGTTGACGAAGCAGGGAAAGGCGATAAAGACCCCGCCCAGGAAACCATATTCAACAGCGACATTGGTGACGATTGGGGTGAAGCCTTTGAAGCGGAAGACTTCATGGCCGCCCCCAAGGAAGAGGCGAGTTCGGAATTCTTCCTGCCTGATGAACCGGAAGAGTCCTTTACCAACATTCCGGTCGCCGATGAAGCCAAGACCCAAACCGCCGTCGCCCCCCCCGCAGGACGGATCCTGCCTCTTCTCCATCCCCTTACCGCTCGTTTTCGTCAGACCCCCATCGCCATCCGGCTGGCAGTCATCCTCCTGCCCATGGTCGGGCTCGCCCTCTTCCTGACCCTGCACCGCTCGCCAAAACACGCGGCCACCAAGACCGAGCCCTCACTGCGGACCTCAGCCGTCCATCCCGCAGCCGAACCGCCGGCCGAGGCCAAACACCCACAACCGACAACCACGGACCATGAGCCGGCGCCGCCCCCGCCCCCTACAGCCCAGGGGGAGCCGCCAGCCGTAAAGCACCAGGAGCCCATACCGGAACCTAAACTAATCCGCAAGAAATGGAGATTCCCGGCAATTATTGTCCATGCCAAGACCACCGCCGACCAGACGCCGATCATCCTGACCACCGACTTGACCCTGATCTTGCGCCTTAGCCCCGAGGCCATCCCCCCGTCCCAGAGGGAGTCTTTCATCCGCGAAATCATCTACCAATTCTTCACCAACCAACCCCCGGACGACCTACGGCGTTACGCCCTGGAACGCGGGGAGATGAACCGTAAGCTCCAGGCCTGGCTCATGAAACAGTGGCCGGATCTGCCCCTTGACGCCATCGCCATCGATCGTTATCAACTCCTTTAGCCCTCTCGCCCTCGCCCCTCGCCCTCGCCCTCCCCCTCCGCTCCTCCTTGCCGGCAATGACCGGCGCGATCCCCCATTAGACCCTCCCGGCTGGTCGCCCTCCCGCCCATGGCGCGGGTCACTCCGCTTGCCGGTTTACGGTTTGCCCTGCCTCTGCCCACGCCCTGTGGGCCGCCGTTCGCTGGGCAGCTGCCGCCGTCTGTTCCCAAAAAAAATGATTTCCATTTTTGTCACAAAAAATCACGTTTTAAACAAAAATGGCACAACAATCGCCCAGGCCAGCGACTGATGCACGCAAATAAATCGAACAATATCATTGAAATGAACAGCAATCACCACAACTGGCACTGATCGTGCTTATTAGCACCCCAATCTTTCCACCTCCCCCAGCCAACATGGGTGACGAGACTTAGGGTGATCAAGGCCTGTATATGGATAGCGGCAAATCAATGTTGTCGGTTTCGCAAAAACCGCTCAACCGCCGCTGGCTCGCCCTGTAACACATTGAAATTACATTGGCAGATGGTCAGCTTCACGACTTTTTGCGCGTCCATCAATTATTCACAAAAAAGGAGAACTCAATGATCAACAACGGGGATACCGCCTTTGTCTTGGCCGCGGCCGGACTTGTCCTGCTCATGACCCCGAGCCTGGCCCTCTTTTACGGGGGCATGGTCCGGAGCAAAAACGTGTTGGGCACTTTCATGCAGAGCCTGATCATGATCTCGGTGATCAGTATCGAGTGGGTGCTGTTGGGGTATTCCATGGCCTTTGGCCCCGATCTGCAGGGGATGGTGGGGAGCCTGGCCTGGCTCGGCTTGCACACCGTGGGCTCGGACCCCAGCCCCACCTATGCCACCACCATCCCGCAAAACGTATTCATGATCTATCAGTGCATGTTTGCCATCATCACCCCGGCCCTGATCACCGGCACCTTTGCCGAACGGGTGCGCTTCGCCCCCTTCGTGGTCTTTGCCTTGCTCTGGTCCATCGTGGTCTACAATCCGGTCTGTCATTGGATCTGGGGGTCCGGCGGCTGGCTCGCGGCCCGCGGGGTCCTCGATTTTGCCGGCGGGCTGGTGGTCCACCTCACCTCGGGCGCCGCCGCCCTGGCCGCGGTGCTGGTGATTGGCCCCCGCAAGGACTTTGGCAAGCATAGCATCATGCCCCACAAC
>CAYSFY010000018.1:14714-18076 GCA_964430285.1 uncultured Desulfobulbia bacterium
GCTCGGGACCGGCTTGCTCTGGTTCGGCTGGTTCGGCTTTAACGGCGGCAGCGCCTTGGCTGCCAACGGTATCGCGGCTACCGCCTTTGTCGCCACCCACCTGGCAGGCATGGCCGGCATGGCCACCTGGAGCCTGGTGGAGTGGATCCATCGTCGCAAACCCACCACCCTGGGCGCCGCCTCCGGGGCGGTGGCCGGCCTGGCCACGGTCACCCCGGCGGCCGGCTTCATCGGGCCGGTGGCGGCCATCATCATCGGCATGATCGCCGGCCTCGTCTGTTACGGAGCAGTCTCCTTGATCAAAAACACCCTCACCCTGGATGACTCCCTGGATGTGGTGGGCATCCATGGGGTAGGCGGCGTCATCGGCACCATCTGCCTTGGCCTCTTTGCCTCCAAGGCCGCCAATCCCGGTGGGGCCGACGGTCTGTTCGCCGGCAACCCGGCCTTCCTCGGCACCCAAATTTTTGGAGTAATGGTTGTCGGGGTCTACGCCTTTGTGGTAAGTTGGATTCTCTTTAAATGCATTGATGCCACCATGGGTCTCCGCCTGTCGCCTGAAAACGAGGTCACCGGCCTTGATTTGAGCGAGCACAGCGAAACGGCGTACAATTAACCGCTACGGTTGACAGCATGAATGGATGACCAAAACCTGTACAGGGAGGAACCAGCATGAAAAAGATAGAAGCGATCATCAAACCGTTTAAGCTCGACGATGTCAAAGAGGCCCTGAATGCCAAGGGGATCAAGGGCATGACCCTCACCGAGGTCAAGGGGTATGGCCGGCAAAAGGGGCACAAGGAGGTCTACCGGGGGGCTGAGTACGTCGTGGACTTCATCCCCAAGGTCAAGCTCGAACTGATTGTCGAGGCCGAGCAGGTGGACGAGATCGTGGAGTGCATCCGCCAAGCCGCCCTCACCGGCAAAATCGGTGACGGCAAGATCTTTGTCCTGCCAGTGGAGGAGGTGGTTCGGGTGCGGACCGGCGAGAAGGGCAAAGACGCCATCTAGCCCATGCTCACCCCCTCCGTGCCTATTGATCCCACCAGCCTGCGCACCCGCCGCGAGATCCTGGAAGTCCTCTGGCGGCAAGGGCTGAAAGGGCGTGCCCTGCTGCGCGAGCACACCCAGCTGATCGACAGCCACCTCTGTCAAAAGTTCCACGACTGCCCCGAGGCCGCCAGAGGCATGGCCTTGGTGGCAGTTGGCGGCTATGGCCGCAGTGAACTCTTCCCCCTCTCCGATATCGACCTCCTCCTCCTCCACCGCGACGGGGTGGAGGAGGCCCTACCGGCCGTCACCCAAGCCATCTTCTATCCCCTGTGGGATGCCGGTCTTGAGGTCGGCCACAGCGTGCGCACGGTGAGCACCTGCCTCGCCGACGCGGCCAACGACTTCTTCTTCCGGGTCTCCCTGCTCGACGCCCGCTTCATCACCGGGGACGAGGAACTCTTCCGCGAACTGCAAGGGGCCTACCAGAAGCGCTTCATCGACGGCCAACGCCTGGCCTTTCTGGAGGACATGACCTGCCACCGGGACGAACGACACCGCCGTTTCGGCCTGCACAGCTACCTGTTGGAACCCCACATCAAGGAGATCCGCGGCGGGCTCCGCGACATCCAGGCCATGCTGTGGACCGCCAGGGTGGTCTTCGGCCTCAAGGATCTGGCCTCGCTCAAGGATGCCGGGCTGCTCTCCGAGGATGAGCACCGGGCCTTTGAGCAGGCCTGGGAGGGGTTGATCGAGATCAGAAACCGCCTGCACTACATCAGCGCCCGCAAAAATGACCAACTCTACTTCGAACACCAGGAGGAGATCGCCAAGGCCCTGAGCTACCGCAGCACCAAGGGGATCATGGATGTGGAGCACTTCATGCGGGTGGTCTACACCCACCTGCAGACCATCGCCACCACCACCGACCTCTTTTTCGAGCATGTCTTCGAGGTCCTGACCAAGCAGCTGCCCGCCCCGACCCAGCCGGAAGAGATCCAGGAGTTCGAGCCCGGAATCATCGCCCGCAAGGGCCGCATCCGTCTGACCGCGCCCGATGAGTTGCCGGCGTCGCCGCCCCTGCTCATCCGCGTCTTTCTCCATGCCGCCAAAAGCGGTCTGCCGGTGCACCACCAGACCAAAAAGCTGATCGCCGCCAACCTCCATCTGGTGGATGACGCCTTCCGCGCCGACCCCCAACTCAACCGCATCTTCATCGACATCCTTGGCCAAGAGAAGGCCCCCCTGTCGGTCTTGGAGTCCATGCTGGAGTGTGGCCTGCTCTCCGCCTTGCTGCCGGAGTTCGCCCACCTGAAGTCCTTGGCCCAGCACGACATCTACCATGTCTTTACCGTTGACCTCCATCTGGTGCAGACCGTGGCCATCCTCCACCAACTGGCCATGGAACAGGCCACGATTTTCAACATCCTCACCACCCCCCACATCCTCTATTTGGCCGGTTTGCTGCACGATATCGGCAAGGGCTACGGCACCGACCACCAACGGAAGGGAGAGGAGTTGACCCGCGTCATCGGCGCCCGCATGGGGCTGGAGGGCCGGGAACAGAGCCTCCTGGAGTTCGCGGTGGCCAACCATCTCTTTCTGGCCGATACCGCGCTGCGCCGCGACCTGGACGACATCGGCCTGATCAAGCGCTGCGCCCAGCAGGTGGGGACCCTGGAGCGACTAGCCCTGCTCTACCTCCTCTCCATCGCCGACGCCATGGCCACCGGTCCCACGGTGTGGAACGACTGGAAGGCGGCCCTGCTCCTGGACCTCTACCTGAAGATCGCCCTCCTCATGGAGAAGTCCGGAGAAGGTCCTCAAGACCTGGATGTCGGCATCGGCTGGATCAGGGAGAAGGTCCTCGCCCGACTGGGGGGACACAGCCCCGTTGATCTCCTCGTCCTCCCGGATGACTATCTGCTCAATTTCTCGCCGGAGGAGATTGCCGACCACATCCAGCAGAGCCGGACTCTGAACACCTCGGACCTGATCGTCCTCCCCCAGGACCGGCAGGGCCACTGGTCGATCCTGATCTTGACCCGCGACCGGCCCGGTCTGCTCACCAAAATCTGCGGGGTGATCTCCTTAAACAACCTGCGCCTGCTCTCGGCCCAGATCTTCACCTGGCCGGACGGCACCGTGGTCGACGTCATGAATGTCCAGTGCGTGTACGAGAAGAGCCACGCCGCCGTGGCCTGCGCGGTCGACGAGACGACGACGCCGGTGGGCAAGAGCGCGCACCGCGACGAGGACGCCGACGGCACCGAGGACGAGTGCGCCGCGGTGGGCCGCGGCAGCCGCTGCGACGAGTTCCGGGGCCAGTGCACCCTGCCCCTGCGCGACCGCAAGGTGCGGACCATCGCGTG
>CAYSFY010000018.1:18086-29680 GCA_964430285.1 uncultured Desulfobulbia bacterium
CCCTGCCCAGCCGCAAGGCCCCGGCCAAGATCCAGCCGCCAGCCAAGGTGGTCTTTGACAACGAGGCCTCCGAGACCTACACCGTTATTGAGGTCTATGCCACCAACCAGCCTGGCATCGCCTACACCATCAGCCGCACCTTGACCGATTTCCAGATCAACGTCTTCCGCGCCAAGATCGGCACCCGCTCCGACCAGGTGGTGGAGGTCTTCTATGTCCTGGACTGCGACGGCAAAAAGATCACCGAAAAGGAGTTCATGGAGGAGATCAGACAGAGCCTGCTCCATGCCACCCAGGCTTGAGCAGCTTGCCAGGGCAAGCCCCCTCTCCTGTTCGCCCCCAACCAGGGGGACCACAAAAAAACCCGTTCAGCCAATAATTACAGATAGACCTCTCGCTCTCATTGACAATGGGGGGCTTTACTGATAGGTTGGCAAAAATCTTGCGCCGCCCCCCGGAGCCCAGAGAGAGGATAGCAATGCCCTGCGATAAACGGCTTTGCGCCCCACGCTTCCTCCCCGGGGGGAGAGGCATAAACCCCATTGTAAATTATTGAAGGAGAAGACATGAACGTTAAAGGTATGGTGATGGTTGGCATGATGCTCTCGGCCAGTGTGGCCTTTGCCGCGGAGACCATGGAGTTGAAGACCCCAAAGGACAAGGTGAGCTACGCCATCGGCATGGACATGGCGAACAGCCTCAAAAAAAATGAGATCGAAGTCGATCCGGCAGTCTTGGGCCAGGCCTTTAAGGACCTCCTGGGCGGCAAGAAGACCCTGATGACGGAAGAGGAGTCCAGGGCCACCCTCACCTCCCTGCAGCAGGAGATGCAGACCAAACGGCAGGAGAAGACGAAGGTCCAGGGCGAGGCCAACAAGAAAGAGGGCGCGACCTTCCTGGCCGAGAACAAGAAAAAGGAGGGGGTCAAGACCCTACCCAGCGGTTTGCAGTACAAGGTGATTTCCGCAGGCAAGGGCAAGACCCCCAAGGCGGAAGACACCGTGACTGTCCAGTACAAAGGGACCTTGATCAACGGCACCGAGTTTGACAGCTCCTATAAGCGCGGTCAGGCCGCCACCTTCCCGGTAAACGGCGTGATCAAGGGGTGGACCGAGGCCTTGCAGCTGATGAAAGAGGGCGACAAATGGATGCTCTACATCCCGGCGGATCTGGCCTACGGCGAGAACGGCCCTGGCCCCATCGGACCCAACGCCACCCTGATCTTCGAAGTAGAGTTGGAATCGATCAAGGCGAAGTAACCCCCCGTATCAAGCCCCGTCCCGGCGGAGGTGTTTCCTCATCAAAGGCCTGTTTGCCTGGCGTTGCCAGCGAACAGGCTTTTTTTCTTTAGGAGCCGTGCAGAAATAACTTGGACAAGTTTCCACTCCCTTTACGGCTCCTTATGCCGTCACCGTGGTGCTGATTGTTCAAATTGTTTTTGCTCGACGGCTTAGCCGCTCTCCCCCGCCGGCAGTTGATCCGGCCAACCTCCTCCCCCTACCTCCATGCCCACACCATCCCCCCCTGCCCATGAACTCCTGGCCCCGGTCGGCTCCAGCGAGACCTTTTTCGCCGCCATGGAGGCGGGCGCCGATGCCGTCTACTGCGGCCTGAAAGAGTTTTCCGCCCGGGCCAAGGCCAAAAACTTCACCCTGGAGGAGCTGGAGCGCCTTACTGCCTATGCCCATGGCCAAGGGAGGCGGCTCTATTGCACCTTGAACACCCTGATCAAGGAGGCGGAACTCCCCCGCATGGTGGAGATCCTGGCCGCCCTGGCCACCTTCCCGGTGGATGGCATCATCATCCAAGACCTGGGGCTGTGGCGCCTGGCCCGGGAGCACTTCCCCGAGCTCCCCCTCCACGCCTCCACCCAGATGACCATCCACAACGCCGCCGGGGTCAAGATGCTGGAGGGCATGGGGTTCAGCCGGGCGGTGCTGGCCCGGGAACTCTCCATCGACGAGATTGCCGCCATCCGCCAGCAGACCCGCATGGAGCTTGAGCACTTCATCCACGGCGCCCTCTGCTACTCCATCTCCGGCCACTGCCTCTTCTCCTCCTTCCTCGCGGGCCAGAGCGGCAACCGTGGCCGCTGCGCCCAGCCCTGCCGCAGGCGTTACAACGCGGGAGGGAAGAGCGGTTTTTACTTCTCCACCAGCGACCTCAGCGCCATCACCCTCTTGCCCAGGCTGATCCGGGCCGGGGTGATGAGCTTCAAGATCGAAGGCCGGATGAAGGGGGCGGAGTACGTCTCCACCGTGGTCTCGGCCTACCGCGCCGTGCTGGACGCGCGGCCGGCGGATCAGCCCCGGGCCATCAGGGAGGCGGAGGAGCAGCTCAACGAGGCCTTTGGCCGGGCCACCACCACCGGCCTGTTGAAGGGGAGCGCCCCGGCGGCCATCGCCCAGCCCGCCACCCGGGGCGGCATCGGCCGGCCGCTGGGCAGGGTGGAGCGCATCCAGGGGGACGCCATCGTGATGACGGTGGAGGATGTGGTCCATGTGGGTGACCGCTTGCGCATCCAGCCCCAAAGCGACCTCTCCGGCTCCGCCTTCACGGTGCAGGAGCTGGTCATGGGCCAACGGCCGGTCAAGAAGGCGGAGGCCAAGAGCGTGGTCCGCATCCGCACCCCCTTTCGCGGCGCCTTTCAACCTGGTGACGAGGTCTACAAGGTCGCCACCGGCAAACAGTTCACCATGAGCGCCGAGGCCTGTCAGCGTCGTCTGGCCACGGCCATCCCGCCGCCGACCGCGGTGCGGCTCCAAGTCTCCTGCCAGGAGAGCCGCTTGGTGGTGCGGGCCGAGGCCAAGGGGTGCCGCTGCCACCAGGAGTACGAGGTCGAGATGGAGCCTGCCGCCCACTCGCCCTTGAGCCGCGAGGCCCTGCGCCGCACCTTTGCCAAGACCGGTCACCCCACCCTCGCCCTGGGCCGATTCACGGTGGACTCCCTGCCAGCGGTGGTAATCAAACCCAGCCGCTTAAACGAGGTGCGGCGGGATTTTTACGCCTCGCTGGCGCAAGCGGTGGCCGAGGCGGGCCGTCACCAACTGGAGGAGCGGATCGCAAAGACTTTACTCCTGCTCCTGCCCCCGGGACCACCGGCAGCGGTGGAGGGCGCCCGCCTGACCGTGGTGGTCAAGGGGGGCCGGGACCTCTCCATCCTGGGAGGGCAGGCCGTGGAGCAGCTCATCCTGCCCCTCACCCCGGAGTTGATCGGCCTCGCCAACAAACAAGATGAGCGGCTCAAACGCCACCAGGGGCGCATCATCTGGGATATCCCCACCATGGTCTTCCCAGGGGAGTGGCCCTGGGTCCAGAGGGTGGTCAAGGAGCTGCGGAAGCGCGGCTTCTCGGCCTTTCGCCTGAACAACCTGGCCCATTTTCATTTCTTTACGGATGACCCGGGGGAGGTCACCCTCCTGGCCGGCCCTTGGCTCTATGTGGAAAACAGCCAAGCCGCCCTGACCTTGCAGCAGTTGGGGGCAAGCCACTGCTCCCTGTCGCTGGAGGATGACAAGGCAAATATGGCCGCCATTCTCAGCCGCCAGCTCCCCCTTACCCCCTGCGCCACCGTCTACAGCCCCATTGCCCTGCTCACCTCCCGCATCCCCCTGCGGGCCTTGCACAGGGGCTTTACCATCAGCGCCGACAGCGGCGAGGAGATCATTCTCGACGACACGGACGGGCTAACCGTGGCCAGGTCGGCCCAAGCCTTCTCCCTGCTCGGACACCTGCATGAACTTACACAACTGGGGTGCGGAGAGTTCATCATCGACCTCTCCCTGGACGGCCTGGTCAGCCCCCAGGGCCAGAGGGTAGTGACCGCCGCCACCAGCAACCAGACCCTGGAGAAGAGCTCCCTCTTTAATTTCGAGCGGGGTCTCGCCTAATCGGCAATGGGCCTGGAGTATTTCTCTTCCCTGCCTCAGCCCTGCCCTTCCCCTGGATTGCCTTGCTTAGCACGCCTAGGACGTGTAAGCTAAATCACTGCCTAGCTCCGGCCAGCAGCCGCACGATCTTCCCTTCCCGAGAACCGGAGGGAGTTGCTGCCCCGGAAACCCACGGGAAGCACCCTGCCAACAGGGTCACCCCCGCAAACATCCCGGAGCACGCAGTCACACCTATCCTGCACCAGCATGAGAACCACGCCCACGAGCACCATAACCCGCCTTTGCCTGCTGCTCTGCCTCTTCCTCCTCCTGCCGCTTGCCGGCAGCAAGGCCCAGTCTCCTGCCGGGACCGAGGTCTTTGTCATCCCGGTGAGCGGCGAGGTGGAACCGGCCATGGCGGCCTTTATCAAACGGGCCACCCGGGATGCCGCCCGGGTCCCGGACTCGGTGATCGTGCTGGAACTGGACACCTTTGGTGGCCGGGTGGATGCGGCGCTCGCCATCGTCGACACCATGATCAACCTCGGCCCACACCGCACCATCGCCTGGGTGAAGAGCAAGGCCATTTCGGCAGGGGCGCTGATCGCCCTCTCCTGTAACGATCTGGCCATGCGGCCCAGCACCACCATTGGCGACTGTGCCCCCATCACCTACACCAACGATGGCCCCCAGATGATGGGCGAGAAGTTCCAGTCGCCGCTCAGGGCGCAATTCCGCTCCCTGGCCCGGCGTAATCACTACCCCCCAGCCCTGGCCGCCGCCATGGTGACCTCCGAAAAGGAGGTCTACGCCGTGACCATGGGCAGCGAGACCCGTTATCTGGACAGCACGGAGTATGAGGAGCTGCCTCAAGCCGAAAAGGCCCTGATCACCAGCAAGAAGAGGGTGGTGGCCAAGGGGGAGTTGCTGACCATGGATGACAGCGAGGCCAAGGCCTTGGGCTTCTCCAGGATGACCGCCACCTCGGTGGAGGAGATGCTGCGCGGCTTCGGCTTCGCGGAGTTTACCATCACCCGCCTCGACCAGAACTGGTCCGAGACCATGGGCCGGCTCATTACCCGCTTCTCCCCCATCCTGTTGATGATCGGCCTGGCAGCCCTCTATCTGGAGATCAAGGCCCCGGGCTTCGGCCTGCCCGGCGTGGTCGGCATCATCACCCTGGGGCTCATCTTTCTCAATCAGTATCTGGTGGGCCTGGCCAACCACACTGATCTGCTCCTCGTCGCCTTGGGCGTGGTGCTGCTGGCCATGGAGATCTTTGTACTGCCCGGTTTCGGCATCGCGGGCGTTGCCGGCTTTCTCTGCATCAGTATCGGCATGATCCTCTCGTTCCAGGACTTTGTGCTCCCCAATCCCGCCCTGCCCTGGCAAGGGGAGCTCCTCTTTGCCAATGTCACCCAGGTGCTCGGTGCCCTGGTCACCGCCTTCTGCCTGACCCTGCTCTTCCTGCGCTTTCTCTTCCCCAGGCTGGGGCGGGTGGTCGACGGCCCCTATCTCGGCACCACCCTGGCCACCTCCCATGCCGACTCGTTCGAGGCCCAGCGGGTGATGATCGGCGCCACCGGCACGGCCCGGAGCCTCCTGCGGCCCGCCGGCAAGGTGGAGATCGGCCGCGATATCATCGACGCCAGCAGTGAAGGGGAGTTTCTGGAGCAGGGCACCCCCGTGCGGGTGACCGAGATCCGGGGCAACCGGGTGATCGTGGCCAGGTATACGCCATGAAGGAGTTTATCCTCCCCATCCTCTTGCAACTGGCAGGCGTCGCCGTGGTGATTGTCGAAATCATCCTGCCCTCCGCCGGTCTGCTGGCCCTGCTGGCCTTATCCATCTTCGGCTACTCCCTCTATCTGCTCTTTCATGATATCTCCGCCACCGCGGGCATCATCTTTGTGGTGGCCGATCTGATCATGATCCCGGCCCTGGTGGTTGCCGGCTTCAAGTGGCTGGCCCGCTCACCGGTCACCCTGCACACCGAACTCTCCAGCAAACAGGGGGTGACCTCCCAAGCGCCGGAGCTGGCGCGCTATCTGGACCAGGAAGGCCAGGCCATGACCGATCTCAGGCCCGCCGGCATGGCGAGCATCAATGGCAAGCGGGTCGATGTGGTGACCCGGGGGGAATATATCGACAAGGGCACCCCTATCGTGGTGCTGGCTGTCTCTGCCAACCAAATCGTGGTCGGCAAAAAATGATGGAATCGCAAAAAGTCGTGAAGCTGACCATCTGCCAGTGTAAATTCAATGTGTTACGGGAAGTGCCAGCGGCGGTTGAGCGGTTTTACGAAACCGTCAAAAAATCATAAAGGAGGAAGGGTATGCCCATCAATCAGATCATTCTGCTGTTACTCGTGGCGGCCATTGTGGCCCTGATTTATTTTATCGGCTCGGCCATCTCGTTATGGGTGCAGGCCCTGGTCTCCGGCGGCCGGGTAGGCCTGCTGAACATCATCTTCATGCGCTTCCGCAAGGTGCCGCCCAAGCTGATCGTCGAGTCCAAGATCATGGCGGTCAAGGCCGGCATCGAGATCTCCACCAACGATCTGGAGTCCCACTTCCTGGCCGGCGGCAAGGTCCTCAGGGTGGTCCAGGCCCTGATCGCCGCGGACAAGGCCAATATCTCCCTGGACTTCAAACGGGCCGCGGCCATCGACCTGGCCGGCCGCGATGTCCTGGAGGCGGTACAGATGAGCGTCATCCCCAAGGTCATCGAAACCCCCCTGGTGGCGGCCATGGCCAAGGACGGCATCCAACTCAAGGCCATTGCCCGGGTCACGGTGCGGGCCAACATCGACCGTCTGGTGGGCGGCGCCGGCGAGGAGACGGTCCTGGCCCGGGTGGGCGAGGGGATCGTCTCCACCATCGGTTCCTCCGCTTCCCACAAACTGGTCCTGGAGAACCCGGACAGCATCTCCAAGACCGTGCTGGCCAAGGGTCTGGATGCCGGCACCGCCTTTGAGATCCTCTCCATCGACATCGCCGATGTGGACGTGGGCAAGAACATCGGTGCCGAGCTGGAGACCGACCGGGCCGAGGCGGACAAAAAGATCGCCCAGGCCAAGGCCGAGGAGCGGAGGGCCATGGCCTTTGCCGCCGAGCAGGAGATGCGGGCGCGGGTGGTGGAGATGCGGGCCAAGGTAGTGGCCGCGGAGGCCGAGATCCCCTTGGCCATGGCCGATGCCTTTCGCAAGGGGCAGCTGGGGGTCATGGACTACTACAAGATGAAAAACATCATGGCCGATACCGAGATGCGCAGCGCCATCGGCGGCGGGGATGGCGAGCATCGCCAGGAGAAGGAGAAGTGAGCGCGGTGGGTGCGTTGGCCCCGCTACGGGCCGGGTTCGAGGATTATCTGCCGCTGCTGATCATGTTTGTGATCTGGTGGGCCTCCTCCCGCAGGGGCAAAAGCAACCCGCCGCCGACCGAGGGAGCAGACCAGGCCCCCTCTGCCCCTCGGCCGGGCTCGACAGCGGCGGCTACCGAGGAGATCACCCCCATGGCTGTCCTGCGCCAGATGTTGTTTGGCGGGCTAGAGTTTCCCAACCTGCCGGACAACCAACTCCCTCCAGCGAGCCAGCGGCCCGCGGAGTTTGGCAACGCCTATCGCGCAGAGATCGACGGGCACCCCGAACCACCCAGCCCGCCCCCTGCCAAGAGGGTGGTTGCTGCCACCCCCGCGCGCACGGAGATCAAGCAGCGCCCCGTCGTCCCTGCGGTTGCACCACTAGCAGGGCCGCATCCGGAACGGCACTCCCTGGTCCAGGCCCGCACCCCTCGTCGCGAGTTGCAACGGGCCGTGGCCTGGTCCGAGCTCCTCGCCCCCCCTGTCAGCCTGCGGGACCAATCCCGTTAACCTTCACCAGCATCGACGCAACCGGCATGAAGATAAGAAAAGTAACGGCTGACACTCTACCCAAGGCCGTGGCCCTATTGCAGGCGGCATTCCCGGAGAGTACCTACGAGGCCCAAGTGGTTCAAGGACTCCACGCCCATGGCAAACAGATCCATGACTGGGTCTGTATCCATACCAATAGGGTGATCGGCTACATCGCCTTTACCCCGGCCTATCACGGAACAGAAGTGTGCGGCCTGCACCTGGCGCCGCTGGCGGTCAACCCGGAATTCCAAAAACAAGGGGTGGGCTCGGAACTGCTGCGCTTTGCCTTGAACCAGGAACCGGTGAGGAGCGCGACGATCTTTGTGCTGGGCAGGCCCGCCTTCTATCAACGGTTCGGCTTTAGCCTGTGCGAGACCCCGATCTGCCCCTTTGCCAAGAACAATGCCCATTTCTTGGGGATCAGAAACCATGAGACCGCACCGTTTGCGGTTGGCTATGAAGCGGAGTTTACGACCAACCTCCCCACCCGGCAACCGCCCAAGAAACGGGATAAGGGCAAGAAATCACCCCGCAAGACGCCATGAAGTTAGCGAGAACAGCCACGGCATTCCTTCTATGCCCTCCCTGCTTGCTCATTCCACAATCTCTCTTCCCCTGTTCATGAGCGAATAACGGCATCGCCCACAGCGACACAGCCGCTCTCACTCTTTGCCTGCCCTGGAATTCGGTTGCACTCCGGTGTCACCCCAAAGCCGTCAAAAAAAAAACGCTCGACTCAATAGACTGAAGTTTAGGGTTTCATCCTTCCTAGTCGCAACCCGCCCTTAATGCGATGGACGGTAAATGAAGGAGCTGGTCATCGCCGTTACTCCGCTTTCTGTTGAGAAGGCGGTTGGTCGGCGGGTGACGAGTTGTTTGGCGGCCAGCGGGGGTACAACTTGACCGTAGTAACGTTTAGCGTTATGATAATCGTATGATTCAATCATTCAGGTGCAAGGAGACGGAAAAGGTGTTCAATGGCCGCTTCTCTTCCAAGTTGCCGCAAAACATTCAACGGCTTGCCGCTCGTAAGCTGGAGATGCTTGACGGCGCTGGCGAGTTTGACGACTTGAAGTCCCCGCCGGGTAATCGACTGGAGGCCTTGAGCGGAGACCGAACCGGCCAGCACAGTATCAGGGTAAACGATCAATGGCGGATTTGCTTCACCTGGCGCGACGGTAACGCCTTTGAAGTGGAGATCACCGACTACCATTAAGGAACAGAGCCATGAGCAAAAGAGACTTCCCCCCCATCCATCCCGGCGAGATCCTGCGGGAAGAATTCCTTTCCCCGTTGGGAATCAGTCAATACCGACTGGCCAAGGAGATTCACGTACCGCCCCGGCGTATCAATGAGATTGTCATGGAAAAACGAGGAATTACAGCGGACACGGCCATTCGCTTGGGCCTGTATTTTACGACTACCGCTCAATTTTGGCTTAACCTGCAAGCCCGCTATGAACTTGTGGTGGCCAAGGAATCCATGAATGACGAGGAGATCCGGCCATTCCATAAGGCGGCTTGATCGAGGTCACCATTTTTCAAACTGGCTAGGCTGAACGCTCCCTGTCATTTGGGATTTATACAAACTGCATCCGGAGCAACGACATGCTAGCGCTGAACCTTTCTGTTTCCTTGAGAGAAAATTGATGGCGGCGGCTCAACACCACGGCAAGAGTCCGGCTGACATGGCGGCCGAGTCCTTGGAATACTGGCTTGAGGTTGACGATTGGGCAGCTTGCAGGGTTTCCGGCCACCAGCCCAACGAGGAAACAATCAAAGCAATAGAAGAGAGCAGGCGTGGTGCTGGGCTGAAGGCGTATTCTTTACCCACTGACCTATTTGATGAGCTGGACAAAGAATGTTGAAAGTTTCCCCACTGGCCGTTTTCGGAAAGTACGGCTTGGTCTAAAAACGATACCGCGCTATTGATTTGGCTAAAGAATGACTACCTCCAAGGCATCAACCTAAGCGCAAATCTGCGCTGGCCACCTCCTTGCTGAGCTTATCAACCAGTATAGGGGGTGACATACCGATTGATAGTTTGAAAAAAAACAGGTATAAGCAACGAAAATGTAGCACTCTAGATGCGCAAGTGTGATTATCTGTCAGATAATGGCTGTGTCATAGCCTCCCAAATAAGGATTGGAAGATGGTTCAACCAATACACAGTAAAAATTCCATTGAAGTAACCGTGTTCGCAATCGAGTTCGCTGAACCTTTTTCATCCGCTGCGGTTGTTGCTTTAATGGCACTAAAAGAGTCAATGAATGATGAGTACCCTGTCGGGTCGCAGGTCAATTCCGTAAAAATGCGCATGGAAGTGAAAAAAGACAGCGAGGAATTAACTTCGTCATCCGACAAGAAAGTATCAGGAATTGTTCTCCAAAAATTGGATCAGTCAAGACGGCCAACTTGGTCCTTACGAGCAGAAAATAACTACATCGTAGTTTCATGTTTTGATTATCAAGACTGGGACAGTGACGCTCAAAAAGCTTTGTCTGATCTGATTACCGCTGCTGCGGCCGTTGTTGACGAGAAGAACCCGCTAACTGTCATTAGCCTACAAGTTGTTGATCGTTTTGTTGGCCCTACGCTGGAAAAATATAAACTTAATCAAATTTTCAATACCAAATCAAATTTCTTTCCGAAGCAAACAGCTAAGTCTGGACCCCTTTGGCATGTTCACCAAGGATGGTTTGCGCCGGCAGAAATTTTCGGCGGCCAATACCTGAATGTTCTCAATATGAGCACAAATGACACACCAAACGGTATCATCACTACTATTGACCATCTGATCAGATTTCAGTCGCTACCGCCCATGGCAGCTGAAAAAGCTTGTGACGGAGATTTCTTAGGTGCGATATTTAATGATCTCCATCGTTGCAATAAGAATACGATTAATGATGTGCTCAATACTAAACAACTTAAGGCCATAGGATTATGTTAACAAATACCCTTGAAAGATCATCTATTTTGCCTAGCAAGTGGCCTGAAGACCAAAAAAAATGGTCAGAAAACACTATGGCATCAAATAGGTACAAATCGATACTCGTAAAAAGTACCATCGTGGCCTGGGGTATGGCTTCTCTTGTTAGTGCTGATCTACTCGGCTCTGCTTATTTCCCTCCAATACCGACTAACCCCCCACGCTTGGTCGATTCTTTCGGTAAAGACATTACCCCTCTCGACACATATTTAGGCCCCCTTTCTGGTTATATGATTCACGAACAGGATAAAGAGGCCATCAACAATTATCTGGATTCACAGCCATTGGCCAAGGCTTTAATCATTGGGGTTAAACCAATCATTGAACGTATCTATCACGACACAGCGACTAAGAAAAGAATCAATCTTGTTGATGACCCTGATACGGGCACTCCGCTTTTGGAGTTAGTCATCCTTTCAGCGTTACCGATTGATGCCGATTTTATCCAAAAAGATCGGCTACTCTTTAGTGAAATCGATCAGGCAGGCTTGTCCGAAGCCCTTCAATATGTCGTCGTCTCACAGGCTTAGTGTCCCTCCAGTGCCATTCAATCCGGCAGATTTTTTTTCCTTTGCTGCTTGGCTCTTTGACACTAGCCCAGCAAATCCATCCCCTTGTCTTGTGCGAACGATCATCAACCGGGCCTATTATGCGGCACTAATTTGTGCACGTGATTACACAAGAAGTGATACGCAGGGGCCAGGCGGACATAGAAATGTCATTAACGCCCTGCGTCCTCATGATAGTTATGCAGCCAATAAGCTTAACTCATTACGCACCAAAAGAAGTAAAGCCGATTACCAGACCGGCAGTGTTCTTTCTCTTCGCGATGCACAGGTTGCT
>CAYSFY010000018.1:29690-36887 GCA_964430285.1 uncultured Desulfobulbia bacterium
TCTAAAGCTGTTTTGGCAGTAGTTGGCTGTCCACAGCCTTCTGCAACGCCTTATTCAACAAATTTCCTGGACCCCTCCCGCTTCTTATCCCCTCCGTCGTAATGAAGTTTGATAGCGATGGCCATATAGACCTGACCTGACGCAAGCGAAGCGTATGGGACTTTTATGATTTGTCGTAAGATCAGCGAGAGAATAACGAAAGTGGTCAAAGCAGAATCGTGACCAGGGATTCCCGGTCCACACACCAAGAGCCCTCTTGTCTTTTAATGGCAGGGGGGCTTTTTTTATGGCCTGGACATGACGATTACACAACACTTTCGCTTGCTCATCCACCTCAGAAATGGGTAAAAGAGGCCGTTTCCTTCCAAGTGTTACCCATGTGTTACCCCAAAGTCCAAAAACGAAAAAAGCACTTAACTCAAAAAGAGCTAAGTGCTTAATTTTATTGGTGGAGCTGAGCGGGATCGAACCGCTGGCCTATACGTTGCGAACGTATCGCTCTCCCAACTGAGCTACAGCCCCACGTCCACCACATCGCAACTTGCGAGTTCACACTATACCATCATCGTCAGGGAGTTCGCCTCATTTTTTTAGGACAGACCATTTTTTGTCGTGCTCCTAACCCCTTGCCGCCCGGGCCATGCCACCCCTGCCAGTCTGTTCAACCCCATGGTCAAGGGTGGCAGCTGAAGTTCCCCAAAAAGGGCGTGGCGCGGATGACAGCAACCTCCACGGAGAGCCGCTTCTTACGGTACAGCACCGGATTATCATTGAATATTTTCAGGGAGGCTGCTAAATCATTACAAATGCTATCTCCTCCTCCGCCCGGAACTCCCTCTGCCCATACTCTTCACCTTGCAGTGAACTGACCATGGTCTACCAATCGTCCGATCAGCTCAAAAAACCGATCCTTCTCGCCCTCAGTCTGACCTTCTTGGTGCTGTTCGCTATCTTCGCCTATGGCACCTACTACCTCTTGCAGGGGCATATCAACCATAAGGTCCAGGACAATTTGGCCAGTGTCAAGGGGTTGTTGGCCTCGGTGGTGGAGGAGGAGACCCTTGAGTTGCACGAGACCCTGGAGAGAATTCTGGCGGACCAGTCCATGAGTCAGGCCTTTGCGCGCCGTGATCGCAAGAGGTTGTTGTTCAAGGCCAAAAATTATTCCATCCCCGGATTCGACAACGCCGCCCTCATCAGCATTACCTTCCATAATCGGGAGGGGATCAATGTGCTCCGGGTTCAGGACCCGACCCTCCATGGCGACCGCATGGAGAGCATCGTCCTGCAACAGGCCATCACCAGCCACGCACTTGCCAGCGGGGTTGAACTGGCCCCTACGGGCAAACTGATCCTGCGGGTGGCGAGACCTTGGCTGCAACAGGGAGAGATCCAGGGTTATGTGGAAATCGGTAAGGACCTGGAGGGCATCATCGATCGCACTCACCAGATTCTGAATGTCGATCTCTTTCAGTTCATCGCCAAAAAGTACTTGGACCGGGCCGCATGGCAGGAAGAGGGGCAGGGCAGCTCTCGGCAGTGGGACTTTCTGGACCATTATGTCCTGGAAAAACAGACCATGGCCACCCTGCCCCCGCAGTTGGTGACCTTTCTCAAAGGGATGGTGGACTGCTCGGATGAACGGCATCTGAATTCGATCCTCCGTCTGGATGACAATAATACAGTCTACCGCGCGGGGATCTTGCCGGTGTATGACGCCAACCACGAAGATGTCGGCGATCTGATCATGGTGGTGGACGTGACCAAGGATGAGCGCTCCATGCTCCGGGTGGGGGTGATGGTGGCCGGGGCCTGTTTCATCCTCGGCAGTTGCCTGTTCGCGGTCTTCACCTCCTTCCTCGGCCTTCTGCAACATCGCCTGGTGACCTCGCGCCAGGAGCTGAAGGATGAGATCGTCGATCGCACCCGGGCGGAGGAGAAGCTGCTGCTGCAGAAAGAGTTTCTGCGCTCGGTCATCGACTCGGTGAACCACCCCTTCTATGTTATTGATATCGCCGACCGCACCATTACCTTGGCCAATAAAATATCGGGAATCCACAACTACCCGCAAGGAACCACCTGCTATCAACTCAGTCATCGCCAGGATAGACCGTGCAGCGATGCAGACCACCCCTGCACCATTGACCGGATCATGGCCACCGGCAAATCGGTGGTGCTGGAGCATGTCCACTATGACCCCAACGGCAGCCGCCGCTTTATCGAGGTCCATGGCCATCCGGTCATGGACAGGAAGGGCAAGGTGGTCCAGGTCATTGAGCACTGTCTTGATATCACCTTCAGGAAGTTGACCGAGGAGAATCTCCGCCAGGCCAAGATCGCGGCCGAGGAGGCCAGTCGGGCAAAAAGTCAGTTTTTGGCCAACATGAGCCATGAGATCAGGACGCCGATGAATGGCATCCTCGGCTTCACCAACCTGCTGTTGAATATGGACCTGGGAGACTCCCAGCGCGATTACCTGGGACTGATCAAACGCTCGGCCGACCGGCTGATGGACATTGTCGGCGACATCCTTGACTTCGCCAAGATAGAGGAGCACAAGGTCGAATTGGCCAGGGAACCCTTCAGCTTAAACCAACTCTTAAATGACAGCGTGGGCGTGATGGCGGTAAAGGCCCATGAGCGGCAGCTGGAGTTGATCTACTCCATCAGCCGTCAGGCCCCTGCCGTCCTGATCGGGGATGCCGGCCGCCTACGCCAGATCATCATCAATCTGGTCAATAACGCCATCAAATTCACCAATGAGGGGGAGATCGAGGTCCGGGTCGAGGTGGCGCCCGCTCCCCAGGAACAAGAGCTGGCCCTGACCATCTCGGTGCGGGACACGGGGATCGGGGTGCCGGCGGACAAACAGCAGATCATCTTTGATGCCTTTAGTCAGGCCGATGGCTCCATGAGCCGTCAGTATGGTGGAACCGGCCTGGGGCTGGCCATCTGTGAGCAGTTGATCAAACTGATGGGAGGGCGGATCTGGGTGCAATCCACCTTGGGCCAAGGGTCCATCTTTGCCTTTACCGTCCCCCTGGGGGTGCCGGTGGATAGCGCCATGGCGCAGGAGGAGATGGAGATGCAGGTTCCAGAGTTGCCGGTCACCGTTTTGCTCGTCGATGACAATACCACGGCGCAGAAGGTCTTGGCCGCGGATCTGGCCGGAGTGGTAGCCCGCATCGAGACGGCGACCACCGGCCACGAGGCCCTTGCCCTGCTTGACCGGGAGCCCATTGACTTGCTCATGGTGGACGCCGCGATGCCGGGCATGGATGGGATCTCCCTGGTGCAACAGGTACGGCAGAGAGCGGCCCTCTCATCCCTCCCGGTGGTCATGCTGCTCAACACCGTTCAGGGGGTTGAGGCCCTATCCCTCTCCGACCTGGGCATCACCGACCGGCTCTACAAACCGGTGAGTAGGGAGGCCTTGCTGGCGATCATCCGTTCCGCCCTGGCCAACAAACAGCCGCTTACCCCCCTCCACTCCGGCCCGCTGCCCCCATCCGCCAGCGACAGTTCAGGGGCGGAGCCCTTGTTGCCGGCGCCAACGGCAGGGAGTTCGTCGGCAGTGAGCATGAGCCAAGGGGCCAGGATCCTGCTGGTGGAAGACGATCTGGTCAACCAGGCCTTGGCCATGGCGCTGCTGGAGGATCAGGGGTTTCGGGTGGTGGCGGTGGACAATGGCAGAAAGGCCGTGGAGGTGGTGCAAGAGGGATTTTCTCTGGTGTTGATGGACGTGCAGATGCCGGAGATGGATGGGCTACAAGCGACTCGGCTCATCCGCCAACAGGAAGAGTTGACCGGGATGCATGTGCCGATCATCGCCATGACCGCCCATGCCATGCGCCAGGACCGGGAACGGTGCCAGGAGGCCGGCATGGACGGCTATCTCGTTAAGCCGGTGCATGCCGAAACGCTCTACGCCACCATCGCCCAGTACCTCCTAAGCTGATTACATGGTGCGGACTCGGCAGCGGCCCTCGGCCTTGGCCTTGTAGAGGGCCTCGTCAGCCCGATGGATCCACTGCTTCTTGTCCAACCCGGGCTGCCACTCCACCAGGCCAATACTGATCCCCAAAACCCCGGCGCCGGGGCCAGGCAAATCAAGCCGGTTGATCGTCTGGCAGAGGCGGTTGGCCATGACCTCGGCCGCAGCCAAGGCGGTATCCGGCATGATCAGCATGAATTCGTCCCCGCCCATGCGGGCCAGGACATCACAGTTGCGCACCATGCGCTCCATGCTGGCGGAGACCTTCTGCAGGACCACATCGCCTACCCCGTGGCCGTAAGTGTCGTTAATCTGCTTGAATCTGTCCAAATCCATGCAGGCCAGGGTGACCGGGTGACCGTGACGCTCCGCCTGGGCCAGGACCATGGTGATCCGTTCTTCAAAGACGCGGCGGTTCATGAGGCCGGTGAGGACATCGCGACTGGCCTGCTCGTAGAGGTCTTCATACTCCAGGGCACGTTGCAACGGTTCACAGAGGATTTGCAACCCCTTGGCCAACAGCTGGTTCTCATACTCGCCAATCTTCTTGTCCTTGCGCAGGACCAGGAGGATGCCGCTGCCGGAGAATTGATCGAGCTGCCAGCTCTGGATGGTATAGTTGTCCTTGGTCCAGCAGCAGGAGTCACTGCACTCGGGCTGGGAGACAAAGGCCTCCTTGGCAATGGCCATGGCCTGACGCCGCTCCGGACCATGACAGGAACAGAGCAGATGCTGCCGGGAGCGCTCTTTATTGTTGTATGCCAACAGATCGTGATTGACCAACGGCATCAACCACACGGAAAAGGCCTCCAGCATGGCGGTCATGTCAACGGCACCGGCCAAGCGGGCGTGCAGTTCATTGACCATGGACAGCCACTCGGACTGGCGGCGGTAGTGCTCAAGTTCGACGATGAGAGTGTTGAGATTGACATCGCTTGTCATGCTGGCACCGCTGCCGAAGGGATTGCTTTCGCTATAATCGGCAGTAGCCAAGTGCATTGTTCCCATGATTATTACTCCTGTTTCTGATTCCTTCATGTACCCGTATCGGCATGTTCAAAAATATGGAGATGCCATTTGTGTGCCACTCTCAGGTTTTTGTTCGTGGTCAAGGATACGGGCGACAACAGGGCCTGCACCACCATGATATTTTGTTGTTTTTATTATTAAAAAAATTTACTCACAGGCTAAGTCAACCCCATTGCCAGCCGGCCGGCGAGCGTGCAGGTAGGCAGATTTTGCCTGGTGGCCCCCTCGCGCCAGTCGAGCCCGCGGACACCAAGTCATTATTTTGACAGTCAACCCCCTATCCAGTTGGCCCTCTTCTCCTCACTCATGTCAACAACACCTTGCTTGCGCCAATTTCGCTCCATCATCCATCTGGACATGGATGCCTTTTTTGCCGCGGTTGAGGTCCTTGACAATCCGGACCTCCGAGGCAAAGCGGTGATCGTCGGCGGCGGGCAGCGGGGGGTGGTCTCGGCCGCCTCATACGAGGCCAGACGCTTTGAGGTCCACTCCGCACTGCCCATGGTAACCGCCCATCAACGCTGCCCGTCCGGCGTCTTCCTGCCGCCGCGCATGGGACGATATCGCGAGATCTCGGCCGCCATCATGGCCATCTTCAAACAGTACACCCCCTTGGTGGAGCCCCTCTCCTTGGATGAGGCCTTCCTTGATGTGACGGGCTGCGAGAGACTCTTTGGTCCGACAGCTCACCTTGCCGCCCTGATCAGGGAAGAGGTGCGGACCAAGATCGGGCTGACGGTGTCGGCCGGCGTCGCCACCTCGAAGCTGGTGGCCAAGATTGCCTCGGACATCCATAAACCGGATGGCCTGACCTGGGTGGAACCGGGGCAAGAGGTCGATTTTTTGACACCGTTGGCCATCACCAAGTTACCGGGGGTAGGTCCGGCTACCATGAAGCAACTCACCCTGTTGGGGGTTAGAACCATTGGTGATCTGGCCCAGGTGCCGGCAGAGATCCTGGTACGCAAACTGGGGCAGAACGCGAGCTCGCTGCACGCTGCAGCAATGGGCCTGGATGATCGCCCGGTGGAGGCGGAGAGGGAGGCCAAGTCCATCGGCCATGAGGAGACCTTTGCCCAAGACCTGGTGGAGATGAGTGTGATCAAAAAAGAGCTCCTGGCCTTGGCGGTCAAGGTGGGGAGACGACTGCGACAACATGGGGTGGAGGCTAGGACGGTGGTGGTGAAGACCCGCTACCATGATTTCACGCAGACCACCCGCTCCACCACCCTGGCCGCGGCCAGCGCGGACGAAGAGGTCCTCTATCAGGCTGCATGCCGGCTGCTTGGCGCCACCCAGGCGGGCCGCAAGCCCTTGCGGCTCCTGGGGATCACCGCCAGCAACCTGCTGGCCACGGGGCAGGCACGGCCAAGCTCTTTATTTGCCGAGCAGGGGGATCGGGAGGAGAGACGACGCCGGATCAATCAGGCGGTGGATCGGATCACCGCGACCTTTGGCCACGAGTCCATCAAGCCAGGGAGCTTGGTGTAACGCCAGTTGCTTGCTCGCGCCTGACCAGGCGGACAAAATGCGGCGCCCACTCCGGGGTGGAGAGGGCGTGGATGTGGGTATAGAGGGCAAGGCAGTTCTTATGGACCAGGCCGTCACCGCCGGCGGCAAAACCAACACCGCGCTCCATGGTGAAGGCCATCTCCTGGTCGTTGTCCGGCCCCGCCATGACCTTGCTGTAGCGAAACTCATGGCCCCGGATCTTGGTCCCTGCCGGATACACCGGGTTGGCGGCAGTGGCGGTGAGGGCGGTATAGCCATGGGCCTGGGGCCGTTTCTCCATGCGGAAGGCGACCGGGAAGATATCGGCCAGCGGATGGGAGTGGCCGTCGACCTCCATGGCCCGTCCCAGGTAGAGCAGACCGCCACACTCGGCGTAGACCGGAAGCCCCTGGTCGATCCGTGCCTTCAGGGAGCGGCGGAAGGTGACGTTGGCGGAGAGGGCCTGGACGCTGTTCTCGGGGAAGCCGCCACCGATATAGAGGCCGTCGATATCCGGCAACTCCCGGCAGGTCAGGGCATCGATCTCCAAGAGGCGCGCCCCGCACAGCTCCAAGGCGCGCAGGTTTTCCGGGTAGTAGAACTGGAAGGCGGCGTCCTTGAAGATGCCGATTTTAACCGGCTCTCCCCGCTCGGCATGCCACTGGCCATAGATATCGGTCTGG
>CAYSFY010000019.1:0-12710 GCA_964430285.1 uncultured Desulfobulbia bacterium
ACCAGACGGCGGGGAGCAGCGTTGCGCTAATCGCGGCAAGTTCAGTGGCCGCCGCTGGTGAGGCTGGTCGTTCAGACCCAGATGGAGCGCAAAATGAGAAAGTTCGGTTTTGTGCTGGTGCTGGCGATGCTGTTGGCGAATAGCGGCTGCGCACTGAGTGGCGCCATGGGATCTGGAGAGAGTGTGTCAACCCTGCAAGCGAAGCCGATCGAGAGCGGCCATGCCCCGGTCAACGGCATCAAGATGTACTACGAAGTGCATGGTCGCAGGGACGGCGTGCCGCTCGTCCTGCTTCCCGGCGGCGGCTCCACGATTGAGGTCACCTTCAGTAGGGTGCTCCCGGTCTTTGCCCGCAGCCGCCGGGTCATCGCGGTGGAGGAGCAGGGGCACGGCCGCACGACCGATCGGAATGCGCCCGTTACCTTCGACTCCTCCGCCGACGACGTCGCGGCCCTCCTTCGCTACCTGAAGGTCGACCAGGCAGACATCCTTGGGTTCAGCAACGGCGCCAGTGTCGCTCTCCAGGTCGCCATACGACATCCGCGGCTCGTGCGCAAGCTGGTCTTTGCTTCATCCATAACCAAGAGAGACGGTGCTCAACCGCGGCTCTGGGAGTTCATGAAACAGGCGGACTTCTCGAACATGCCGCAGCCGCTCAAGGATGCGTTCCTGCGGGTGAACCCCGACGTGGGGCAGCTCAAGACGATGCACGACAAGGACGCCGCACGGATGCGGAGCTTCAAGGACGTAGCGGACGACGCGGTTCGGTCGGTTCGGGCGCCGACCTTGATCGTCCTTGGAGATCAAGACATCGTGAGACCTGAGCATGCCGTCGAGCTGACTCGCTTGATTTCGGGCGCTCGCCTGCTAATCCTGCCCGGTGGACACGGGGACTATCTGGGCGAAGCCGTGATGACGCGGAAGGAAAGCCGCTATCCCGAGCTAACCGCGCGGCTGATCGAGGAGTTCCTCGACTCCCGGTAACGATTGCGCGGGTGGGGGCAACCCCCGTTAATTCGACTTTGTCACCTTGGCGAAATCAGTGGCTGTTGCACCCCATTGCCGGGGTGATTTTCTGGCCGGATAGGGTTGAATTTTCGTGCCGCGGCTTGCGTGCGATCAGGGGGTCGGGGCAACGCTGGCCAATTTCCAGATTGTCTCGCCGATGGGGCGGGACCAGGTCCATCGTTCGGCGAATTTAACGGGGGTGGTCATGCTCCCCTCCACCACGGCGCCGGAAATTTCATCAACCGTGTAGTCCAGTAAGTTTGCCTGGAACAGCAGGGTGACAAACTCCTCATCGCCGTCCACCCCGGCATCGACCAGTTCAACACCGCGCACCGCGATGTTTTCCAGCTTGTTCAGGTGTCCGTGGCGACGCATCTCCGCAAAGTGTTCTTCATATTCCGCAGCCAGTTTGGCATCGAGAAGGTGCCGATACGAGGCGATATCGCGGCGCATCCAGCCGGCCTGGACTTGAAAAAAGACATCCTGGGCAACCTCCTTGAAGTGTTCCGGATCAAAATCAGCTTCCGACTCTCTGATCATGGCCAGGCCATCCGCCACCGTGTTGCCGCCAGGCGGAGGGGGCGGGGGTGCATAATATCCGTTGTTGCCGGGCGGGGTGAAGAGGTCGCTGGCCTGACCTTGGCGTTGCTGCGTCCAGGCGTAACTGGGTGATTTTTTTTTGAAGAAACGGGCATAGACAAAATAGGCAATGCCGCCCAGGATCAGGATCTGGAAGAGGCCGATGCCGCTGCCGCCCAGACCGCCGCCGGCGCCGGCATGGGCCAGGCTGCCAAACAGCATGCTGCCGATGGCGCCACCCACCAGACCTCCGGCCAGTCCGCGCATGAATCCGCCGGAGTTTGACCGTTGACCATAGTTTGTCTGGGATGGAGCCCGCGATGGAGGCGGGGTAATCGACCGGGACTGTCTGAATGACCGGCCGCCCCCTCGTGAACGGGCCTCGGCATGATCGGTGAACATCCCGAAATCAAGCAGGGTACAGGCTAGCAGGAGAAAGAGGAGGGGGATCCACTGTTTTTTGGTGACTGGCATGGGGCTCCTTATGGGTAATTAGGGTTATGGTTGGTGCGTGATGGCTAAAGTGACCGGCGTTTATGGATATCGTTGTTCAGAAGACGATAACGCGGAAATTCAGTTTGAACAATTAGAAAATCTTGTTAATATAGTTATAAATTAACGAAACTGGAGCCTGCCATGGAGTGGCTTAACTACCACCATCTCCTCTACTTTTGGACGGTCATGCGCGAAGGCAGCCTGACTGCCGCATGCTCTCGTCTCAGTCTGGCGCCGTCCACGGTCAGCACCCAATTGACGCGGCTGGAGGAGACCATGGGGGGCAAGCTGTTTCAGCGGGTAGGGCGCAATCTGGAGCCCACTGATCTGGGGCGCATGGTTTACCGCTACGCCGATGAGATCTTCGCCTTGGGCCGGGAGATGATGGACACGGTGCGGGGGCGGCCCCTGGCCGGGCCCTTGTCGCTCAAGGCCGGGGTGGTGGATGTGCTGCCCAAATTCATTGTCCGACGACTGTTGGAGCCGGCCTTGCAACTGCCGGAACGGGTCAGGCTGGTTTGCCATGAGGATAAGGAGGATGCCCTGCTGGCCGAACTGGCCATGCATACCCTGGATGTGGTGCTCAGTGATTCACCGCTGCGCGCCGGCTTGAGCGTCAAGGCCTACAGCCATCTGCTCGGCGAGTGCGGGGTTACCTTTTTTGCGGTGGAGCACCTGGCCGCGCGCTTGCAACCCACCTTTCCCCAGTCGTTGCACGAGGCGCCCATGCTGCTGCCCATGGAGATGACCGCCCTTCGCGGCGCCTTGGAGAGATGGTTTGTCTCCCTCGGCATCAGGCCGGCGATTGCCGGCGAGTTTGACGACAGCGCCCTGATCATGGTCTTTGGCCAGGAGGGCGATGGCGTCTTTGTCGCGCCCACGGTCATCGAGCAGGAGGTCCTGCGCCAGCACCGGGTGCTGGTGGTCGGCCGCACCCAGGCGGTCAAGGAGCGCTACTATGCCATCTCGGTGGAGCGGATCATCAAGCATCCGGCCGTGGCGGCGATTTTCGAGGCGGCTCGGCAAAATCTTTTCATGATGAAAGGAGAGGAGGTTGTTGGTCGCTGATCACCAAAACCAAAGCAAGGAGGAAGTTCAATGAAATGCCCTGTATGCACCACCACCGATCTCTTGATGACCGATCGCCAAGGGATTGAAATCGATTACTGCCCGCAGTGCCGGGGCGTTTGGCTCGACCGCGGCGAGCTGGACAAGATCATCGAACGCTCCCCGCAGGCAGCCATGCCGGCGAGCCAGGTCCATGCCGCGCCCGGTCCCGGCTACGCACCTCCGCCTCCACCCCAGCAGCAGTATCGCGGTCATGGTCATGAGGTTCACCAGCAAGGCTATGAGCAAGGACGGCACCACAAAAAAAAGTCCTTTCTCACCGACCTGTTTGATTTTGACTGACACCTGGATATCCTCTCGTCAACAAGACCCCTTAGGCCCTGAAGCGAAGGTGCAGGGCGCCACTTTCCCGATAACAGGTGAGTAACGATGGCAAGAAATTCGTGGCATGGCATAATCTGGGCACTGCTGGCAGTGATGTTGATCCCTGCCGGCAATCAGGCCCTGGCGGTTCAACTCCTGGACTCCCAAGAACCCCGGCAGTCAGCGCTCCATGGCGACCCCGAGGCCCAATACACCATGGGCGAGATGTGCCGCAAGGGACAAGGTACCGACCAGGACCTGAAACAGGCGATTTTTTGGTACACTCGGGCTGCCCTGGGAGGACACGCCGACAGCCAGTATCAACTGGGAGTGATGTACGAAACCGGCTCCGGCGTACCGCAAAATTACAGCGAGGCCCGCGCCTGGTATGGCAAGGCGGCGAAGCAGGGGCATAGTGATGCCTCGAGCAAATTGGAAGCGATCCGCAACTACCTCGATGCCCTGAAGAAGTCGGCGGACAGGGGAGAGGCCGATGCCCAGTGCACCTTGGGGGATATGTACGCCCAAGGCAATGGCGTCCGCCAGGATGCCGAGCAGGCGGTCACCTGGTACCGCAAGGCTGCCGAGCAGGGCAACGCCAAGGGCCAGGACAAGTTGGGGGGGATGTATGCCCAGGGCCACGGAGTGGACCAGGATGACGGCGCAGCGGTTGCCTGGTACCGCAAGGCTGCCGAGCAGGGCAACGCCGAGGCGGAATATCACCTGAGCGGCATGTACTTCAAGGGGCGGGGGGTTGCCCAAGATGCGGCTACCTCCTTTGCCTGGTTGGAGCTGGCTGCTGCCCATGGCCAAGCGAACGCGGCCATGGAGAAGGCCTTTGTGGCCAGCAGGCTTACCCCCGAACAAATGGCCAAAGCGCGTGCCCTTGTCGAGAAACGTAAGACCCAGACCAACAAAAAGCCCTGACCTGCAAAGAGGGGGCAAAACGGTTTTGGCCCATGAAGTTCACCGTGCGCTTGGCCCAACCAGAGGATGAGCCTTTTCTGTGGCGGATGATCTACGAGGCGACCCACCTGGAGGAAGCGGGAGTATCCTTTGCCGAGGCCCGGTGCAATCCCGTACTGGCGCGCTATGTCGACCACTGGGGCCAAGCCCATGATGTCGGCTATATTGCCATGGCTGCCGACACGGGGCAGCGGCTGGCGGCGGCCTGGTTTCGGCTGCTGCGCGGGGCTGACAAGGGGTTCGGCCATGTCAGTGACGAGATCCCCGAACTCGCCATCGCCACCTTGCCCGCCTTTCGTGGGCAGGGGGCGGGGACAGCGTTGATGGCCGCCCTCATCCGCCATGCCCAAGGGACCTACCCCGGGCTCTCCTTGAATGTCCGGGTCACCAACCCCGCGGTGCGGCTGTATGAGCGCTTCGGCTTTCAACGGCTGCCGGGTTCGGAGTGGGTGAACTCGATTGGCGTCCACGCCTTCCTCATGGTGCTCCGTTTCCCATAAGCGACCGGGCGGGGCACCCTCCACTAGCGGCAGCACCTCACCGCATTATTTTGCTGCAATACGATGGCAACAGATGAAAACCAGCGCGGATATCGTTACGGCCTTTAACCTGAACAACGGGGTTACCGCACAGGAGCGGGCGACTACCCTCAAGCTGATTGGAGAGAGTGCCCCCCAGGCGGTCACCGCCTTGGTCGACAGCTACCTGGCGGCCATGGATCAGGACCGGGGGGGAGAGTGGCCAAGCCTCAAGCCGCCGCGTCCCGAGATCGTCAGCGGCAGCCTGCCGAAAACCGCCGATGCCACGGTTCAGGTGATGGGCATCGGCGGCCTGTTTGCCTATCTCAATGTCTGGCATTGGGCGCATCAGCATGGCGGCAGCGCCTGCGTGGTCACCAATCCCCACGATATCTTTACCTTCAGCGGCTGGACCATCCACCCGGAAGAGGACATGGACCAGCGGCTCATCGAGATGTTTCAGACCTGGCCCTTGCTTTTGAATGAGCTGCGGCGGCTCACCGGCCTGGCCGAGGGGCCCGAGAGCCTGCGCTTCAAGGCCTTCAAGATCGACTATGGCGCCGCCTTTGGCCTGTTGGCAAAGGCACCCCGCGAATTTTTGAAGATCGTCCAAGTGGCCCTGCGCTACGTCGCCTATGAGTTCACCGACCGCCGGCATCGCCATGCCGAAACCAATCTGCAACGGATTAGCGCCACGATTGCCGCCCTTGAGCGGATGGGACGCGTGGGCATGGATGCGGATAAAGACGTGGTCAACCTCTGCGGCCGGGTGGTCTTTGAAGTGACCGCCGAGGCCCCGGTGGCAGCCAAGAGGCGGCTCAAGGAGCGATATGGCATGCTGGGCCAGGAGCTGACCGCGGATGAGGTCGCGGCCACCTACGGCGGCCAGATCGGCATGATCGACGAGATGCGCCAGGGCAGGATTAGAGCTGTTTTCCACCGGGGTGGCTGCTTCCTGGCCGGTCACCGCCAAAATGCCCTGCGGGCCATGGCGGAGCAGGGTATCGCGGTCCATGATCAGGCGCGGGTCAACACGATCATCGTCGATCCTGAATCGGGCCGGCACGCCGTCCTCCTGACCACCGGCGCAGGCCAAGAGCTGACGGTGATTGCCGACCGGCTGCTGCTCTCCCTGGGTGGTTACGGCGCAGGGGTGATCAGCGTCGATGGGATCAGCACCCTCTTTTGGGTGCGCACCACCCATGCGCACTACCGCCTGCACCCCACCGGCCTGGGGGAGGGCGGCACCATTCACGTGGTGCCGGTGTGGACGCTTGAAGGTAACGAGGCTGGCGCCAGGGTCTACTATCATCTCGGCAAGGCCACGGACGGCGCGATCATGGGCCGTGACCCGAGGCAGCCCAAGTCCCTGGCCAAGGATCAAGGGTATCTGCTCCATCTTGAGGCCCATCTGCGACGGATCATCCCCCCAGGCAGCACCCTGATGTGGCTGGCGGCCACGGAGTGCGGCCGGCCGGTCTGCGCCGAACAGCACTACGCCATCCGTCCTCTGCTCGCCGGCGCCGGGCCAGCGCCAAGCTTCGAGGCCACTGGCGGCTGCGGCCTGGGTGGCAACACGGCGGTCATCCCGGAAGTGCAGGCACAACTGCGGTCACCTGGATCCGCCCATGGGGTTGGCTGATGGCGGATGGGCTCGGGAACAATGTCCTCCGGCTAAAGACGCGCAAGAAGCTCCCCCTCCCTTGACGGGAGGGGGTTGGGGGGTGGGTGAACGGGCCGCCTACCGGTCAGTGGCCCACTTCCCCCTCCTAATCCTCCCCACCGCAAGGGGGGATTTACGTTTGACGGTTTCGCAACAACCGCTCAACCGCCGCTGGCACGCCCCGTAACACATTGCAATCACATCGGCAGATGGTAAGCTTCACGACTTTTTGCGATTCCATTAAGTTTCTCTCAAGACCACACAGGCACGGGATGGCTTTGCGAACATTGATGAAACCGCGCGGGCGCAGGGATACCATGTCCGGGCCGACCCCGGAAACGGCATGAGGGGCTCCGGCGCGCACCACCCCCCGCGTCGGCTGTGGTGGTACCTCTCTCTGCTCGGCGGTGTCTGCCTGATCAGCACCTCGGCGGTCCTGGTCACCATCGCCGGGGTGGCGCCGACCATCTCCGCCTTCTACCGCAACTTCTTTGCCGCCATCCTCTGGCTGCCGATCCTCTTGCTCTGCCGTCCGGCGGCCCTGCGCTTTCCCTCCTCCTCCAGTCCGCGACCCCTGGCAGCGCCCCACCTCGCCGGGTCCAAGGCCTGCGGCCGGTTCCTCCTCCTCAGCCCGGCCATGCTTATCTCCCTGCTCGGGCTCACCTTTGCCTGCGACCTGTGGGCGTGGCATCGCGCCATCATCCGCTTGGGAGCGGGTCCCGCCACCTTGATGGGCAACCTGCAAGTCCTGGTGGTCTCTTTGCTTGCGGTCTGCCTCTTTGGCGAACGGTTGCGCAAGGGGTACTGGCTGGGCTGCCTGCTCGCCCTTACCGGCATCGCCATGCTGACCCTGGGCGGGGTGATCGGTAAGCAGGTGGTGTCGGGGATGGTCTATGGGCTGCTGACCGCCGTCTCCTACTCCATCTTTCTGATCGTGCTCAAGCTCCTGGGCCAGTATGAGACCATGCCCGAGCAGACCCTGTTCTGGGTCGCCTGCCTGTCGGCCCTGGTGCTGGCGGCCATGGCCCTGGCCGAAGGCCGCTCGCTGCTATTGCCCGCAGGCCCTGCCGCCGGCTGGCTCCTGCTCCACGCCTTCCTGTCGTCAGTGGCGGGGTGGTGGCTGATCGTCCGCGCCATGGGGCAGCTGCCGGTCTCCATCACCTCAACCCTGCTCCTGCTGCAACCGCTGCTCACCAGCGTCTGGGGGTGGATCTTCCTGGGGCAGCGCCTCTCGGGGGTCCAGGTGGCGGGGATTGTGACCGCCCTGGTCGGCATCCGGCTGGCCAACCCGGCCCCGCTCCGTTCACGGCCGCAGTGACCTGCCCCGGGCGATCGGGGCACGCGATGCGGCTGGCCGCGGAGTGTGCCCGATGGCAAAGGGAGAGAAGGAGAGAGGTCGACATCGGTCGGTCGGCCAGGGGGACACTGATTTCGCCCACGATGCCGGCGCAGTTGCATGCACCCCGGGCAGGCGGGATAGGGCTGGGTGTCGCGCTGGGCACTATCCTCCCTGTTCCGGGTGATAGTTGGAAAGTCATTATCCTCGCAAAAAACCTTGTTAACCGTTGCCTGATGGGATACTTAGAATACAACTCACGGGATAGATTAAGAGTTCCCGACGAACAACAGGGATCCCTGATCCTCTGCCGTAGGGGATGATTTCGGGCTGTGCCTATTTCCGAGGGAGATCCTGCGGAGATAGGCAGGTTTGTGTAATTACTTGTTGGGCCTCTAAAGCACAGGTTGCTGTTTTCGAACCAAACTTTTGAGCACTGATGTGGCCGTATTTTGAATTTTTCGACAAGGAAATCGAACGTATTCTATTTTTTTTTAATCAGCAGTACATCATGAAGTTGATCCGCCGAGCATGGCTGAACTCAAACTAGTGGAAGCATAATGTCAACTAAGACTCAATCCATTCCATTCCACATCATTAACCAACGCACCAGAGTACCGTCCGCCACTCTAGGATGGTCGGCATACCTGAACCGCGATCAGTGGGACGACTGGGGGAAGTATTGCACTCAATTTTACTTGACCGTAGTTGACCAAGACGGAGAACAACATGGCATCGGGCTGGTAAAGATAGGGCAGCGCGGATTAAAGCCTCACAGTGGGTCTGAAGACCTTCCACCCGGACATCGTAAGCCGGATGTTCCATCTGCCTTCGAACAATTGGATGATGACTTCTTTTCAGTCGGGCAAGATGACGAATACTATGCGAACCTTGGTGCCCTGGGTGACACAATCCGAGAGAGGATTCTCACTTGCCTGCGTGATGTGGCCTGGGACAAGGAGTGTTGGAAATGGGCTCAGGATGAATATGTAATGGAGGAGTCGCTGCTTCGCTCTGTAACCCGTAGCACAGTCGAAGGACAATTCCGCCGTATGGCGCATGGCGATGCGCGCGTGACACGTTATGATTTCGCTTACACTCCTCCCAAAAGACTTGGTGATGGTGCACCACCCTTCACGCTAGATTTCAGCGTCGATCCTAAGTCACCCATTCCGACCAATGTCCACGTCCTCATTGGTCGGAATGGGGTAGGTAAGACACGATTACTTTCGCTGATGACAAAGGCGCTCGTCGCGAAGGGGGCCTCAGCAAGGCAGTCTGGAAAATTCGAGTTTACTGAGTTTAGAGATCAAGGTGGAACTTTTGCCAACGTGGTAGCGGTTTCGTTTAGCGCATTTGATGAAGCAGACCTGTTGCCGGACCGCAATCCAGAGCCTGACTCCCTTGGCTTTTCATACATCGGACTGCGCGGTTGGACCAGCGAATCACCATCAGCGTCAATCAAACCTAAATCCCCTAACATACTTGCCAGCGAGTTCGTGGACAGTTTGAAAGAGTGTCGCATTGGAGCACGGCGAAGGCGGTGGGCAAATGCTATAACTACCCTTCAGTCTGACCCGGTTTTCAATGCGGCCCAGCTGACCTCGATGATTGAGGTGAACCTTTCCAAAAGGGAAGAGCGAGAAGAAGTCTTGAGAACTTTCAAGGCCCTCAGTTCGGGACATAAAATCGTCCTCCTCACGTTAACACGTCTCGTTGAAAAGGTTGAGGAAAGAACGCTTGTTCTGATCGATGAACCAGAGGCACACCTCCATCCTCCACTGTTGTCGGCAATGACACGCGCTATCTCCGAACTGATGGTGAAGCGAAATGGAGTGGCGATTGTAGCAACCCATTCACCCGTGATTCTTCAAGAGGTTCCGAAGTCTTGCGTCTGGATACTCGATCGTATGTTGACAATTTCGAAGGCGGAACGGCCATCGATTGAAACATTTGCCGAGAGCGTAGGCATCCTAAGTCGTGAAGTTTTTCAGTTAGAGCTATCAAAATCAGGCTATCACCAACTTTTAGGCGAATTAAGGAGAAAATCAGCCAGTTACGAGGACGCACTCGACCAGCTGGAAGGTCAACTCGGTGCTGAGGGCAAGGCTGTGCTGAGGGGTATGTATCTGAACAATGAGGAATAATCAATGAAATGAGATATCTACCACCACCAACAGACGAAAACGATCAGCCCTTCGCTGCAGGTGACGTCTTCGAGACCTGTGTTTCCATGGTGAAGAAACTAGCTCTGAAAGCAAAGCTGAGAGCCGTCCGCCCGGATGTGGAGACTGAGGCCGCAGATTACGATGCCAAGGCAGCAGACAAGCAGTTCTACCGAAAACAACCTCATGATCGAGTAGGAGGGACCGTTTCAGGCGACGAAATGGTAAAGGTTTATACTCTTCGGATGGTGCCCAAGATGTCGAAGGGACGCCCCATTTACGATCGAATCATGTCCACGCCTGTGCATGGCAGATGCCCCCTGTGTGGCATCGGGACGGTAAACACGCTTGATCACTATTTACCCAAGACATATTTCCCGGTCTATTCCGTGACGCCCAACAATTTGATCCCTGCCTGCAAGTGGTGTCAGGGGGAAAAATCCGAATATTATCCAACTACAAAGGGAGGTCAGCTCCTCCATCCATATTTTGATAACGTCGACAACGAGATTTGGCTCGCAGCCGAAGTTGTTGTTGGTGCTCCAGCCGGGTTCCGCTACTTTACCTCACCACCCGACCATTGGACACAATCAGCAAAGGCACGAGTGGCGGCGCATTTGGAGAAACTCAATCTCCCCGTGTTGTTCTCATCAAATGCCGGTAGCCGACTTTCGGAGATTCGCGCCCGTCTCGCAAGTCTGTATCAAAAAGGTGGGGGCAACGCTGTCCGTTCACATTTACGCGAAGAACTTATCAGCATAGAGGCTGATTATACGAATTCGTGGGTGGCGGCAATGTACCGGGCTGCCGTATCGAGCGATTGGTTTTGCAGTGGTGGCTTTTCGGAAACGTGACCCTCAATGACGTACGACACAACCGATCACAGATACCGGAGTTTGGGCAAATACTTGAGGGTAGCCATAAAATCACAATAATGCTCAACCAATGGCTGCACACGGCCGGCCCGAACGGCCGGCCGCCGATGAGCCAAGTCGTTAATGGCGCTGCCGTGTACGGGACCCATGGCAGCACTAAAAACATTGCAGGCCCTAAACTTGATGGAATCGCAAAAAGTCGTGAAGCAGACTATCTGCCAATGTAATTTCAAAGTGTTACGGGGTACGCCGGCTTCGGTTGAGCGGTTTTTGCGAAACAACCGACAAACTTACACAGGAGGAAAAGATGAAGATTCTGAAGATGGCGATTGTATCCATGGCGTTCGTGTTGGCAATAACTATTGCCCTGACTGCATCGGCGCAACAAACTGGTACGGAGCAGCCCCTCTATGAGCGGCTAGGTGGCCTCAAGGGCATTACCGTTGTCGTCGATGACTTCATTAACCGGCTGGTGGCGAATAAGACGCTCAATAAGAATCCCGCTATTAACGCGGGCAGGAAGAGTTCCCCCGCGCCGTACCTTAAGTTTCAGGTATCGCAATTGATCTGCGAGTTGGCCGGCGGGCCGTGCAAATACACAGGGCAAGCGATGAAGGAATCCCATGCTCATTTGAACATCAGCGAAAAAGAGTGGGGCGTGATGGTCAAGGAGTTTCAAAAATCCCTGGATAAATTCAAGGTCCCGGCTGCCGAGCAGAAGGAGTTGTTCGATATGGTCGGCAAAACGAAGGCTGACATAGTCGTAAGGAAGTAGGGAACTGAAGCCTAATAGGTCAACCTGACCGGGGCGCGGCACCTTTCGGTTTCCGCTATATCTTGGCCCTGTGCAGGTTGCCTAGGGGTTGGTCGCATCTCGATTTCCACGCCGAGCGGAAATCTTGACAGATTTATTGTGCGGAACAGCACCGCAAGTACGGCATTTTCACCATCTGCGACGGCCGACAGGCAGGGTGATGCCGCCCCTGCTGGCCTCGGCGCGGGAGAGCGGCGGGGCCATGGGGTTACCATAGAGCTATCGTGGCGCCCGCAATTACCGGAGCGCCCTAGCGTTCAGCGTCCTTGGCCACCGGCCGCCTTCACCCTCTCTTTCCGATGCATCCCCAGCCCCAGCAACCGCCAGCTCTGCATCTCCTCCACCACCTCGGTCGCATGGGCTAAGGCCTCGCCCTCGCCCTCGCTCCGCCCAGCCTCGGCCACGGTCCGGGGAGGGAGCCCGTGCTTCACCCGCCGCAGACTCCCTCCGTCTCCCCCCACCCCCCCAAGCCCGTTGCTTTCATAATTCCTCCCTGCTTCATGGGGACATTTCCCTTGACAACCCCTGGCCGGCATATTACCTACCGGTAGGTATACAAAGAGATCCTAACCCAAACCAAGAGGCATCCAGTGGGACCAAGCGAACAGATTATTGACAACGAGGGGGCGGTGCGCCAGCGCTTGCTGACTGCGGCCCTTGAACTCTTCACCCGCAAGGGGTACGCGGCGACCACCGTGCGCGAGATCGTGGCCGCGGCCGGGGTCAGCAAGCCGGTGCTCTACTACTACTTCAAGAACAAGGAGGGGATCTATCTGGAGTTGATGGCGTCAACCTTTACCCTCTTCCAGCAGATCCTGGCCGGCTTGGCGGAGACGCCTGGGCCGGCCCGGGAGCGCATC
>CAYSFY010000019.1:12720-14559 GCA_964430285.1 uncultured Desulfobulbia bacterium
TCTTCGACGGCTTTGTCGATAACTTGGAGGTGACGCGCCTGATCTACGCCATCTTCTTCGGCCCGCCCCAAGGGGCGCCGTACTTTCCCCAAGATCAGTACTTCACCACCATGCTGGAGGTGGTGGCCGGCCTGGTGGAGCAGGGGGTGGCTGCCGGTGAGTTTCGCCAGGTCGCCCCGGGGGACGCGGCCTGGGCCGTGGTCTCGTGCATGAACACCGTGATGGAGGAGCAGCTCGGCCTCTGCCACACCCCGCCCCGGGTGGACCGGGCGCGGCTGGTGGTCCTGCTCGATCTCATTTTGGACGCTTTTGCGCAAGGAGGCAGGTCATGATCAGAACCATTTCATTTGTCGCCCTCGTAATTCTCACCATCGCTTCTCTCGCGGGCTGCTCCCGCCAAGGGGAGGCCACTGCCAGCCAGGTGGCCAAGCGGCCGCCGCTGGCGGTGGAGGTCGCTGTGCTCGCGCCCGCCCGGCTGGTGGAGGGGATTCGGGTCACCGGCACCCTTGCCCCCAAGGAGCAGGCCGAGGTCAAGACCGAGGTGGTCGGCCTGGTGCGGGAGGTCTATGTCACCGAGTGGGTGCGGGTGGAGAAGGGGGCGCCGCTGGCCAGGATCGAGATGGCCGAGAGCGAGGCCGTGGTCAGGCGGGCCAAAGCCGCCCTGGCCCTGGCCCGTTCCTCCCTGGCCGAGGCCGAGGTAGCGGCGACCCGGGCCGAGCGCGAGAGAAACCGGGCCCGGCAGCTGAAAGCGGCGGGACTGGCCACCCAGCAGATGGTGGACGATGCCGAGAGCGAACAGGCTGCAGCGGGGGCCAGGGTGGAGGCGGCCCGGGCCCAGGTGGAGGCGGTCCGCGAGGAGGGGAGCCAGGCCGAGTCGCGGCTGGCCAAGGGTCTGGTGCGGGCGCCCATGGCGGGGGTCGTCGCCCAGCGCGCCATCAATGTCGGCGACCTGGCCAGCGATGCCGCGGCAGCGCAGCCGGCCTTCACCATCGTTGACAACAGCCGCCTCGACCTCACCGTCACCATCCCGGCCCCGGATCAGGCCAAGGTCAGCATCGGCCAGCCCCTGACCTTCACCACCGAGGCCAGGCCGGGGGAGGAGTTTACCGGCCGGGTGGAGTACATCAACCCGCTCCTGGACGCGGCGGACCGCGCGGTGAAGGTGGTGGCCCAGGTGGAGAACCCGGACCTGCGGCTCAAGGGCGGCATGTTCGTCAGCGGCCGGATCATCGTCGGCCAGCGCGACGGGGTCCTCCAGGTCCCGCGCGCCACGCTGCTCGCTTGGCAAATGGACCAAGGCCGGGCCGGGCTCTTGGTGGTGGAGGGGGCTCTTGCCAAGCGGCGCCAGGTCACCACCGGCGCGGTGGAGGGGGACCTGGTGGAGATCGCGAGCGGTGCCAAGGCCGGTGAGCGCTACGTGGTCCGCGGGGGCTTCACCGTCAAGGACGGCGACCCGGTGACCGTGGTCAACAGGGAGGCCAAGGCAGCACTATGATCCTCTCCGACCTCTCCATCAAACGCCCGATCTTCGCGGCGGTGCTCATGCTCTCGCTCGTTACCCTGGGGGTCTTCTCCTACCGCAGGCTGTCGGTGGAGATGTTCCCCAACGTCGAGATCCCGGTGATCTCAATCGTCACCACCTACCCCGGGGCCTCGCCCGAGACCGTGGAGCGGGAGGTGTCGAAACCCATCGAGGAGGCGGTGAACCAGGTGGCCGGGGTCAAGCATGTGATCTCCATCTCCCGGGAGGGGGTCTCCACAGTGGTCGCCGAATTCCGGCTGGAGGAGAAGCTGAATGAGGTGGCCCAGGAGGCCAGGGCCAAGATCAACGCCATCCGT
>CAYSFY010000019.1:14569-20016 GCA_964430285.1 uncultured Desulfobulbia bacterium
GGTCAGCTGCCGGAGAGCGTGGAGGAGCCGATTTTACAGAAGCTCGACTTCAACGCCATGCCGGTGGCGGCCTTGGCGGTGCGGGCGGATGCCCTCTCCCCCCGCGACCTCACCGTGCTGGTGGAAAAAAGGATCAGGAAGCGCTTCGAGAGCGTGGCCGGGGTCGGCAAGGTGGACATGGTGGGCGGCCTCACCCGGGAGGTGGGGGTCGATGTGGACCCGGACCGCCTGGAGTCCCTGGGGCTTGGGGTCAACGACCTGGTCGCCGCCATCCGGGGCGAGAACACCAACACCCCCCTGGGGCGCCTCACCCACGGGGGGAGCGAGTACCCCCTGCGCATCGAGGGCAAGCCCGAGCGGGTGGAGGGCTACGGGGCCATGGTCATTGCCGAACGCGGCGGCCGGCCGATCACCTTGAGCGAGGTGGCCCAGGTCCGCGACGGCACCGAGGAGGAGCGGCGGCTTGCCCTGGTCAACGGCGAGCCCGCCATCGGCCTCGACATCTACAAACAGTCCGGGGCCAACCAGGTGCAGGTGGTGGACAACATCAAAAAGGTGATGGCCAAGGTGGAAGCCGAGCTGCCGGCGGGGGTGACCCTCTCCCTGGTCAGGGACGGCTCGATCATGACCCGTGAGTCCCTGGCCGACGTCAAGGAGACCCTGATCATCGGCGGCATCCTCACCGTGGCCATCGTCTTCTGCTTCATCAACTCCTGGCGCTCCACCGTCATCACCGGGGTGACCCTGCCCATCTCGGTGGTCTCCTCCTTCATCGTCATGAACGCCATGGGCATGACCCTGAATGTCATGACCCTGATGGCCCTCTCCTTGGCCATCGGCCTGTTGATCGACGACGCCATCGTGGTGCGGGAGAATATCGTCCGCCACCTGGAGCACGGCAAGGAGCACATGGAGGCCGCGCGCTTCGGCACCGCCGAGATCGGCCTTGCCGTCTTTGCCACCACCATGTCGGTGATCGCGGTCTTCATCCCGGTGGCCTACATGCGGGGGATCGTCGGCCGCTTCTTCTTCCCCTTCGGGGTCACGGTCTCCTTTGCCGTCTTGGTCTCGCTCCTGGTCTCCTTCACCCTGGACCCCATGCTCTCCTCGCGCTGGCACGACCCGGCCATCGGTGCCCATGGCCGTAGGCGGGGGATCGCCCGCTGGCTTGAGGGGTTCAACGACTGGTTCGACCGCTCGGCGGACCGCTACCGGGGGGCCATCGGCTGGGCGCTTATGCACCGGAAGACAGTGCTGCTCTCGGCCTTTGCCGCCTTTGTGGGCGGGGTGATGATCTTCACCACCCTGGAGTCATCGTTCATGGCCACCGAGGACAAGGGGGAGTTCCAGCTCTCCTTCCAGACCGCGCCGGATGCCGGGTTTGTGGAGACCCGGGACCGCTTGACGGCCATCCTGGAAGGGATCAAGGGGATCCCGGAGATCGACCACACCTATGCCACCATCGGCGCCGGCGATGCCGGCACGGTGCGGGACGGCCTGGTCTATTGCAAGCTCACCGACAAGGGCGAGCGCCGGCGGACCCAGCAGCAGGTGCAACGGGAGGTGCGGGAGCGGCTGCAAGGGATCGCCGGCATCACCTTCTCCATCGAGATCGTCGGCGACATGGGGAGTGCGGCCAAGCCCCTGAACGCCAACCTCAAGGGCGACGACCTCGCCATTTTGAAGGGGCTCGCGGCGAAGCTCAAGGAGGAGCTTTACACCGTGCCGGGCATCGTCGATATCTCGGCCACCCTGGAGCACGACATCCCCGAGTACCGGCTGACCGTGGACCGGGAGCGGGCCCTCTCCGCCGGGGTGTCGTCGAACGCCATCGTCACCGCCCTGTCGCGTTTGGTGGGTGGCGAGGCCATCTCCACCTTTGAGGACGAGGATGGTGATGCCGTGGATGTCCGGGTCCGGCTGCCCGAGGGGCTGCGCCGCGACCCGGCCCAGCTCCGCGACCTGAAGATCTCGGTGCCCGACCCTAGCGGCGGGGTCAGGCTGCTGCCGCTCTCCGCCCTCACCCGGCCCGAGGCCGCCATCACCCCTGCCGAGATCAACCGCCGCGACCTGTCGCGCCTGGTCACGGTGAGCGCCAACCTCGACAACCTGCCCATCGGCACGGCGGTCAAGGCGGTGGAGGCGGCGGCCAAGCGTATCGCCATGCCCCCCGGCTACTCGGTCAACTACTCCGGCGAGGCCGAGGACATGGCCGAGTCCTTTGGCTACATGGGTGAGTCCCTGCTCCTGGCCGTGCTCTTCGTCTACCTGATCCTGGCCGCCCAGTTCGAGTCCTTTCTCGAACCCTTTGCCATCATGCTCTCCTTGCCGCTCTCGGTGGTGGGCATGGCCGGGATGCTGAAGCTCACCGGGGACACGGTGAACATCATGAGCTTGATCGGGCTGATCATGCTCATGGGGCTGGTGACCAAGAACGCCATCCTGTTGGTGGACTACGCCAAGGTCCTGCAACAGCGGGATGGCATGCCCCGCTTCGAGGCGGTGGTGGAGGCGGGTAGGGTCAGGCTCAGGCCCATCGTCATGACTACGCTTGCCATGATCTTCGGCATGCTCCCCCTCTTCTTCGCCCTGGGCTCCGGGGCCGAGGGCCGGGCCCCCATGGCCCGGGCGGTGATCGGCGGCCTGCTCACCTCCTCCATCCTCACTCTGCTGGTGGTGCCGGTGATGTACACCTGCACCGACGACCTGGGCAAATGGCTTAAACGCCACTGGCAGGGGGGGCAGTGAGATGCACACGCAATTTAAACAATTCTCTCTCCTCGCCACCCTCGCCCTGGCCCTTATCTCCATCGCCGCCCCCATCCAGGCGGCCGAGACCCGCATCCTCACCCTGGATCAGGCCTTGGCGTTGGCCGAGCAGGGGAATCACGACATCAAGAGGGCAAAAGAGTTCTCCCGCCTGGTGGAGGGCAAGTACCTGGAGGAGCGGGCAGCGGCCCTGCCTCACCTCTCCGTGGACGGTCAGGTCGTCCGCCAGGAGGGCCAAAATCCGTTTACGGCTGGGGGCGGCACCCTGACCCAGGAGAGCCGTTCCCTCTCGGTCAACCTTAAGCAGGCCCTGTTCACCTGGGGTAAGCTGGGGGCCGCCATCCGGGCCGCGGCCAAGGGGTTCCTCACTGCCGACGAGGAGCTGCGCCTCGCCCGCCAGGACACCCGCCGGTTGGTGACCACGGCCTTCTACGACCTCCTCCTGGCCCACGAGGAGGAGGCCATCGCCCGCCAGAACTTGACCCAAAAAGAGAGGCACCGGGACGAGGCCGCCCACCGCCTGGCCCTGGGCGTGGCCACCGACTATGACCTCTTGGCCGCCAAGGTGGCAACGGAGAACGCCAGACCCGGGGTGATCCGGGCCGCGAATCAGGTGCGCACCGCCCGCGACCAGCTCCGTTTCCTCATGGGGATTGCGGAGGATATCGATGCCCAGGGCTCCCTGGTGATGGCCGAGACCCCGCTCCCCACCTTTGCTCAGGCCCTGGCCCTGGCCCGGGAGCGGCGGCCGGAACTCCTGGAGTTGGCCCACCGTCAGGCCATTGCCGACGAGCTGGTGATCATCGCCCGGGCCGAGGACAAACCCCGCCTCGACCTGAACGGCGGCTACGGCGAGGAGCGGCTGGCCATGGGCGGCATGAGCAGCGGCAGCAGTGCCACCTGGAACGCCGGGGTGGTCCTCTCCTTTCCCTTTTTCGACGGCATGCAGACGAAAGGCAAGGTGGCCCAGGCCGAGAGTGAACGCCGTTCGCTTACCATCGACGAGGCCAAGCTCAAGGAGTCGATCAGTCTGGAGATCCGCACCGGGGTCAACGTTGCCCAAGAGACCCGGGAGATCGTCACTGCCCTCTCGGGCACGGTGGGTCAGGCCGAGGAGTTGCTTGCCATGGCCGAAAAGGGGTTCAAACTGGGGGTCAAGATCCGCCTGGAGGTGGAGGACGCCGAGTTGAACCTGCTCCAGGCCCGGGGCAACTTGGCCCAAGCCCGCCGCGACCACCTGGTGGCAAAAGTCGGTCTGGAGCGGGCCATGGGGGTCTTGGGCGAAAAAGACGAAAGGAGAAGACCATGAAATTTGCGACAACCCTGCTTTGGCTCAATGCCGTTCTGTTCATTATTTTCGGTATGTGTTTCAGTATCGCGCCTCGGTTCTTTGCCTATCTCCTAACCGAGGCGATCCCAGCAACAAGCAGTGCTTGCATTGATATGCGCGCCAGCTATGGAGGCATGGGGCTAGGCATCGGGCTGGTGTTCGCTCTTTGCGCTCGCCACCCCGCGACCGTTCGCCTCGGCTTGATCGCCTCTCTCATGGTTCTTGGCAGCATCGTTGCCGGTCGTCTGATAGGCTTTGTCGCCGATGGCTCGCCCAACCTGTTGATGTTTCTCATGCTCGGTGCGGAGTTGCTGTTCATCGTGTTGTTGGTCGTGGCGTTCAAAAAAATGGTTATCAGTCCCCAGTCTGGGGACTAACTTGATGCAATCAAAAAACACTAACCTGGAGGAAAAAATGAAGAAGACATGCGCCCTGTTGTTGGTCTTAGTTTCCCTGCTGTGCAGCCAGAACGCCTTTGCCGGCCTGACCAAGCTGGCTGACAACGTCTACGCCTACGTCGGCCAGCAAGACGCCTCGCCGAGCCACAGCTTTGCCGCCAATGCCGGGATCGTCATCGGCCGGGATGGCGTGCTGGTGGTGGATACCCTGATCTCGGCCATGGAAGGGGAGCGTTTCCTGGCCGATATCCGCAAGGTGACGACCCTGCCGATCAAGTATGTGGTCAACACCCACACCCACCTCGACCACGCCTTTGGCAACTGCGTCTTTGCTCGTCTCGGCGCCACCATCATCTCCCAGACGGCTGACCGGACGACGCTGCAGCGGATGGGGGCCGATACCTTGAAGGGGATCGCTGCCTTCGGCCTGAAGCCCGAGGAGATGGTCGGCACCCAGATCGCCCTGCCGACGCTCACCTTCAACGACCGGATGCAGATCGATCTGGGCGGCGAGAGCGTGGAGCTGATCCACTTCGCCCCCTCCCACACCGAGGGCAGCATGGTGGTCTCCATCCCCGCCCACAAGATTCTCTTTGCCGGCGATATCCTGTTCACCGACTTCCACCCCTTCCTGGCCGATGGCGATATCGCCGGTTGGACCAGGACCATCGATGCCCTCCAGGCCATGGATGTGGAGAAAATAGTCCCCGGCCATGGCCCCCTCTCCGGCAAGAAGGATCTCACCGAGATGAAGGCCTATCTGCTGCTGTTCGACCGCAAGGCCCGGGAGCTGGCGGCCAACTCCCGGGACGTCGAGGCCATCGCGGCCCAGTTGCAGCAGCTTCTGCCGCAGCGTTCCATGGCCGCGTGGATGATTGCCTTTAATGTCAAGAGCAAGTATGTGGCCAAGAAATAGGGGCCGGTCTTGCTGGTTGACCATCATCTGTAGC
>CAYSFY010000019.1:20026-21311 GCA_964430285.1 uncultured Desulfobulbia bacterium
GGCCACTAAGCCCGCCGCGCGCGGGGAGATACAACGCTGTCCCCGGAAGGGGACGAACCGGGAGATAAACGATGGATATTCGGCTCTCCGACGAGACCGAGTCGGTCTCATGGGTAGAACTGGCAACGGTGATTGAGTTGGCTCCTCTGGGCAGAAGAGATGTCGCCAAGCTCGAAACCGCCTTTCGCAACAGCGAGATGCGCTGTTTTGCCTATCACGAGGGCACGCTCGTCGGCGCGGGACGCGGCATCTCGGATGGGGCGCTGCGGGCCGCGATTTACGACCTGGTGGTCCTGCCCGCGTACCAGGGCCATGGCATCGGCACCATGATCTTGAACTACCTGCTGGCGAGGGCGAATGCCGAGATCATCATGCTCTTTGCCAACCCAGGCAAGGAACCTTTTTACGACCGATTCGGATTTCGGCGGATGAAGACCGCCATGGCGATTATGGACCAGGTGGAGTTTCGCCGGCAACAAGGGCTGATTGAATAGATGCTGGTCGCCCATGAGGCGCGCAACTGGGCCTCCGCCAACGGAGTAGCCACTAACGACAACCTGAAAGGAGACGAAGATGAGTGACTTGAAACAAAGGATTTACCAACTGGCCAAGGAACCACAACTGCTCAACCTGGCGACGATCACCGAGGAGGGCAAACCGTGGGTGCGGTACATGGTCGGCAGCGCCGATGCGGAGCTAGCCTTCCGCTTTTGTACCTCACTCTGTTCGGACAAGGTCCGCCACCTGCGGCACAACCCGCATGTGCATCTCTCCCTGGGGGCGAAAGAGATCATGACCACGACCGCGTGGCTACAGGTGGAGGGCACCGCCGAGATCTCCACGGCCAAGGCCGAGCGCCATGCCTTCTGGTACGACGGCTTGCAGGCCTATTTTCAAGGTCCTGACGATCCCAATTACTGCGTGATCATTGTCACGCCCTTAAGGATCGAGCTGGCATCCATGGCCAACATGACCGCCGAGGTCTGGGAGCCGGGGCAGTAGCACGGTGTCCGCTGGGCCTACCTCGCCGTCAACCAGCGGTTCACCCCGCTCAGCACCCCCTTCACCGAGGCGATGATGATGTCGCGGTCCTGGCCGACGCCGAAGAAGGGGCGCCCCTGTTCATCCTCAATGCGGATATAGGCCACGGCCTCGGCGGCCGATCTGGGCTGCAAGGCATGTTCGTCATAGGCGGCCAGGACAAAGGCAAGCCCTTCCGCTGCCCGTAGGCCGTTGCAAAAGGCGTCCAGCGGCCCGTTGCCCTGGCCGGAGATCCGCCGCACGC
>CAYSFY010000019.1:21321-23179 GCA_964430285.1 uncultured Desulfobulbia bacterium
ACGTGGACCTGGGCCTGCTCCTCTTGCGCTCCTCCCCGCCGGTCCCACATCTGGAAGGCGGTCAGCCGGTAGGGCTCGGCGCGGTGCAGGTACTCAGCGCTAAAGGCCTGCCAGATGACTGCCGGCTCCAGCTCGCGGCCGGCCTGTTCCGAGAGGGCCTGGACCAGGCGGCCGAACTCGGGGTGCATGGCCTTGGGCAGTTTGAAGCCGTAACCGGCCTCCAGCACATAGGCGGCGCCACCCTTGCCCGACTGGCTGTTGATGCGGATGATCGCCTCGTAGCCGAGGCCGATATCCGCCGGGTCCACCGGCAGGTAGGGGACCTGCCACCGCCCGTGGCCCTCCTCGCGGTAGGCCTGCATCCCCTTGTTGATGGCATCCTGGTGGGAGCCGGAAAAGGCGGTGTGCACCAGGCGGCCGGCGTAAGGGTGACGGGGCGGGACCGCCATGGCGGTGCAGCGCTCGCACACCTCGATCACCCGGTCCAGGTGGTGGAAGTCCAGCCCCGGGTCGATGCCCTGGGTAAACAGGTTCAGGGCCAGGGTGAGGAGGTCCACGTTGCCGGTGCGCTCGCCGTTGCCGAACAGGGTCCCCTCCACCCGCTCCGCTCCCGCCAGCAGGGCCAGTTCGGTGGCGGCCACGGCGGTACCCCGGTCGTTGTGGGCATGGACGCTGATGATCACCCGCTCCCGGGCGGCGAGGTGGCGGATGAACCACTCGATCTGGTCGGCATAGACATTGGGGGTGGCCATCTCCACCGTGGCCGGCAGGTTGATGATGGCCGGCCGCGCTACCGTGGGTTGCCACACCGCCAGCACCGCCTCGCAGATCTCCTTAGCAAACTCAAGTTCGGTGCCGGTGAAGCTCTCCGGCGAGTACTGGTAGCGGATGGCCTCCCCTGGCATGGACTCGGCCTCCTCGCGGATCAGGGTGGCGCCGTGGACCGCGAGCTTGATGATCTCGCGGCGCTCCATGCGGAAGACCACCCTCCGTTGCAGGGTCGAGGTGGAGTTGTAGAGGTGGACGATGGCCCTTCTCGCGCCGGCCAGGGCCTGGCAGGTGCGGCGGATCAGCGGTTCGCGGGCCTGGGTCAGCACCTGGATGGTGAAATCCTAGGGGATGAGTCCCTCTTCGATCAGGGTGCGGATGAAGGCGTACTCCACCTGGGAGGCGGCCGGAAACCCCACCTCGATCTCCTTAAAGCCGATGGCCGTGAGCAGCTGGAACAGCTCAAGCTTTTGCCGGACCGACATCGGGCTCTCCAGGGCCTGATTGCCGTCGCGCAGATCGACGCTGCACCAGCGCGGCGGCCCGGTGATAACGCGGCTCGGCCACTGCCGGTCCGGTAGGGATACGGGGGGGAAGGGGCGGTACTTGTTCACGGTCTCGGGGCGCATGGCTGGTTCTCCTTGGGGTACGGGCTCCCACGGCAGAGCGGGGCAGGTTCGTGGCGGCAGGTGAGGGCCTGCCGTTGGGCAAAAAAAAAGGGCCACGGTTTGCACCGTGGCCCTTGGGGGATAGTGGTTCGTGAACAGCTACGTCGCGCACACCCCTCCAGCCACGGTCAGATAGAGACCGAGCAGCAAATTGTTGGCTAGCAGGAGGAGGGTAGGGGTCATGGGGTGCACGCTCGTGTTTGGAGATGGGATCGTTTGCTGACTGCTATTGGTTGCAACGTACCGTAGCCTGCTGCTATTGGGCAAGGGAAATTTGTTGGAATCGCAAAAAGTGCGAAAACTCGCTATCCGCCTACATGCTATCAATACGTTACACGCTGTGTCGGTGTCGGTTGAGCTGTTTCTGCTAAACCGACAAATTTGCTGGAATCGCAAAAAGTCGTGAAGCTGACCAGCTGCTA
>CAYSFY010000019.1:23189-25915 GCA_964430285.1 uncultured Desulfobulbia bacterium
ATCACCTCGGGGATCGAGATCGGTTTTCATCTGCGCAAACGATTCGGCTACTCCGCCGAGTTTATTGACAAGGTTGCCTACATCATGGCACATGAGAAGCGGTGGGCGCTGCTGAAGGGTGACATCGTGGTCGCCGGGGCGAGCCATCCGCCACCCTGCTGACTTTCTTGGTCAAATCAACAAAAACAAAGTGGAGAGGAGATGAAGAGAACGTTGCCGCCGGTGTCGTTCGTTGTTGCCAATCCCCGCGCCGAGCAAACGCTGTTCGTTGAGGCGGTGCATGCATAAGGCCAGCGACAACACGGGCGAGTTTGTGCCGACTTTTGGCCCGGCAATGGGTACGGGCCAGCGGGTGATATTAAGCTTTATCGGCGACAGCCTGCTGGTGGCGGCTGACGACTCGCTGGCGGGGCAAACCGCGCTGGCTGATTTGTCTGCGCCACCACACCGCCTTTCCATCGGCAAGGCCGGTGACACCTGGTATGAGATCCAGGCGTGGCCCGGCCAGACACCAGTGCCCGATGGTCTGCACCTGGCGGATTTTCGCAAACTGTTCAGGAGCTGGCCGCACCCCTTTCTCGATGCCGCCTGCCGGGCCAAGCAGCTGGCGAGTTGGCTACACGAGAACCGCTTTTGCGGCGTCTGCGGCCACGGCATGGAGACGGCGTTGCAGGTGCCGGTGAGGAGTTGCCCCGCCTGCGGCTTTCTGGCCTACCCCCGCATCGCACCGGTGTGCATGGTGCTCGTGGCCCGGGGCGACGAACTCTTGCTGGCCCGCTCGCCACGTTTCCCGCCGGGGATCTACAGCACCCTCGCCGGCTATGTCGAGGCAGGGGAGGCGGTGGAGGCGGTGGAGGCCTGCGTCCACCGCGAGGTGCGCGAAGAGGTGGGGATCGAGATCCGTAACCTGCGCTGGTTTGGCAGCCAGTGCTGGCCGTTCCCGCACTCCCTGATGCTCGGCTTCTTCGCCGACTATGCCGGCGGCGAGCTCGTCCTGCAAGCGGAGGAGATCGAGGATGCGCGCTGGTATCACCGCCACCAGCTACCGACCCTGCCCCATGCTTCCACCATTGCTCATCGGATGATCCAGGCCTGGCTGGCGCAAGCGGAGTAATCGCCATGGCATCAGGCAAGCTCTTCGGCCAGGGAGAACGGGGGGCGGATAACGTCGAGTTTCGGCGTTGGGCCAAGGGGGGATCGAAGGGGCGGTGGTCGCTTTGCTCGGAGGGACGCGTCTTTTGCCGTCCGCACGAAGCACGATAGGCCTGGCGTGGGCTACCCTTGAGGAGGCCGCATAAACAACAAACTTGTGTTTAATGAATCGGATGCGGTACAGAAAAAAGAATAACAACGTACGGAGGGACGATGACGGAAAAAGCATTAGCTGTTTTTGAAGGGAAACAGATTCGCCGTCATTATGACGAGGAGACGGAGACATGGTACTTTTCCATAGTGGATATCCTTCAGGTACTCATTCAACAGCCCGACTATCAAGCCGCGCGAAATTACTGGAAGGTACTGAAAAATCGTTTAAATAAAGAAGGCAGCGAGTCGGTTACAAAATGTAACCGACTGAAAATGGCGGCTGCGGACGGCAAAAGATACCTGACCGATGTTGCCGATCCCGAGACCCTGCTGCGTCTCATCCAATCCGTCCCCAGCCCCAAGGCGGAACCGATCAAGCTCTGGCTGGCCAAGGTCGGTTACGAGCGGATGCGGGACATGGCCGACCCGGCCCGATCCCTCGACCGGGCGCGGGAGTTCTGGCAACAGCACGGCAGGAGCGAGAAATGGATCCAGCAGCGGATGATGGGCCAGGAGACCCGCAACAAGCTCACCGACTACTGGCAGGGACACGAGGTCACCAAGGAGAAGGAGTATGCCAGCCTACTGCTTTCCGTACTATCAACACGTTACACAACCTCAGCAGTGATCCACTCAGCACGGAGGAGACATGGATATCTATTTACAAGCCGCCATTGCAGAGGCCAGGCAGGGGCTGGCCGAGGGGGGGATCCCCATCGGTTCAGTCTTGGTGCTTGATGGCCGTATCGTCGGGCGCGGGCACAACCGGCGGGTGCAGCAGGGGAGCGCGGTGTTGCACGCGGAGATGGATTGTCTGGAGAACGCGGGGCGGATCAAGGGCGCTGACTACCGGCGGGCCACCCTGTACTCCACCCTGTCGCCCTGCGATATGTGCAGCGGCGCGGTGCTCCTTTACGGCATCCCCACGGTGGTGGTGGGGGAGAATCGCACCTTTCGCGGGCCGGAGGAGTATGTGCGCTCGCGGGGGGTGGAGGTGGTGGTGATGGATGACCCGGAGTGTCGAGAGCTGATGGAGTCCTTCATTGCCAACAATCCGGAGTTGTGGCAAGAGGACATCGGCGAGTGACAGGCGGCAAGCGCCAGGCGTTTCATGTCCCGACGCCACCCCTGCTTTGCTGCTGGCGGCCACCGGCCCTAGGCCATGGACCTGCCATCGGCAAAGCAGCCAACACCAGGAGGGAATCATGAACCAGAGAGAGTACACCATCCGCGCCATGACCAGACCGGAGGTCGAGATGGCCACCGACTGGGCGGCAGCCGAGGGGTGGAATCCGGGGCTCGCCGACGCGCAGTGCTTCTTTAGCGCCGACCCGGGCGGCTTCCTGGTGGGGCTCTTGGGGGCGGAGCCCATCGCCACCCTGTCGGCGGTGAAGTATGGGGCGAGCTTTGCCTTTGTCGGC
>CAYSFY010000019.1:25925-31045 GCA_964430285.1 uncultured Desulfobulbia bacterium
TTACATCGTCAAGCCCGAGCACCGGGGCCAGGGCTACGGCCTGCGGCTGTGGCAGGCGGGCCTTGCCTCCCTGGCCGGCCGCACCATCGGCCTGGATGGCGTGGTTGGCCAGCAGGAGAACTACCGCAAGTCCGGGTTTGCCTTGGCCTATCGCAACATCCGCTACCAGGGGAGCGGCGGCGGCAGGGTGCCCGCCGACCCCGCCATCGTCCCCGTGGCCTCGCTCCCCTTTGCCGAGATCCTTGCCTACGACCAACCCTTCTTCCCGGACGACCGTGGAAAATTTCTCGCGTGTTGGCTCGCCCAGCCCCAGGGCACGGCCTTGGCCATCCGCCATCACGGCGCCCTGGCCGGCTATGGGGTGATTCGTCCCTGCCGCAGCGGCTATAAGATCGGCCCCCTGTTTGCCGATGACCCGGAGCTGGCCACGCGGCTGTTCCTGGCCTTGCAGGGAGCGGTGCCGGCCGGGTCACCGATCTTCCTGGACACCCCGGAGCGGAATGCCGCGGCCGTGGCCCTGGCGGCAGGACAGCGGATGACCGTGGCCTTCGAGACGGCGCGTATGTACCAAGGTCCGTGCCCTGACCTCCCTCTGGATCGCCTGTTCGGCGTCACCACCTTTGAATTAGGCTGATCCTCCCCATCCCCCTTGCCATCCACCACATGCGCATAAAACCCATGGACACCTCCACCATCAAACAGGCCTTTGACCTGTCGGCCAACACCTACGACCAGAGCAGACGGCAACTGATCCCTTGCTTTGACGCATTCTACGCCACGGTGCTGGAGGTGATCCCGTTTACCGTTGACGACCGCTTTCGCGTCCTTGATCTGGGGGCCGGCACCGGTCTGCTCTCCCAGTTGCTGGCGCAGCGGTTTCCCCGGGCGCGCATCCAGCTCATGGATATCTCCGCGGCGATGCTGGCCAAGGCCAAGGAGCGTTTAGCCAAGGCGCCGGCGGAGGTTCAATTTGTCACCGGTGATTACACGGCAGGGTTGGGCGGCGAGTTCGAGGTGGTGGTCTCCTCTCTCTCCATCCACCATCTCGCCGACGAGTTGAAGGCCCGGCTCTTTTACGACATCCTGGCGGTCTTGACCCGGGGCGGCCTGTTCATCAACGCCGACCAGGTGTTGGGGGCCACCCCAGAGATCGACAGACGCTATCGGGAGACATGGCTGCACAAGGTGCGGGCCAGTGGCATCGCGCCCACGGAACTTACGGCGGCCCTGGAACGGATGAAGGAGGACAAGATGGCCCCCTTGGCTAACCAACTGGCGTGGTTGCGGCAAGCGGGGTTTGGCGAGGTGAACTGTTGGTACCAGAACTTCAGCTTCGCTGTCTTTTCCGGCATCAAAGTGTGACCTCTCAGCGCCGGCATGGCGCGATAACTCAGCGCTATCGGTTGTAGGGGGTATGACTCTCCGCAGCAGCTAGCCTGTCAACCTGGGGAGTTGCTTCCAGGTCACCAAAGTATCTTGCCACGGATTGCCAACCTGCCGTTTTTGCTTGCCTTATTTCTGAACCAGCCCAGAGCGCCAAAAGAGATTGATTTCTCGCCGAGGTTCGACTATTGAAGGAGAATCCATCAACGCTGATGGGCTCACCAAAAGGCCATGAACTTGCCATCCATCAACACAATATCAACATGTTACATTGTATGCCGACTGCGGTGGCCCCGGTTCTCGCGAAACCGTCAAATTTGATGGAATCGCAAAAAAATCGTGAAGCTGACCATCTGCCAATGTAATTTCAATTGGTTACTGGCCATGCCAGCGGCGGTTGAGCGGTTCTCGCGAAACCGTCAAATTTGAACCCGGAGCACCCCATGCGCAACCTCAAGATCCCCCTCCGCTTGCTGCTCAGTATCCTGGCCTTTATTGTACCCTTTGCGGTGCTGCTCTACTTCTTCATTGCCGGCATCAACAACGACATCGACTTCGCCGTGCAGGAGATGCGCGGCAATAGCTACCAACGGCCGGTGATGGGGCTGCTGGAGGAGGTGGCCCGCTACCGGTTGTTGCGGTCCGAGGCGGCGGCCGGCCGTGCTGAGGCCCAAGCCGCCCTGCTGCGGGTTACCGCGGTCATTGAGGAGACCTTCCAGAAGTTGACGGAGGTCGATAAGACCCTGGGCGAGGCATTGCAGTTTACCCCCCAGGGCTTGCAGATCCGCAAACGGGAGATGCTCACCGTGGCCACACTGCGCGAGGCGTGGCAACAGTTGGCAGACCCTGGGGCAATCGGCATTGCCAACGACGCCGATGCGCGCCTCCTCGCGCTCATTGCCGAACTGCGCGGGGTGGTCAGCCATCTCGGTGACACCTCCAACCTGATCCTCGACCCGGACCTGGACAGCTACTATCTCATGGACGTGACCCTGCTCGCCATCCCCCAGAGCGTGGACCGGCTGGGGGCCATCACCCATGACCTGGCGCACCTGCTGCGTCAGGGGGTGCCCTGTCGCTTGATGAGCGGATCGACCTCGCCACCCGGGCGCGGATGCTGGCCGAAAGTGACCTGGAGCGGGTCAAGGCCAGCACCGCCACGGCCTTGAACGAAGATGCGCAATTCCACGGCGTTCTCCCCTCCTTTGCCCCCAGTCTAGCCGCGCCGTTGACCGCCTACGAGAAGGCCACCAGGGAGCTTATCGGGCTGTTGGAGCGTCTGGCCCGTGACGAGCAGACCTCCCCGGAAGCGGTTCTGCAGGCAGGGCAGGCCGCCCAGCAGGCGACCATGGCCTTGTGGGGGGTGGCGGTGGATGACCTTGATCAGCTGCTGGCTCGCCGGGTCGAGCACTACCGGAACTACCGGACCTTGGCCCTGGCCGCCTTTGGCGCGGCGCTCGGTCTGGCGCTTGCCTTCTTCTTGATGACCATCCGCAGCATCACCGTGCCCCTGCGGGCCTTGCAAGGGGCCATGCTCACCCTCGCCGGCGGGGCGCTGGAGTGTCTCGTCCCCTGCCGGGAGCAGGGGGATGAACTGGGTGACATGGCGCGGGCAGTGGAGACCTTCCGGGAGACCTCCATCCGTGCCCGGGAGTTGGCCGCCCAGGAAGAGCGGGAAGAGAGTTTCCGGCTCGACCGCCAGCAGCGTCTGGAAAGGCTGATGGACGATTTCCGTGGGCACTCCGGCAGCGTGCTCCAGGGACTCGGCACCGCGGCCCAGGGCATGGGCGAGGTGGTGAAGGCCATGGTGACGCGGGCGGAAAACGCCACCACCAGCACCGAGGCCACGGTCAAGGTGGCCGGCGAGACCTCCCAGGATGTCTCGGCCGTGGCCCGCGCCGCCGAGGAGTTGTCCCTGGCCATTGTGGAGATCACGGAACAGGTCTCGCGTTCAGCCACCGCGACCCAAGGGGCCGTCTCCACCACGGCCAATGCCGACGGCGTGGTGGAAAAACTGACCACCGCCACCACCCGCATCGGTGACGTGGTGAGCCTCATCTCCAACATCGCCGACCAGATCAAGCTCCTGGCCTTGAACGCCACCATCGAAGCCGCCCGGGCCGGTGAGGCCGGTCGCGGTTTTGCCGTGGTGGCGGAAGAGGTGAAGGTGCTGGCCGGCCAGACCAGTGCCGCCACCAGTTCCATTGCCGACCAGGTGGCAGGCGTCCAGGCGGCGACCGCGTCGGTGGTGGCCGTGCTCCAGGGGATTCGCAACACCATCGGCGAGATCGACATGGTCTCCACCACCATCGCCGCCGCCGTGGAAGAGCAGGGGGCCGCCACCCGCGCCATCGCCGGCAACGTGCAGAGCGTGGCCGGCAGCATGGACCGAGTCGCCGGGCATATCGGCGAGGTAGGGGACCTCTCCCGGCAGACCGCCGCCGATGCCCGCGAGGTGCTCTCCGCCGTGCGTGGCTTTACCGGTCAGGCCATGGAGTTGCGCAGTCAGGTGGAGGGTTTCCTCACCCGCATCGCGGCCGAGTAGGCGATTGGCCATTCCACCCGCTTCTCCCGTTTCCGGCCTTGTGTCCCAGGCCTAGCCTCGCTTCTCGTCAACCACCACCCCTATGTTCATCCTCCACCAATCCAACCGCATGGAGTCCCTGTTCGACCACTTGGTCGAGGTGACCTCAACCCCCCTGGCCGAGGTCCTGAGGCCGGAGACCATCCTGGTCCAGAGCCAGGGCATGGCCCGCTGGCTGGCCCTGGAGTTTGCCCGTCACACCGGGGTCTCCGCCAACCTGGATTGCCCCTTTCCCGCCGCCTTTATCTGGCGGCTGCTCTCCGCCGTTGCCGGGCTCGGCGGGCCATCCCCCTATGAGGTGGAGACCATGCGCTGGGCCGTGATGCAACTCTTGCACGAGATGGGCGATCAGCCCGGCTTTGCCCGGGTGGCGGCCTATCTTGCCGGGGAGGGGCCGGAGCTCAGGCGTTATCAGCTGGCAGGCAAGGTGGCGGCCCTCCTTGATCAGTACCAAGTCCATCGGCCGGAGTGGATCGAGGCGTGGAGCGCGGGCCAGGTCCCCGCGCCGGGGGTGCTGGGCAAGGACGAGGGGTGGCAGGCCGGCCTGTGGCAAGGGCTCGTGGCCAGGCTCGGTCCCGATCACCGGGTGGCCCTCATGCAGCGGTTCATGGCAATGATGGCAGCCGGGGGAGGGGAGGGGCTTGAGCTGCCGGAGCGGATCAGCCTCTTTGGCATCCCGGCCCTGCCCCACAGCCAACTGCGCTTCTTTAGCGGATTGGCCCAGAGGATGGATGTCCACCTCTTCCTCCTTGCCCCCAGCGGCCACTACTGGGCCGACCTGGTCAGCCGTAAGGAGATGGTGCGGGCCGGCTTGCGCCACGGGACCCTGGACCCGGGCCTGGACCTCCATCTCGACGAGGGGTGCCAGCTGTTGATGGGGTTGGGCGGACTGGGCCGGGAGTTCCAGGCCCTGCTCCAGGAGGCGCCCATCCAGCCCGGTCTGGAGCACTTTGTCGAGCCGGGGGAGGAGACCCTGCTCCGCTTGCTCCAGTCCGATCTGAATGCGGCGCTGAAGCTACCGCCGGTGGCGACGCGGGTCTTTGCCTCGCCTGCTGCCGCCTCTGCCGACGCTACCCCGGACGCGCTCCGCCCGGACCAGTCGATCCGCATCCACGCGGCCCACAGCCCGCTACGGGAGGTGGAGATCCTCCAC
>CAYSFY010000019.1:31055-31650 GCA_964430285.1 uncultured Desulfobulbia bacterium
CCTTCGGCATCCCGGTGCTGGAGGACTTTCGCGTGGAGGCGGACGACATCCTGGTCATGGTGCCGGAGATCAGCCGTTACGCCCCCCTGGTGGAGGCGGTCTTCTCCGACCCGGCCGAGGAGGGGACCCGGCTGCCGTTCACCATTGCCGACCGCGGGGCCAGCGGCCCCCTGGTCAAGGGGTTCTTCGATCTCCTGGACCTCTTGGCATCCCGTGCGCCCGTGCGCCAGGTCCTGGCCTTGATGGAACAGGATCTGGTGCGGTCCGCGCCGGTGTGGGACGAGGGGTTGCTGTTGTCCTCCCTGCTTGCGGACGAGGACACCGCGCCGGCAGGGTCCGTGGCGGCGGAGCGCGCGCCGCTTCATCAGCTTCCTCCGCACTCGGGCGAGGGCAAGCAGGGCCAGGGGATGAGTGAAGAGGATCTTGCCCTGATCCGCGCCTGGGTGACGGCGGTGGGGGTCAACTGGGGGCTCTCCGCCGAGGACCGTGCCCGTTTCGGGGTGCCGGCGGAGGCGGTCGGTACCTGGCGCACTGGCCTGGAGCGGCTACTCATGGGCCTTCTGGCCCCGGGGGACGGCCAGACCCTGATCCACAA
>CAYSFY010000019.1:31660-33592 GCA_964430285.1 uncultured Desulfobulbia bacterium
CAAGTGCAATCCCGAGCGCCTCGAGTTCCGGCCGCAGGTGTTCGGCGCCGGCGGTCCGGGTAACCACGGGCGCGTGGGCGACGAGAAGGTCCCGCGCCCCCTGGCCCAGTGGCGGGAGCTCTTCTCCCACACCCTGGACCGTTTTTTCGATCCCGGGGAGCGTCAGCACGGGGAGCGCCAGAAGATCCGCTCCGCCTTGGATGAGTTGGTCCAGATCAGCACCCGGGCCGGCTTTGCCGAGCCCCTGCCCCTGGAGGTGGTGCGGGTGGCCATGGAAAAACGGCTGGCCACCGCCATGGGCAACTTCCTCTGCGGCCGCATCACCTTCTGCCAGATGGTGCCCATGCGCAGCATCCCCTTTAAGATAGTCTGTCTGCTGGGCATGAATGATACTGCCTTTCCCCGCCAGGAGCAGGCCCCGGGTTTTGACCTGATGGCCGGTCACCACCGCCCCGGTGACCGTAGTCGCCGGGACGACGACCGTTACCTCTTTCTGGAGACCATCCTCTCGGCCCGAGAGGTTCTCTACCTAAGTTATGTGGGCATGAGCGCCACCAACTCCCCGGTGCCGCCGTCGGTGGTGGTCAGCGAACTCATCGACCATCTGGCCGGCCGGCTGGGGGTGACCCCTGAGCTCTGCGCCGAAGAGTTGGTGACCCGCCACCCCTTGCAACCCTTCTCCCGCCGCTATTTTACCGGACCGTTGTTCAGCTACTCCCGCGAGCAGCAGGTGATCAGTGCCCTGTTGCACGCCAATGAACCCTGGGCCGGACTCTTTGGCCAAGAGCTGACCCTGGCCACCGAGCCCCTGACCAGCATTGAGGTGGACGACCTGGTCCGCTTCTTCACCCACCCGGTGCGCCACCTGCTGCGCTCCCGGCTCGGCCTCTATCTCGATGAGCAGGACGACCTGACCGTTGAACGCGAACGGTTCTCCCTGAACAGCCTTGATAGCTACCAACTTATGGCCCAGTTGACGGACCAGGCCCTGGCTGTGGGGAGAGGGGGGCAGGACCTCTGTCCCATTGCCCAGTTGAAGGGCGAGGTGGCCTTGGGCATGGCCGGTCGCTGCCAGTTCGAGGGTTGCCACCAGGAGGCCCGGCGGTTGGCGGCCCATGTTGAGGCCCTGCGTGGCCACGAACCCTTGCCGGCGCGGGACATCACCCTGCGTCTCGACGGGGTGACCCTGAGCGGGGTGGTGGACGGCCTGTGGCCTAGCGGTCTCTATCTCCATCGTCCGGGGAGGATCATGGCCATGAAGCTGGGTGATCTCATGCGCTCCTGGATCCACCACCTGCTCCTCTCCGCCGGCGCGGCCGAGGAAGAGTGGCCCACCACCTTTCTCTTCCGCGACGGGGTGTGGCGCTACCCCTTCTTCCCCGAGGCCCGGGCCACCCTCCTCGACCTGATTGACCTCTACCGTTTCGGCCAGGGGCACCCCTTGCCGCTCTTCCCCAAGGCCTCCCTGGTCTATGCCCGAAAGCTGTGGAGCGGCAAGGAGGGGGATGGCGAACTGGCCTTGGTCGCCGCCCGTGCCTGCTGGCGCGAGGGGGACTTCTTTGGGCAAGGGGAGGGGGTGGCGGACCCCTATCTGGCGGCGGTCTACGGTGATCGCGACCCCTTTGGCGACCCCGGCGTCTACGGCTTCCCCGAGGTGGCGGCCCGGGTCCTGGCCCCTGCCCTGACCTGGGGGAGGAGGCTCTGATGCACCCCCTGGACCCCATCCGCATCCCCCTCAGCGGTCACCACCTGATCGAGGCCAGCGCCGGCACCGGCAAGACCTACACCATCACCGGCATCTATCTCCGGCTGCTGTTGGAGCGGGAACTCACCCCGGACAAGATCCTGGTGGTCACCTACACCGAGGCCGCCTGCCAGGAGCTGCGGGAGAAGATCCGAGCCCGTCTGGCTGCGGCCTTGGCCCTGTTGGAG
>CAYSFY010000019.1:33602-36813 GCA_964430285.1 uncultured Desulfobulbia bacterium
CGCCTTTTTGACCGCCTTGCTGGCCAACTACCGCGACCAGGGGTTGGACCTGAAGCGCATGCAGGGGGTGATCGCCCTTGCCCTGATCAATTTCGATCTGGCGGCGGTGTTCACCATCCACGGTTTCTGCATGCGGGTGTTGCAGGAGTCGGCCTTTGAGAGCGGCTTCCCCTTTGAGATGGAGTTTGTCGAGGACGACCACGACCTGTTGCAGCAGGTGATCGACGACTTTTGGCGGCAACACTCGCCCGCCTGGCCCGAGGTCCTGGTGGCCTATCTCTGCCAACAGGGGGTATCGCCGGATACCCTGCTGGACCAGATCCGCCTCCCCCTGCGGGCCGTCAGGATTAGTGGTGCTGCTGCCCTCCGTCATGGCTGCGGCCGTTTGCCCCAGGCCTTGGATTCGACCCTGATGGACCGCTTGCAAAGGGTGTGGCAGAGCGAGGGGGGGGAGATCCGTGAGCTCCTCCTCACCTCCCCCGCCTTGAGCCGCAGTGAAAAGTCTTTTCGGGAGGACCGCCTGCAGGGGTGGTTTCAGGAACTGGAGAGTTACTTTGGCGCTGGGGCATCTCGTCAATCCGCGTCCATCCCGCCGCTGGCCGCCATCGCCAGCCTCAGTCAAGGGGCGCTGGTGGAGGGGACCAAGCCCAAAAAGGCGGGCCAGACCCCGAGCCACCCCTTCTTTACCCTGGCCGAGCAACTGCTCACTGAACTGCACGAGGCCCAGAGCGGGCTGCTGATCGAGCTGATCCACCACTGCGCACCGGCCTTGCAGGCGGTGAAGGCCCAGAGCGGCCTGGTCTCCTTTGACGACCTGCTCACCGGGGTCAGGGCCGGTCTTAGGGCGGCGGAGGGCGGTAGTGCCCTGGCCGCCAGGGTCCTGGAACAGTACCCGGTGGCCTTGATCGACGAGTTTCAGGACACCGATCCGGTGCAGTACGAGATCTTCTCCACCATCTACCAGGGGGAGGGGGTGCTGTTCATGGTGGGGGATCCCAAGCAGGCCATCTACGGCTTCCGGGGGGCCGACCTGTTCAGCTATCTTGAGGCGGCCAAGGGCCAAGAGGGGAGGGGGCATACCCTGGCCACCAACTGGCGCTCCGAACCCGCCCTGATCCGGGCGGTGAACGCCCTGTTCGCTAGACATCAGGCCCCCTTTCTCCTGCCCGGTATCGACTACCGCGAGGTGGGGAGCCCGGAGCGGGCCCGGCGGCGGTTGGTGGTCCGGGGCATGGACCCGGCGGTGCTCACCCTGGCGACCTTTCCGGACACCGAGGGCCGCGTGGCGGCCAGGACCCTGGTGGCGGATGGGGTGGCGCTGGCCGTGCAAGGGCTGTTGTCCGCGGCCAGTAGGGGTGAGGCCTATTTCGAGGAGGTGGCGGATGGGGTGCCGCTCCCGGGGCGTGCCTTGGGACCCGGCGATATCGCCATCCTGGTGCGTAACCACCGGGAGGGTCAGCTGGTCAAGGAGGCCCTGACCGGGGTTGGTCTCACCGCCGTCACCTCGTCGCGGCAAAGTGTCTTTGCCAGCGAAGAGGCCAGGGAGCTTACCGCCATCCTGACGGCGGCTGCGGCCCCCCGCGACGAAAGGAGGGTGCGGCGGGCCTTGGCCACCCGCCTGTTGGGGGGCGACGCCCTTCACTTGGCGGAGCTGGAGGAGGATGAGGCCGCCTGGGAGGAGACCCTGGAGCGCTTTGGCCACTACCACCGGCGCTGGCTGGAGCGGGGGGTGGCGGCCATGCTCAACCAGCTGTGGGCCAAGGAGGGGGTGTTGCCGCGGCTGGCCCGGCAGGCGGGGGGCGAGCGGCGTCTCACCAATCTTCGTCACCTCCAGGAGTTGGTGCAGGAGGCAGGCGATGGCGAGGGGTTGGGGCCCGCCGCCCTGTTGCGCTGGCTCAATGAGCGGCGGCAGAGTGACCGGCCGGGGGAGGCCAGCCTGCTGCGGCTGGAGAGCGACGAGCATCTGATCAAGATCGTCACCATCCATAAGAGCAAGGGGCTTCAGTATCCGGTGGTCTTGGCCCCCTTCTTCTGGGACTCCTCGTTCATGGACACCAAGACCCCCCAGGTGGTTGACTGCCATGACCAAGAGGGGGTGATGGTGGTGGATCTGGGTTCGCAGGAGTTTGACCGGAATCGCGAACGCAAACAGCGGGAGCAGCTGGCCGAGGAGCTGCGGCTCCTCTATGTGGCTTTGACCCGTGCCGAGAACCGCTGCCTGCTCTTCTGGGGCCGGGTGCGGTCGCGGAAGCGGTGGGCCACCGCCAGTTCACCCCTGTGGTACCTGCTCTCCGGGAGTGCCGCTGCCAGCGAGGAGATCATCGCCACTCTGGAGCGGGAGTTTGGCGAACGCACGCCAGAGGGGCTTGTGGCCGGGTTCGATGCCATGGCCCGGGCCTCTGAGGGGACCATGGTCAGGGTCGCGGCTGACAGCTTACGCGGGGCAGGGACCTCGTTGCAGCTGGCCACGGCGGTGCCTGGCGAGGCCCGTTGTTTCACCCGGACGCTGCACCCCTACTTGGGGCTGCACAGCTTCACCTCGTTGCACATGGCGGGCGACGAGGTTGGGGCCGCTGTTCCTTCTCGACAGCACGCGGACGCCGGCTCCATGCCCTCCGCGCTGTTGTTGGACGAGGGGCCGGACCATGACAGCGCCCTGAGCCAACAGCAGCCAGGCGGCATTGGCGGGGGGATGAGCCCACCTCCGCAGATGGGGATGGACAGGTTCAGCTTCCCGCGCGGTGCCCAGGCCGGTAGTTGCCTCCACGCCATCCTGGAGGAGTTTGACTTCCAAGAACAGGATCAGCCCCGGATCAGCGCCTTGATCCAAGAGAAGTTGACCCTCTTTGGCTTTGATCCGCTGTGGTGCCCCACGGTCATGGGCCTCCTCTCCCGTTTGGTGGAGACCACCCTGGACCGGGCAAGCGGCCTGCGGCTGGCCGAGATCCCTCGCCGAGAGCGGCTGGACGAGCTGGAGTTCTACTACCGTCTGCCCGCGGTCTCGGCCCAGACCCTGCGCGGGATCCTGGAGCACGGCCAGCCGGTGCCCGCGCAAGGGGGGGAGCGCAGCGCCTTCATGAAGGGGTTTATTGATCTCGTCTTCCAGTGGCAGGGCCGTTACTATATCGTGGACTACAAATCAAACTATCTGGGAGGGGAGCTGGCCGACTATGGCCAGGCCCGTCTGGAGCTGGCCATGCGTCAGTCGGGC
>CAYSFY010000020.1:0-1525 GCA_964430285.1 uncultured Desulfobulbia bacterium
TTAAACACCTGCACCGCCTGGTTGTAGCGGACCCGAGCCACGTTGATCCGATTCTCGGTCCCCTCCAGTTGGTGCTGAAAGTCCTGGAAGGATTGGTTGGCCTTGAGGTCGGGGTACTTTTCCACCACCACCATCAAGCGGGAGAGGGCCGAACTCAACCCCCCCTGGGCCGCCTCGAAGTTGGCAAAGGCCTGGGGGTCCTTGAGGACATCCGCCCCGATCTTGATCTGGCCGACCTTGGCCCGGGCCTCGGTGACCGCGGTCAGGGTCTCCTGTTCATGGGCGGCATACCCCTTCACCGTCTCCACCAGATTCGGGATCAGATCGGCCCGACGCTGGTAGGAGGCCTCCACATCGCCCCAGGCGGCAATGACCGCCTCGTCATTGCCCTGGATGGTGTTATAGCCGCAACCGGAGAGCCCGCAGCAAAGAGTGAGCAGCAAGAGCGCAATAAATTGTTTCATGGTCTTCTCCCTATGAAATTGAAGTCACACCAACAGGTCCACCCGCCCGCTGGGCAGTTGCCGGCGGAGAGCGGCTTCGGCCTGGCGAGCGATGGTGTTGGTGGCATTGGCGGCGATGTCGGCGAGGAGGGTGCGGTTACGGATAACCAGCCGTTGAATCTCCTCGGGCTGGACGTAGGTCGTGAAATGGTCCGCCGTCCGTGCCCGATAATCATTTATATAGTTGATCTTCATCGGGGGCCCCGCACAGATGGTTGAGGAGTGAACCCTACTGACTGAATTTGGAGAAATCGCCGATCTGCAAGAAGAGGGCGGCGATGGCGGCCAACAGACTCAAGCGGTTCTCCCTGACAGCAGCATCCTCGGTCATGACCATGACCTGGTCAAAGAAGAGGTCCACCGGCTCCTTCATCTTGAGGATGACCATGAGGGCGGCCTGGTAGTCACCGCCATCGATCAAGGGCTGGGCCTCCTGGCTCACCGCCAGCAAGGAGCGGTGCAGACCGAGCTCCGCTTCGTCGGTGAGCAGGGCCGGATCAACCACGACCCCTTGATGGCCCTTGATGATGTTCATCACCCGTTTAAAGGCGCCGGCCAGCATGGGGAAGGTGGGCTGGTCGCTGATGGCCAAGAGGGCGTGAAGACGCTTCCGGCAATCGATGATATTGTCAAAGCCCACCGACACCGCCGCCTCCACCCCCTCCGCCGCCATGCCCTTGGCCACCTGATCATTGCAGTAGCGGCCCTTGATAAACTCCAGGATGCTGGCCAAGACAGTGTCGCGGTCGGCCAGCACCTTGTCGCCATAGAGGTCAAGGGCGCTTACGGTCAACTCCTTGAGCGAGAGGGCGAAGCCGTGATGTTCGATGATGCGGATCAGCCCCAGGGCCTGCCGGCGCAGACCAAAGGGATCGGTGGAGCCGGTGGGGACCTGACCGATGCCGAAACAACCGGCAATGGTGTCCATGCGGTCGGCGATGCCGACGATGGCCCCGATGACCCCCGCGGGCAAGGGGCTGTCGGCCCGCACCGGCATGTAGTGCTCATGGATGGCCACCGCC
>CAYSFY010000020.1:1535-7500 GCA_964430285.1 uncultured Desulfobulbia bacterium
GTAGCCCCAGGGCGAACGGCAGGGCCGCCACGGCCACCGCGGTGAACAGGCGGCCGTACAGCCCGGCGACCTCGCCGGGTTCGCCGTGCAGGCGGGCATAGTCGCGGCCCATGGCCCCCTGCAGGGAGGGGAACTCATTGACCATGGCGGTCAACAGGTCGGCCTTGGCGAGATAGGCGGCCCGCAGCACCTGTGCGCTCAGGGCCGGGGCCAAGGTCTGGGCCAAGCCCTGGGCCAGAGTCTGGACCCGCCTCGTCTTTTCCAGCATGGTGCCCAGTTTGTTCTGAAAGACCAGGCCCTCCAGGTCATCCACCCGCTGGGCCAGGGGGGTCTGCTGATCCGCCCTAAAGAAGAAGAGACCGTCCTCCAGGCGCGCCCTGAGCACGCGCTGGTGCCCTTCGGCGCCGAGCACGGGGTCCTTGACCCGGGTATTGTTGACGGCGATGAAACTCGCCTGCAGTTGCCCGCTGTCATTGAGCACCGCAAAGTACTTCTGGTGTTCCCGCATGGAGGTGATCAGGGCATCCTTGGGCAGGGCCAAAAACTTCTGGTCAAAGGTGCCGGCAATGGCATGGGGGTACTCAACGAGATGGGCCACGGTCTCCACCAACTCGGGGTCGGGTAGGATATGGCCGCCAACCTCGGCGGCCGCCCGGGTGATCTCCCGCACCACCATGGCCTTGCGCTCCTCGGGCTCCACCAGGACATGGTGCTCCCTGAGGGTGGTCACGTACTGCTCGTAGTCACGGACCTGGATGGCCTCCGGGGCCATGAAGCGGTGGCCATAGGTCATGGCCCCCGCCGCCCCGACCCCGTCCACGGCAAAGGGGATGGTCTCGCCGTTGTAGAGGGCCAAGAGCCACTGAATCGGGCGGGCAAAGGTGGTCTTGGTCGCCCCCCAGCGCATGGATTTGGGGAAGGGAATGGCCTTGATCATCTCGGGCAGCAACCCGGGAAGGAGGTCCCGGGTCTGCTGCCCCTTCTGCTCTTGACGGAGCATGAGATAGGCGCCCTTGGGGGTCTCGGCGATCAGGATGTCGGCCAGGGCGGCCCCTCGGGACTTGGCAAACCCCTCCGCCGCCTTGGTGGGTTGGTTATTGGCGTCAAAGGCCGCCTTTTTCGGTGGCCCCAGGACCTCTTCCACCCGGTCCGGCTGGCAGGAGAGCAGGTCATCCACCCGCACCACCAAGCGCCTGGGGGTGGCGGCGCCGCTCATCTCTCCGAAGGTCAGACCGAGGGCAGCAAGACCCGCGGTCAGATTTTTTTGCAGGGCCTCCACCGCCGGCATCAGATAGCCGGCAGGGATCTCTTCCGTGCCAATTTCAAAAATAAGTTGGTTAGCCATCGACATGCCTCAAATACAAGGGTGAAGTTGTCTTACAATAAACTCGGGTTACGCCATTTTTTTGCGCCATGGTAGCGGCTGGTTACCCTACCTCATGTTGTCCGGGCTTGCAAGACAGAGAATCGAGGAAATCGTTTTCACGCCTGCCGTCTCAGAAATCCTCAAAGGAGTCGTTGTCGTCCATGGGGATAACGTCCTCGGGGTTGACCGCGCCCGTGCCGCGGGGAGGGGCCGGCTTGGGTGGTGGGGTTGGCCGTTTGGCCGCTGGTGGCGGCAGCACGTGTTTGGCCGGGGGCCGGGGGGCCGGGGCCGTCACCCGCTTGGCCAGGGACTTGGCCGCGGGGGTGGGGGCCGGGGCGGCGATCGCCTTGACCTTGGCGGGGGCAGGCTTGGCCGCGGGGGGTGCACCGCCACCGTTGACCAAGCTCTGCATCTCCTTAACAATGGCCATCATGGCGGCGGACTGACCGTTCAACTCCGCCGCCGCGGCTGCGGACTCCTCGGCCGTGGCCGAGTTCTGTTGGGTCACCGAGTCCATCTGGGTGATGGCCTGATTGATCTGACCGAATCCCTGGGCCTGCTCCCTAGAGGCGGTGGCGATCTCGCCGATGAGGCTCGCCACCTTGGCACTGCTCTCTGCGACCCCTTGGAAGGCCTGGGTGGCCTGGTCGACGATGGTCTTGCCGCTCATCACCTTGGTCACCGTCCCTTCGATCAGCTGGGCCGTATTCTTGGCCGCCTCGGTGGAGCGCATGGCCAGATTTCTGACCTCCTCGGCCACCACGGCGAAGCCGGCCCCGGCCTCGCCGGCCCGGGCCGCCTCCACCGCCGCGTTCAAAGCCAGCAGGTTGGTCTGGAAGGCGATCTCGTCGATGGTCTTAATGATCTTGGAGGTCGCGGCGCTGGCCTCGGCGATCTCGTTCATGGAGCGCCCCATCTCGGTCATGGAGTCATCGGCCTCCTTGATGGTGGCCAGGGATGCCCGCATCAGGGTGTCGGCCTGGCCGGCGTTGTCCGAGTTCTGGCGGGTCATGGCCGCCATCTCTTCCATGGAGGCCGAGGTCTCTTCAATGGCGGCGGCCTGTTCGCTGGCCCCTTCCGCCAGGGCCTGGCTGGAGGAGGAGACCTGGCCGGAGGCGGCCGACACCTGTTCGGCACCGGAGATCATGCTCTTCACCGCCCGGTCGATGGGTCCGCAGATGGCGCGGACCAAGGCGATGGCCATGCCGATGGCCAGCAGGATGGTGATGCCGCTGGCGGCGATGGCGATGCCGGCCAAAAATCGGGCGCGGCTGTTGATCTGGACGGCGGCCTCGGCCTCCACCGTGGCGGTCTCCTGGGCAATCCCCTTGATCGCGCTGTCAATACGGCCGGCAACCTCCGCCATCTCCTCCTTGGCCTTGACGATGACGGCATCTTGCGCCACCATGGCGGTAAAGGCCTGCTGGTAGGCATCCAGCTGGGTGTTGGCCGCATCGACGTGCTCCTGCAGGATGCCGGCCTGGGCAAAGGCCTGCTTCAGCTTGCTCACCGCCTCCGCGGTCTGTTGCACATACTTCGCCTCGCGACGGAGCAGGTAGTCTTTTTCCTGTTTGCGAATATCCAGCATCATGGCAATGACCCCGGAGACCTTGACCGAATTCAGGGCCTTCTCCATGGCCTCGGTCCCCGTCTCCACTGCCTGCACCAGTCCCTCGCGGTCGTCACCGGCAGGGTTGGCCACCAGCTTGTCGGCGGCGGCCTTGTAGGAAACCAGTGCCTCCTGCATGGCCTTTTTGGCCACCGGGTCGCAGGACGAGGCGGTCAGGGCGGTCTCGTAGCTGGCGATCGCCGCCTTGAAGGCCTCGGCGGTGGCCGTGTCCCCGGCGTCCAGATAGGCATGGGCCGCCACCTGCATGTCGAGTAGGACAACATCCAAGGCATCGAGATCGTGTTCCGGCATGACTTGCTGCATGATATGGGCCGCATCGCGGAACTGGCCCTGCAAACCGGATGCGTGGTTCAAGCCGATGGCCTGATAGGCCTTGATCAACTCGTCGACATGGGCGCGGTATTCACCGACCAGGGTAATAGCCCCGGCGGCCGCCTTGGCCTGTTCAGGGTGGTCATCCTGCTCCGCGGTCTGAATGGCGGACAGGTGCTCAATGATACCGCCAACGGCCTTGGCGTGCTCGTCCATGTCCTTCAACTCCTTGGTGGCCACAAAGTCGCTGGTGGCCCGCAAGGCCCGCTCCAACTGGAGATCAGCAACAGTTGCATGGCGCTCGACCGCGACATCCTCGCTCACCAACTCCTTGAAGCCCCCGGTGGTGGTGATGGAAGAGAACTGATAGACCCCGATCACCCCGATCATGAGCACAATCACGATGCCAAAGCCACCGATAATTTTAGTACTGAGTTTGGTCTTATTCATAAAACACCCTTTTGCCCTCTAGTTGAAATACGGATCATCGATACCTGCCGGTGTGGCCTATAGAATAGGAAAAGGGCCTTGGCCTGTCAATTTTTTTAATTGTTGGGAACCGTTTGTTGTCGCTGAAGGCCGCACTGACGGGCGGTTGGCAAAAACGGATGGCAAAAGTGATTGCCGGAATGAGGTAATGATGCTATATTTTTTTCCTTAAAAATGACCACAGGGCACCTCCCTGTGGTTTTTTTATTCGTCCGTCGGCCGTGCCGAACCCACCATTAACGCAGCACGCACTCTTCAGCAAGGATCCCTCACGCATGATCAGCGCCATCAACATCTCCCTTGCCTATGGCAAGAGAGTCATCTTCAAGGATGTCAACATCAAGTTCGCCCCTGGCAACTGCTATGGCCTCATCGGCGCCAACGGCGCCGGCAAATCCACCTTTCTGCAGATCCTCTCCGGCGAGCGCGAAGCCGATCATGGCGATGTCGCCCTGGGCCCCGGGGAGCGTATCGCCGTGCTCAGGCAGGACCAGTTCGCCTTTGACGAGGAGACGGTGTTCAACACCGTGGTCATGGGCCATCAACGGCTGTTCGAGGTGATGATCGAGCGGGAGGCCCTCTATGCCCAGCCCGAGTTATCGGAGGAGGACGGCATCCGGGTCGGCGATCTGGAGATCGAGTTCGGGGAGATGAACGGCTATGACGTGGAGAGCGACGCGGCGGTGCTGCTCTCCGGTCTCGGCATCCCGGAAGAGTTGCGCCAGAAAAAGATGAAGGAACTCGATGGTAGCGATAAGGTGCGGGTACTGCTGGCCCAGGCCCTGTTCGGCAACCCGGACGTGCTACTGCTGGACGAGCCCACCAACCAGCTGGACACCAAGACCATCAACTGGCTGGCCGAGTTCCTGTTCCGCTTCCAGAACACGGTGATCATCGTCTCCCATGACCGTCACTTCCTCAACCAGGTCTGCACCCATATCGCGGATATCGACTTTGGCCGCATCCAGGTCTATGTGGGCAACTACGACTTCTGGTACCAGGCCAGCCAACTGAACCTGAAACAACGGCAGAACGAAAACCGCAAGGTCACGGAAAAGGCCAACGATCTCAAGGAGTTCATCCAGCGTTTCTCCGCCAACGCCTCCAAGTCCAAGCAGGCCACCTCCAGAAAGAAGCTGCTGGAAAAACTCACCATCGAAGATATGCCGATGTCGTCGCGGAAATACCCCTACGTCTTCTTCAAGGCGGAGCGGCCCTGCGGCGACATCATCCTCAAGATTGATCACCTGAGCAAGACCATCGACGGGGTCGAGGTGCTCGCCGACTTCTCCTTGACCATGAACAAGGGGGACAAGATCGCCTTTGTCGGCCATAACAGCTTGGCCAAGACCACCCTCTTTCAGATCCTGAACGGTGAGCTGGCCCCGGACAGCGGCACCTTCCGCTGGGGGGTGACCATGACCCATGCCTATTTCCCCAAGGACAACACCCCCTACTTCGTCGCCGACGAGAACCTGATCGAGTGGCTGAGGCGCTTTGCCCCGGCCGGCTCCGATGACGAGACCTTTATCCGCGGCTTCTTGGGGCGCATGCTCTTCTCCGGGGAAGAGGCCTTGAAAAAGACCGCCGTGCTCTCCGGTGGCGAGCGGGTACGCTGCATGCTGTCGCGGATGATGCTGGTGGGGGCCAACGCCCTGATCCTCGACGAGCCCACCAACCACCTGGACCTGGAGTCCATCACCTCGCTGAACAACGGCCTGGTCGCCTTTCCCGAGGTCATCCTCTTCGCCTCCCACGACCATGAACTGGTGGCCACCGTGGCCAACCGCATCATCGAGATCCTCCCCCACGGGTTGATAGACCGCATGTCGGGCTATGACGACTACCTGGAAGACCCGGAGGTTCTACGGCTGCGGGAGGCCCTGGGCTAAGCATGGCCGGCACGAAGAGCTCCCCTGCGCCACGCAAGGCCCCGTTCATCACCATCGGCTTTTTTGTGCTGATGATGATCATCGGTATCGCCCTTGAGGAGCCGGGCCGGGTCCTGGAACAGGCCTGGCAGGTCTGCCTCAGCTGCATCGGGGTTGGCTGATGGAGAGGGTGCGCAAATGGGCACAGGCCCTCTTTTTTCTGCTCGCCAACAGCTCCTGGACCTTCCCCTTCAGCCGCACCATCTATCAAGGCCCGCTGAAAGTGATCTGCTCCCC